>DASTZX010000408.1:0-30814 GCA_035764045.1 Xanthobacteraceae bacterium | reverse complement strand
CGGTTTTTGGGACATCGGCCTCTCCCGTTACAAAGATGATCGGCCGCTCGATACCTGCGCCGTGCAGCTGCTGCTGAAGCTCGAGGCCGTCGAGGTCCGGCATGGCGAGGTCGACCACGGCGCATCCTGGCTCGCCGGGATCGTGCGCGGACAGGAATTCTTGCGGAGATGCGAACGTCCGCGTCCGGTAATGGGCGGCGGACATGAGCCGTGCCAACCCGCGCAAAACGGCCGGGTCGTCATCGACGAGAAACACGGTGAACTCGCTGACACTCATTTTGCAGCCGCTAGTATCACCGGCCTTACCGGTACTGTAAAGCTCGCCTTCGCGCCACCGCCGACATTGTTGACGAGTCCAAGCTGACCGCCGTGCACACTGACGATGGTCGAGCAAATGGACAGCCCGAGACCCAGGCCGTGCGGCTTGGTGGTGAAGAACGGATTGAAGGCACGCGTCTCTGCGTCCAGCGTCAGCCCTGGACCCCCGTCTATGACGCTGACCTCTAGCGCATTGTCCGGCGTGAGGCGCGTGCTCACGGTGATTGCGCGTCGTGGCAAGGGCGTGGCCGCCATCGCATCCATCGCATTCAGCAGCAGATTAAGCAGAACCTGCTGCAGCTGAACCGCGTCGCCCATGGACTGGGGCAGGGCCGGCGCCAATTGGAGGTCGACCTTGAGCCGGCGGGCAATGATTTCGCTATGAAGCAGGTCGACGGTCGACCGGATGAGCTCGTTCACGTCGAAGGGCTCCGGACGGTGCTCGCCCTTTTTCAGCAATCCGCGCATGCGCTCGATCACCTCTCCGGCGCGCTTGCTCTCGTGCTCGATATCTCCAACCGCGTCGGTGATCTCCGCCAGATTGACGGGCGATCCCGCCAGCAGCAGCCGTGCCGCCTGCGCGTTCGACAGAATGGCGGTCAGCGGTTGATTGAGCTCGTGCGCGATCGCGCCCGACAACTCCCCCATGACTGACACCCGCATCAAGTGTGCAAGCTCACGGCGCTGTATTTCCGCATCCTGGTCGGCCGCTTTTACGGCCGTGATGTCCATGAAGAGGCCGCTCACGCGAAACGGCATCCCATTCCGGTCGTGATCTGCGCGCGCGCGTGCGCGCACCCAGCGCAACCCGCCGCCGCCCGGCAAGACGACGCGAAATTCACTCACCACATCGTGCCCCGCATAGGCCGCCGACCGCATCGACTGCACGGCGCTCTTGCGGTCGTCCGGATGGATCGTGCGTTGGACCAGCTCCGGGGTGAGCGGCGCGTCCGGCGCCAGGCCGAGCATCTCGCGGCAATGTTCGGTCATCCAGAACTGGCCGCTGGCGCGCTCGAAGTACCACAGGCCGATATTCGCGGATGCAGCCGCGAATCGCATCCGCTCCTCGCTCTCACGCGTGGCGGCCTCGGCGCGGCGAACCTCGTCGATTGCGGCTCCAAGCAGCAACACCGGAATGGACAGGCCGATCAGAAAGATCTGCAGCGCGAGCACGTTTTGGCTGGGGTCTCCGGCCAGGAAGAAGCTCGAGCTATTCAGCGCAAGCCACAAAAGCACAACGGTGACTACGAAGATTGCGCCGCTTGCGCCTTTTGCGCCGAAACGGACCGCGGCCCACAGGATGAGCGGCAGGGGAGAATAGAGCAGGGCCGGCATGAAGCCGATTTCGACGCCGCCGGCATCGAGGTGGAATGCAAGCGCGCAGACGGCGACGAGCGCGACGGCAATGGCAACGGCCTCCATCAAACGCCAGGGCGAGAGGATCGACCAGGGCCGCGGGCCCTCGGCGAACCAGGTGAGGAAAATGGGACCGAGCGTGAGAAAGCCCAGGCTGTTCGCGAGAAACCACTGGGCCCAAGCGATCCAGTAGTGGCCGTGGGCACCTCCGGCCAGAATCGGGACGAACGCGCCGCCAAATGCCACCGCGGCCGGCGCTGCGAGCGCCGTGACGAGTACATAGATCGACGCCTTCTTAAGGCTTCCCAGCCAGGGCGATCCTTCCAGCTCGCGCCGGACGGCGAGCGCGCCCAGCAGCGCGATCGCGCAATTGGTGGCGAACGCCACAGCCATGGGCAGGGGGGGCATTGCAACTTGCAATTCGGCGAGCATGTGCGCCGGAAGTGCGGCCGCGAGGTAGAGCCACCAGCGAGGCCTCGGCGCGAGCAGCAGCACGCAAAAGAGGATGACATTCGGCGGCCAGAAGGGCGCGAAGATTCGATCCGACAAGGTGCCGACGAGAAAAGCGGCTTCAGCCCCGACAAAATAGGCGACCGCGGCAAGGAGAGGGCCGCGCAGCGGCGCGACGGGCGGGCCGAAACGCGACCATGCCTGCGGCATATTCAGGGTCACCGTCATAGCCTCCGCTCCGCGAGGCAACCGGCGTATGCGAGGGCAGCAGCCTGAGGTGGAGGTGGCGAGGAATTCGCGACGGGGGCCAGCGCCGGCGCGTCGCCAGCAACGCACTCATGCCCTCGTGCGACCAGCGGTCCCATGCTGCACCGAACAACCACGGGAAGAACCTTACTCCTTACATCAGCTTACACAAGCCGCCGCCAGTGTCGCAGCGCTCAAGTAAACTCGTACCATCCAGGTCCGGTGGAGGGCAATCCGCAGGGTCGCTCTGCGGTTCTCGCCGCGTGCAGCTGCAATGCCCCGTCTTGGCTGAAGTACTGCCGGCCCATTGGACCACGGTCCAATCGACGGGCTTGAAGAGTGCGGACTACAACAGACGGGTGGGGAAGCCTCCTGGGAAGCGCAGCAGTTCTCCCGGTCGGAGCTTCGGCCGCTACGGCGCTCCCGCGCCGAGCAAGTGCGTCGCGTAAAGTTGGAGAGTGGCATGTACGCGCAGCTGGTCCAGACGGATGTCCTTAGGCGGATCAACCCTCATGGAGCGCTCGCCCAATCAAGGGCGCACGGCCCGCTGGCCAAATGGATAACCGGCGTACCGATCAAATTTGGACCCAATCGGGAGATCTACGGCGAAAAAGAGCCCGCGGACTATGTCTACGAGCTTGCTCACGGCGCCGTGCGAACGGTTAAAGTGCTGCCCGATGGACGGCGACAGATCGGAGGGTTCTACTTCGCCGGCAATATTTTCGGGCTTGAGGATGGACGTGAGCATTCGTTTTCCGCCGAGGCGATCACCATCTCGAACGTCCGGGTCATCAAGCGAAGCACGCTGACGCGCATGGCGAGGGATGATCGCGAGTTCGCCGAACAGCTCATGACCGTGACAGCACAGGAAATCGCTCGGCTGCACAATCACGCCCTGATGCTGATCAAGACGGCCCCTGAACGTCTCGGCAGCTTTCTGCTCGAGATGGCAGAGCGCATTTCGCTCGGCGGTGTCATCGAGCTGCCGATGTCGCGCCAGGACATCGCGGATTATCTTGGGATCACGATTGAGACCGTTTCACGCACGTTCACGATCCTTGAAAGCCAGTCGACCATCGCACTGCCCAACTCACGCGCCGTCGTGCTGCGCAACGCGGCAGCGCTTGCAGCGTGAGCAGCCCCCCGGCGGCCTATCGGGGCCGCCCGGCCGGCTCACTGCACTGGCGCGAGTCAACGATCTTCCAAGTCTGATCCGGATTGAACGATCTGATCCGCTCGGTGTCGCGGCGGGCCGGATGTCGAATGCCTGGGTGGCTGCAAACCTTTAGCAGGCGTGTAGGCCGCCGACCTGAATGCGCACGGCTGATGTGCCACAGCCGTGCGCGGGGAATCGATCGGTGGACTGTCTATCGGACAGCCTCAGTACTGAGGGCAGACCAGCCTGCCGTATGCGTCGCGGTAACAACCGTTATAATACCCGTTGCCGTAATAGCCGCCGTAGTAACCAGCGCCCACGGCCGCTGCGCCGACCGCCGCCGCGCCGACGGCTGCGCCGCGCCAGGCTCCGCGGTATGCCCCTGCGCGATACCCGCGGTACGCGCCGGCGCGATAAGCCGCGCCGCGACCGGCGATCGGGCGCGACACGTGCGCCCTTCCGCCAATCGCGCCACCGCGGAAGCCGCCGCCACGGCCGCCGCCGCGGAAGGCGAACGCATCGTCGGGGATGATGGTCGTGCCAATGAGGGTAGCGGCCGCTATACCGATAAGGGCGTGACGTAGCATGGCATTTTCCTTTCCTGTTACACGATTGCGACCGCGGCCCCGTGCATCCGTGTCGGTTCGTTCCTCGGCGACTTAGGTCGGCGCGCGTCGTCTGGCAGCTTGCGAGCAAAGCCCGAAGCTCAGTACTTGCGCGTCGGCGTTCGCTGGTGGTCTTCGCTCTCTAGCGTCGGACTTTGCTCATCGAGCGTGCAGCAACTATCGGACTGCACGGTCGAACGCGATTGACATAGGTCAAAATTCAGCGAAAGCAGCTCGGGTCATGGCAGCAGCACTCGCCGGGCAGGGGCCCGATAGAGCGCAATCGACGCGACAAGAACGTCGAGGTGCCCGGCCCACTCCTGTCGCATCGCTTCGGCAGGAGAAGTTCACGAAGGCGGAGCGGAATTAAACCGAAGCGACGCTCGGGATCCAAAAGGAGCTGCTCGAAACATATGAGCAGCAAGTCGCGCCTGGCTGGCGCGCGTTCAATCGGAAATCGACCTCTGGTCCGATCTGGCCAATTGAAACCGTGTCGCGGACGTTCACGATCCTCGAAAACCAGTCGACCATCGCACTGCCCAACTCACGCGCCGTCGTGCTGCGCAACGCGGCAGCGCTTGCAGCGTGACCGACGTCCGCTTGCGCTGCCGGACGCCGCCCAGCCGCGTCACTGCATCGACGCGATGTCGATGACCTTCCAGGTCTGGTCCGGATTGAACGAAGTGATCCGCTCGGCGATCCGCGCCGTGTCCGGCCCCAGGTCCTTCTGGAAGACCGCGCCGGCGTGGTTGACCAGGAACGTCATCACACCGGAATTGCCGTATTCGGCCGGGTAGGCAACGAGCGCGAAGCCGCCGATCATCTTGCCGTTGACGACGTAGTCCAAAGCGCCCCCGGGCGCATTCGATCCCTGCCTGGTGAGGATCTTGTAATAGTAGCCATGGAAGGGTGCGCGCGCGCCGCCGACCTTGTAGCCCTCGGCTGTCGCGACGGCGACGAGGGCGCCGAGCGGACTTTCCTCTTCGCCCGTCTTCGCCGGCCAGTAGAGTCCGTCCTGCGTCCCGGGCTGGCTGACGATGTGCTGCGCATAGGCGCCGCGACCGGCTCCATGATCCTTGTCGGCATAATCGTTTTGCGCGTCCACATAGGCGAGGCAGGCCTGGATCGCGTCGATCTCGTTGCGGCCGATGCGCCGATAAAGAATTTCCAGGCGGCCCGCGGCCGTGTCGAAGCGCCAGCCCTCGCCGTTGCGTACGATCGGAATCGGGAAAGGAAAGTCGTCATGCCCGACGATCATGACGGCCTTGTTGTCGCTCTCCGTGTCGATGTGATGCCGCTCGTCATAGGCAGCCAGGAACGCTTGACGGGTCGCGCTGTCTGCAACCGGGTCGCCCGATGAGACGATGTCGGCCGCATCCTTGCCCAGGATGGTCAGGACGGCGTTGCGATCGCCGCTCCTGGCGGCGCGTGCGAGAGCGTCGGCGGCCTGATCGGCGGTCTTGAACGCTTCCTGGGCGGCGGCGGCCAGGACGGTGCCGGCGAGCACCATTGCGGTCCACAGAGCGAGCCTCGCCGGTGACTGTGTGCGACGAGAGTCAGGAGAAGCGATGTTCGTCATCATGACATCCTCGCTCGGATCTCAGTGGGACCGCATGCCGGGCGGCACGTGTGCGCCTGACTTGCGCCAGTCCTCATAGGTCTCGAACGTCAGTCCGAGCTTGTCATAGAAGACGCGCAGGTACCCATCGCTTCCCCGCGTCACCGCCTGCGGCATGACCGCCTGCACCTCCTGCGCCATCACGCCCACATAGGCCTTGTCGCTGCCGATGTAGCTGAAGCGGTAGAAGCCGAGGCCGTTGTCGAGATGGCCGAGCAGAACGATGTCGTGCTTGAGCGCGATGTCCGACCGACGACCGCCGCCGCGGAAGCCGCCACCGCCGCCTCCGCCGCCACCCAGGCGGGCGCCGCCGCCGCTGGCGAACCGCGGACCGCCGAGGCTCGCCATTCCGCGCGAGGCCTGGGCTCGGGCCGCCGAGCCGCGCTGGATGTTCGCGAACGCATTGCCGCCGCCGCGCGCTGCAGCCCGCTGCGCTCCGCCCCCGCCGCCGCGGCTCCCCGCCTGACGGTTACCCGCCGGACGGTTGCCTGCCTGGCGGTTGCTGCCACTGCGATGCGCAGCCTGTCGGTTCGAGGGACGATCCGCGGCCCGATCACCGCTCGCGCGGTTGCCGGCCTGGCGATCGGCTGGCCTGTTCCCGGCCTGACGGTTGCCGCTTCCGCGATCGCCGGGATTGCGACGATCAGCGACATTGCCTCCGCCTGGGTTGAGAACCTGCTGTCCGCCACGGCCGCGGAAGTCCATCCGGTTCTGCGCGCCCTGGCGCAGGCTGTTGTTGCCGAACCGCTGCGCCACGTCGCGGTTGTTGTATCTCACGCCTTGCCGGTGCTGCGGATTGTGCTGCCAGTGGGTGACGCGATTGCCGCTGCCGATATTGATATTGTTGCGGTTCCAGTCGAAGCTGCCGCGACCCCAATAACGGCCTCCCGACGCCCAGCGCCCGAGCGCATATCCGGCGCCGAAAGCAAGTCCGGTCGCTATGAGGCCGGCGCCGATGTAGCCAGGATAACCCCAGTAGTACGGCGGATGATCCGGATAGGGCCAGCCGCCGTAAACGACGGCGGGATCGTAATACGGGACGTAGATCATGCCCGGATCGGCCGGCTCGATGGCAATAAGCTGCCGATCCGCCTCCTGGGTGACGATGACCTTTTGCTGCTTGGTCGATTGCAGCTTGTTGTTCGCTTGCGCCCTTGCGCGCAGCCGCTGGATTGCATCCATCACGTCCGGCTGCTGGGCAAGCACCGCATCGCCGAGCTTCTGGGTCCAGTCGAGCTTGCTGCTCATCATCGAAAGGACGCTTGGGGTCGCCACCAACCCCTTCACGCTGTCGTCCCAGCCCTGCTTTTCCACCTCGGACTTCAATGCGTCGGCCTTGAGCTTCTTGTTCTCGCTGATCCAGCGGTCGGCCTGCACCACCTCGAGCGGATAGGTCGATGCCATCAGCACTTGGGCCAACAGCGGATCGGGATAGAGCGCGATCGGCGCGACGAGCGCGTCGAGCTCCGCGGGCTTGAGAAGCTGGTCACCGTCCGTCGGCGGCGTGGCGCCCGACGTTTGGGCCAGTGCGGCGGTGGGGAAAAGGAGTGAAAGGACGAGCACCCATCGCTCTATCGCCCGCAAGATCATTCGACGCCTCCTGTCGGGTTGATTGCCGTGGGGTATTGCCGTCTCGGCTTCGGCTCCGTGCGCGTGTGATGGCGATAGTCAGGAATCCAACTTGACGCGAATTGATCTGGATCAATGAGGAAGCGGTGTCGCGCCTTCATTGCAGAGCATTGAGAGGCAAGGCTCATTTGACGTTTTCGGATCGACGCAGGGAGCCGCATCCGATTTTGATGACGTTTCGCACGGGTCAGACATGCAGCCGCAGGAGGTGCATGTTGATCTAGGTCAACGAGACTGACTCATTTGGGTGCTGCAATACATCGGCCACATCACCGCTTCTGGTGCGACACTCCTGTCGCATCGCTTCGGTCATTCGGGTCCGGACCGACGTGGCGAAGCCGGGGAAGATGATCTATAGTCGAGCATTGGGAGAAACCGAGGCAACCATGGACGGCAAATCAAGCGGCAGTGGGGGCGCGGGGCAGGAGAAATTCACGAAGGCGGGGCGGAATCAAACCGAAGCAACACTCGGGATCCAAAAAGAGCTGCTCGAAACATATGAGCAGGCAAGTCGCGCCTGGCTGGCGCGCGTGCAGTCGGAAATCGCGCTCTGGTCCGACTTGGCCAGCAAGCTTTCCGCCAGTCGTTCGGTACCGGATGCACTGGGCGCTTACCAGGAGACGGTCGCGCAACGCCTGCAAATGGCGGCAGAGGACGCACAACGAATGGTGTCCGAGTCGCAGGCCGTGATGGGCCGGATCACGAGCTCGCTGACGAAAGGATGGCCGAGTGGAAGCTCTTGAGCGGCAAGAACAAGAACAAACAGGGAGAAAGCGCGATGGAACGTGCGATAGACCAGGCGGACGCACCGAGTGTGAGCGATCATACGTCGCGCGGCGAGGTGGCGAAGCTGATCCGAAAGCTGCGCTGGATCGGAATGGAAGACGAAGCACGCCGGCTGCAGCGCATCGCCAGCACGCTGCCACCTGAGGAGGCAGGCAGCGTCTGCGTCGATCCGTACGCGACCGATTAGGTGACGCCAGCGTCGAGTCGCGACCGTCGAGCGAACCTTCCGAGTTCTGGACCGCGGGCATAGCCGATCACACAGAGCGATGATGGCCCCAAGCCTAGGAGGCTTTCGCTCTCTCGTGATTGGCGAGTGTCGGGACCGCGAGTGTGGGGACGATCGATATCTTCTCCTCGATTGGCTCACGCTCGACCCCGAACCAGGTCGCCGCCTCGCGCAGCCGATCCGCCACTTCGCCGGCGATCTCCTCGCGGGCGCTCAGCACGTCGCGCAAGATCGCGAACGCTTTGCGTCGGGCGTCCGCGCTCTTCGGGAGAAGAGCCGGGATGGCCGCCACGGCCGCTTCCTGGTCGATGAGCAGCATGAAGAACTGCTTGCGCACCATGAGCTTGAATTCGGCAAGCGGAAGCGTCTTTCTGTCGTAATTGGCGGCCCGGATGCGCCGGATCGCCTCGAATCCACGTTCGTCAACGGCCGCACGCGGCAGACCGACATAGAGCATGGTGCGGACCAAGCCCTCGCGCAGGCCGCCTTGCGTCATCTGCGCCTTGATCTCGGCGATTTTCGCGTCCACGAGCTGGTCATGCAGCGGGCTCGTTCCGGCCCGGCGCGGTGGGCGCGTGTCGGCCGGATCGATGCCGACCGCTGCCTGCAGCAGCGGCGAGCCGTAGACCGCATTGAACATCCATTCCGCTGCGGCGTCGTGCATGTCGCGCCAGGCGTCGAGCCCGCCCACGATCTGGCGCGACACGAATTCCTGCATTTGCAGGAATGGATTGTCGGCCGACACCGGCGCGCGGGTCTCACGCACGCGCCTCGCCATGGCGCTCAGTGACGCGGTCCATGGGTTGGCGTCGGAGAAGAGCTGATATTGCAGGCGCAACGGGTGTGCCTCCCGCAGGAGCTCGCTCACTGCCGGTGGCAGCATCGCGCGCACGAAGGGCTGCACCAATGTGCGGTAGAGGGCGAGATTGATCTCCGAGACCTTGGCAACGGTCGCAAAGCGGCGCTCGTCCGCCGCGTCGTTGCCGCCGAGCGCGCGGATGTCATCCAGGGTGCGCTGCTCGCAGCGCATGATCCAGTCGCCGGTGACGAGGTCGGGGCTGATGGTCTCGTCGCTCCTGGCCTCGAACACGGCTTCGTAGAGGCCGGGCGGGAGGAGGTCGATCAGGTCGATGTTGCTGGAGAATTCGTCGTGCTGCTTGCGCGCCACGCCGCCGGAGACGAAGATTCCGAGATGTCCGACGGTCTCATGAACCGTGTAGACGATGGTCTGGCCGTAGCGGCGAATGTCGTCGACGTCCTTGTAGAGGTCGAGAATCCATCCCAGCGCCTGCTGTGGCGGCGTGATGTTGTCACCCTTCGAGCAGAACACCACGATCGGCCGGTTGATGTTGCGCAGATCGATCGCCGTCCCGTCGGAGAGCTTGACCCGGCCGGCGGCCAGATTGTTGCCGACGAAGAGCTCGTCGACGATGAATTGAATCTCCTCGGCATTGAGGGTGACGTGGCCGCCCCACCAGCGCTCGAAATCGAGATAGCGCGGCGCCTCCGTATCGACCTTGGCATAGAGGTTGTATTGCTTGGTCCACAGGGTGTTGGCCGGATTGAGACCCTCAAAATTCTGCACCAGCCAGGCGCCATCGAATTTGCCCTGCCCGAAGTCGCTCGTGAGAGCTGCGAGCCAGCTGCCGCCGAGCAGGCCGCCGCTATAGCGCATGGGATTCTTTCCGCGAACGCCGGCCCAGTATGACAGGGGTGCCCCCGCGATGATGATCGGCCCGAACAGGTCGGGCCGCATGGCAGCGAGGATCATCACAGCCCAGCCGGCCTGGCAGTTGCCGATCACACACGGCTTGCCGTCGGCCGTGGGATGCAGGGCGATCACCGTCTCGAGGAAGGCGGCTTCGGCCCGCGCGATGTCCTCGATCGTCTGTCCCGCCACCGGATCCGGAAGGAAGCCGATGAAATAGCAAGGATGGCCGGCCTTGAGTGCGACGCCGATCTCGCTGTCCGCCTTGAACCCGCCGATGCCGGGGCCATGGCCGGCGCGGGGGTCGATGACCACAAAGGGCCGCCGGTCGGGATCGATCGTGACGCCCTTGGGCGGGATGATCCGCACCAGGGCATAATTGACGGGTCGGTCGAATTCCCGTCCGTCGCGCACGAGCTCGGCTGCGAATTCAAGCACATGCGGTGCGGTTTCGGCCAGGTGCTCGCGGTATTGATTGCCGCGCTGACGCATGACGTCCCCGTAGAGGATGCTGCGCTCGGCTGCATCCCGCGCGTATTCGAGCGCGGGGCCCAGAGGGCCAAAACTTTCGGCGGACAGCGAACCTTCCGGGATGAACGACATGGGCGCGCTCCTGTTGCCCCTCGTTTTGGCTCTATCGCAATGCAAAATCCTCGCTTTGATCTAGCGCAATGCGGCTCCTGGCGGATGCCGGAGCTTGCCCACTGGATTTGACCGTCCGATGGTCGACGTTTCCGTTCTCAACCAGGACAACGGGATGGAGCAGTCTCATGGCGAGCGTGATCGACGACGTGCTGCCGACCGCCAAGGATTTGCAGAAGAAACTCGCGCTGGCAGAAGCTGAAAAGGCCGCGGACACCGCCCGCCGTCTGGCGGCGGAACAGGCGGAGAAAAAGGCGATGCTGGAGCACTTCGCGAAGCCCTCGGGAGTGTCCGACCCGGAGCGGATGAAGCGCGCAGCGGCGGTCATCGAGCGCGCCGTCAACAACGGACAGACGGAAGTCTTTGTCGGCCGCTTTCCCAACGAGCTGTGTACCGATCACGGGCGCGCCATCAATCAAGCGGAACCCGGCTGGGAAAAGACGCTGACCGGGCTGCCCAAGGAGCTCTACGAGTTCTGGGAAAAGCATCTCCGTTCGCGCGGTTACCGACTCAAGTGTCAGATCGTCGACTTTCCGGGCGGCATGCCGGGGGACGTCGGCTTCACGCTGAGCTGGGGCTGAGGCTGGCGCCAGCGAGGCCGCCGGCAAAACCCGGCGACGTGGGGTGAGGCGGCGGACGATGGATGGCCCGAACGGCGCGTAGGGTGGCCTTGGCGAGCGAGCACCAGCACGACCGGTCCGAGCGCGAACGGATCACCGCGCAATTTGTCGATATCGCGATCCGGCTCGGGGTTCTTGGCCTGCTGCTTTATTCGGCGTTTGCCCTCGTTCGCCCGTTCGTGAGCATTGCAATCTGGAGCGCCGTGCTGGCCGTCGCGCTGCATCCGGCATTCGATTGGACGGCGCGGCGGCTCGGCGGCCGCCCCCGGCTGGCGGCCGTTCTCGTCACGCTGGCGAGCCTCGTGATCATCATCGGGCCGGCGACGTGGCTGGCATTGAGCCTGATCGATTCCCTGCGAACGGTTTCGGAGCACCTCAACGCATCGACATTGGGCATTCCGGCGCCACCGCCGGCCGTCAGAGGCTGGCCGTTGATCGGTGAGCCGCTTTATCAGTTCTGGGATCTCGCCTCGACCAATTTGCGCGCGGCGCTCGCCAAGATCGTTCCGCATCTCAAGCCGTTCGGCGCGACCCTGCTGCGCGTCGCCGCCAACACCGGGACCGCGACACTCGCGTTCTTCGTGTCGATCGTTGTTGCGGGCTTCCTCCTCTCGTCCGCGCCCATGCTCGCCAAAGCCGTGCATGCGTTTTCGCGCCGGCTCGCAGCCGCGCGCGGGGAAGAATTCACCAAGCTCGCGACGGTGACCATCCGCACAGTGGCGCGCGGAGTCATCGGGATTTCCGTCCTGCAGGCGATGCTGGCGGCGCTCGGTCTCGCGGTGGCCGGCGTTCCAGCCGCAAGCTTGATCACGTCGGCGGTTCTCGTCCTCGCCATCATTCAGATCGGTCCCGCGATCGTCCTGATACCCGTGGTGATCTGGAGCTGGTTTGCGATGGACACGACTGCGGCGCTTCTGTTCACCGCCTATATGGTCCCGGTCAATCTCATCGATAACGTCTTGCGCCCGATGGTGCTGGGCCGCGGCCTGAAGACCCCGATGCCGGTGATCCTGCTCGGGGTCGTCGGCGGCACGTTCGCCTATGGGATTGCGGGACTGTTCTTGGGGCCGATCGTGCTCGCGGTCATCTGGGAGCTTCTGATCGCCTGGACCAGCGAAGGCCCGCCGGAGGTGACGACCGCGGCGAGGCGGTGAGCAGTTGAGAGGAATATCGCGTGACGTGGCCGAGGCGGCTCGGCACGCGGCTTGGGCCCCAATGCTCCCAGGCGACGTGCGGTGTTCCTGCCGAGACTCGATCTGCCCGTCGGAGGGGGATCGCAAACCTGGAGCGAACAAATGGCGACGATCACGCGCGGAACGCTCAAGACGCCGCGCGCTGCGGCGATCGCAGGCATCGTGTTTTCGGTCCTCCTGATCGTGATTGTCGCGCTCTTGCGCGTCACCGTACCGGCCGATCCTGCAGAGACGGGAGCATGGCTCGCGACGGGTCCCCGCAACGTTGCGCTTGCCTTGAACCTCGTGCCGTTCGCGGGCATCGCCTTCCTCTGGTTCATCGGCGTCTTGCGAGATCGACTCGGGCAGCGGGAAGACCGGTTCTTCGCCACGGTGTTCTTCGGCAGCGGGCTGCTGTTTCTGGCGATGCTGTTCGTCGCCGCAGCCATCATCGGTGCGATTGTGCTCGCGTTTGCGACGACGCCCGGCGAAGCCGGCCAATCCGCTACATTCCACGTCGCGCGGGCGTTCGCCTACGATGTGGCAAACATCTATGCCCTCAAGATGGCGGCGGTCTTCATGTTCTCCACGTCGACGGTCGCGCTCTCTACGCGACTCACGCCGCGCTGGATGGCCGTTCTCGGCTATGTTCTGGCGGTGATCCTTCTGCTCGGCGGAGCGTCCGTTCAGTGGAGCATCATGCTCCTGCCGACATGGGTTCTGCTCGTCAGCGTCTACATCTTGATCGACAATTTTCGCCGATCCGACATGGCTTCTGAAACGATGGAGGCTGCGGACCGATAGCGCGGGATCAGGCTGTTGCGATCAGCAGCGGGTGGATGACGGCGTACGCTTCCGCCATTTCGTAGCCAGACGAGTTCCGCTTGCATCGAGATCGCGGTCACGCGGGTGCCCTGCCGCCAGGGCCGGCGGCAGATCGTCTGGCTAAGGCCGGCCTAGACGCGCCGGCTGCGGGCGCCTTCGCGCTTGCTCGAACCGCCGCGGGCTGGCGTCTGCACCAGGCTCTCGACCAGATGCAGCACCGCGAGCCGCGTGGCGTCGTTGTCGATCCGGTCGAACCCTTGCAGCAGACGGAGCGAGTGCGGCTTTGCCAGCAGGTAGCGCGGCGACTGGTCGGGCGCCGACGAGGGCTGCTGCCCAGCCGTCGGAGCGCCGTCGAACAGAGTCGGAATCGGCACGCCCAGCACATCGGCGATCTGGGTCAGGCGGCTCGCGCCGACCCGGTTTGCGCCCTTCTCGTACTTCTGTACCTGCTGAAACGTCACGCCGATCCGCCTGCCAAGCTCACCTTGGGACAGGCCCTTCTGCAGCCTGCAGATGCGGATGTTCTGGCCGACCAGGACGTCAATGGGTAGGGGGCTTCTCTTCGCCACGTCGGACTCCTTCTCCAAACGGTGGATTATATAGAGCAAAAATCCATTTCCTGGAAAGAGCGGAAAATCCACTTCTGGTCAACAGTTAACAGGAAAGCACCTTGCGGGAGATCACGGCGCCGCCACACGCATGGTTTGCGCGCCGGTGATTTGCGCCCCCTCGGCCGCCGCGCTATGCGGGGCCGGGTCGCAGTCGTTCCGAGAAGGGGGAGGAAACGCATGCGCTGTTTGGCTTCGGTTATCCTCATCGGGTTGTGCGGCATTCCCGCCGCGGCGCCCCTTGCCGCACGCGCCCAGACCGTCATCGACGAATGGACGAGCGCCAAGGTCCCGCCGCCGCCCGCACTCAAGTCGGTGACGCTGGTGCCGCAGGAGACGGCCCTCCTGGTCATGGACTTCACGGTGCAGACCTGCACGCCGCAGCGCCGGCTGCGCTGCGCCAACTCGGTCCCGAAAGTGGCCAAGCTCGTGGCCGAGGCGCGCCAGAAAGGGGCCTTCATCATCTACAGCGTTGCCGTGCCGGGCTCGACCGCGGCCGATATCCTCAAGGAGCTCACCCCGGCCGCCGGAGAGCCGGTGCTGCCGCCGCTCGGACCCGACAAGTTCATCAACAGCGAGCTCGAGACGATGCTCAAGGGCCGCGGCATCAAGACGGTGGTCGCGCTCGGCACCCAGGCCCATACGTCGGTGCTGCACACCGGGGCGGCCGCGGCGTTGCGCGGCTTCAAGGTGATCGTTCCGGTCGATGGCATGTCGGGCGACGACGCCTGGCCCGAGCTCTACACCGCCTGGCACCTCGCCAATGCGGCCCGCATCGCCCCGCAGGTGACGCTCACCCGGCTCGACATGGTGGGATTCTAATTTTAGTGCCGCTTTTGAACCCGAAGTTCGCAAACAGAGTCGCCGAGAAATCGTGCGAACTTCGGGTTCGCGGCACTGGCGCTCCGGCGCCGGCCGCGCACTGATCAGGTCGTGCTTGTGCTGAGCGCAGCGCACACCACCTGGGCGATTGCTGCGCTTGCGACCGCCGGGGTGATCGTGCGGCCGTGGCGCCTGCCCGAAGCGATCTGGGCGGTCGCCGGCGCGGCCGCGCTGGTGGCGTTCGGCCTGCTACCGTTGCGTGACGCGCTGGCGGGGGTCGCGAGGGGCGTCGACGTCTACCTTTTCCTCGCCGGCATGATGCTGCTCGCCGAGCTTGCCCGGCAGGAGGGCCTGTTCGACTGGCTCGCCACGTTCGCGGTCGAGCATGCACGCGGCTCGCCACATCGGCTGTTTGCCCTGGTCTACGCGGTCGGCACGCTCGTGACGGCGTTCCTGTCGAACGACGCCACCGCGGTGGTGCTCACGCCGGCCGTCTACGCGGCGACCCGCGCCGCGGGCGGGGCGCCGATGCCCTATCTCCTGGTCTGCGCCTTCATCGCCAACGCGGCCAGCTTCGTCCTGCCGATCTCCAACCCCGCCAATCTGGTGGTCTTCGGTGGCGCTATGCCGCACCTCGCGGCGTGGCTCGCCCTGTTCGGCCTGCCATCGGTCGCGGCGATCCTCGCAACTTACCTGATGCTGCGGCTCGCCCTGCGCGAGGACCTGCGGCGCGAGCGGATCGCCCGCGCCGTGCCGCGGCCGCATCTCGGCCGGAGTGGCCGATGGTCGGCAGGCGGCATCGCGGCGACCGCGGCGGCCCTGCTCGTGTGCTCGGCGCTCGATATCAGGCTCGGCCTGCCGACCTTCCTGTGTGGTGCGGTCACGGCGGCCGTGATCCTGGCCGCGACGCGGCAATCGCCGTGGGGGCTCGTCCGCCCGATCGCCTGGGGCGTGCTGCCGCTGGTGGCCGGGCTGTTCGTGCTGGTTCAAGCGCTCGATCGCACCGGGCTGATTGCTGCGCTCGCCGATCTCCTCGCGCAGGGCGCTCAGGTCTCGCAGGCCGGCGCGGCCTGGGCGACCGGCCTGGTGCTCGGCTTCGCGAGCAACTTGATGAACAATCTGCCGGTCGGCCTGATCGCCGGCTCGGCGATCGCCACCCACCACCTCCCGGACGGCATCGCCGGCGCCGCGCTGATCGGCGTCGATCTCGGCCCGAACCTGTCGGTCACGGGCTCGCTCGCCACGATCCTGTGGCTCGCCGCGGTGCGCCGGGAGGGCCATGACATCGGCGCTTGGCGGTTCCTCGGGCTTGGGCTGGTGGTGATGCCGCCGGCGCTGATCCTGGCGCTCGTGGCGCTGATCGCGGCCGCACCGCAGTAGCTCCCGGGGCCGCCGCGCTTTGCGCGGACGCGACGATCTGCGACAACTGTGCGGGGCGACGGCGCCCCCTCCCGTCGGCGCCGTTTGCGGGCCGCCGGGCAACGGTCGATGGACGGAGCGCATGGCGCAGATCGTCGTTGAGCGGGTGAGGCACACGTATCGGCCGCCGCGCGGCAAGCCGGTGCTGGCGCTCGACGACATTTCGCTCGAGGTGCGCGAGCGCGAGTTCCTGGCGCTGCTCGGCCCGTCCGGGTGCGGGAAATCGACCCTGCTCTATCTCATCGGCGGCTTTCTGCCCGTTGAGGGGGGCCGCATCGCGGTCGACGGCAGGCCCGTCACCGGTCCCGGCCCCGACCGTGGCATCGTGTTCCAGCACTTCGCCCTGTTTCCGTGGAAGACGGTGCGCGGCAACGTCCTGTACGGGCTCGAGCGCCAGAGCATGCCGCGCGCCGAGCGCGAGAGGCGGGCGCAGGACTTCATCGATCTCGTCGGGCTCACCGGGTTCGAGGACAGTTTCCCGTCGCATCTTTCCGGCGGCATGAAGCAGCGCGCCGCAATCGCACGCACGCTCGCGTTCGATCCGAAGATCCTGCTGATGGACGAGCCGTTCGGGGCGCTCGACGCGCAGACGCGCCATCTCATGCAGAGCGAGTTGCTCGGCATCTGGCAGCGCACGCCGAAAACCGTGATCTTCGTCACGCACGACGTGCAGGAGGCCGTCTACCTCGCCGACCGCGTCGCGGTGATGTCGGCGCGGCCCGGACGCATCAAGGCGGTGGTCGACACGCGGTTCGACAAGAACGACAGCAACATCTTCCGCGCCAAGCAGTTCGTCGACAAGGTGGACGAGCTGTGGGGCCTGGTGCGCGAGGAGGCGATCAAGGCGCAGGGAAGCGCCGCGCAGGGCACCGCTGGTGCGGGAGGCGAGAGCTGATGAGCAGCGCCCTGATCCGCTACGTGCCGTTAGCGCTGCTCGCGGTCGCCTGGGAGCTCATCGCGCGGCTGGGGCTCGTCTCGTCGTCGGCGCTGCCGCCGCTCAGCAAGGTCGTCGTCTCCTGGTTCGGGCTCCTGCAGAGCGGCGAGCTCGTCACCAACGGCGCCGCTTCGCTCTATCGCGGCAGCGCCGGGCTCCTCTTGGCCGTGGTGATCGGCGCCGCGCTCGGCATCGTCATGGCGTGGTGGCGGCCGGTCAATGCGCTGGTGAGCCCGCTGGTGGAGATGTTCTATCCGATGCCGAAGTCGGCGCTGATCCCGGTCACCGCGGTGTGGCTCGGCTTCGGCGATGGATCGAAGATCCTGCTCATCTTTCTTGGCTGCATGCTGCCGGTCACGCTCGGGGCGTTCAACGGCGCGCGCGCCAGCGACCGCATGCTGGTCTGGTCGGCGCGCAGCATGGGTGCGAGCCGGCTGCGCATGCTGTGGGACGTCGTGGTGCCGAGCGCCCTGCCCGAGCTGCTCAACGGGGTGCGCACCGCGATCGCGCTCGCCTTCATCCTGCTGGTGAGCTCGGAGCTGATCGTTGCGCGCCATGGCCTCGGCTACCTCATCGGCTATCTCGGCGCCGACGGCGCCTATGCGCCGATGTTCGCGGTGGTGCTGACGGTCGCGTTCCTCGGCTTTGCGGCCGACCGGATCTACATGCAAGTGGTGCGGCGGGTGCTGGCATGGCGCGACTAGAGCAGGGCACTGCGGCGCTGCGCGCGCGAAGCGGGGAGCTGGCATGGCGGGTCGCGCCGTTCCTCTCGGTCGCGTTGCTGGTCGCCGCCTGGGAGGGCGTCTCCGCCAGCGGCGCCGTCACGGCCTTCATGCTGCCCGGCCCGGCCCGGGTGTTCGGGCGCATCTGGGCCGACGCGGCTACCGGCGATCTCTGGATCAATGCGGGGCTGACGCTCTACCGTGCGCTTGCAGGCTTCGCGATCGCGGCGGCCGCCGGGGTCGCGCTCGGCTTTGCGATGGCGCGCAACCGGCTCGCGCACTGGTTCTTCGATCCGATCATCTCGGCCGGCTTTCCGATGCCGAAGATCGCCTTCCTGCCGATCGTCATCCTGTGGCTCGGCCTGTTCGACGTGTCGAAGATCGTCATGGTGTCGCTCGACGCGGTCTTTCCGGTGGTGACCGCGACACTCGTGGGAATCGCCGGGGTGGAGCGCGAGCTCCTGTGGTCGGCGCGCAACATGGGCGCGAAGGAGCGCGAGGTGCTGTGGCAGATCGTGCTGCCGGCGGCGCTGCCGCAGATCATGACCGGCCTGCAGGTGGCGCTGCCGATCGCGCTGATCGTGGCGGTCGTCACCGAGATGGTGATGGGCGGCTACGGGCTGGGCGCCGCCACGATGACGGCCTGGCGCTTCGCCAACTCGGCCGGAGTGTTCGCCGGCATCGTCGAGATCGCGGCCGTCGGATTCGTGGTGGTCAAGGGAATGGCGCTGCTGCGCCGCCGGCTGCTGCTGTGGCACCCCGAGGCGCTCGAGCCGAGCACGGTGTGAGCCCGGTGCCGCAATCGGGACACTCGCGACCCTTGCCATCCGCAGCCCAAGTCCCGACACTGCCGGACATCGCGGCGAACAGAGGAATGAACCCGGCATGCGGCAGCTATGGATCTTGGCAACGATGGCGGCGCTCGCGACGCTCTCGCCCGCCCAGGCGCTCGACTGGCCGACCCGGCCGGTGCGCATCGTGGCGCCCTCGACGCCGGGCGGAGCGGCCGACCTGTTCGGCCGGCTGCTGGCCGATCACCTCACGATCCTGCTCAAGCAGCGCTTCTACGTCGATAACCGGGCCGGCGGGGGCGGGCTGATCGGCGCGCAGATCGTCGCGCATGCGGAGCCCGACGGCTATACGTTCGTCACCTCGAGCATCGCCTATCACGCGATCGAACCGGCCGCGAGCGCCAATCCGGGCTTCGACCCGATCCGCGACGCCACGCACATCGCCTATGTGGGCGGCCCACCCAATGTCTTCATCGTCAATCCGGCGCTCGGCGTGAGCACGCTGCCCGACCTGGTCGCGCTCGCGAAGAAGAAGCCGCTCGATTTCGCCTCGCCCGGCGTCGGCACCCTCGGTCATCTGCTGGTCGAGGAATTCGCGCGCGAAGCCGGCATCAAGGTGCAGAACATCCCGCACAAGGGCTCCGCTCAGGCGATGCTCGACCTTCTCGCCGGGAACGTGATGTTCGGGACCATGACCTGGAGCTCGGCCCTCGGACAGATCCGCGCCGGCAAGGTGATCCCCATCGCGGTATCGTCGAAGGCTCGGGTCGCCGAATATCCGAACGTGCCGACGCTCGCGGAATCCGGCTACCCGGATCTCGTCGCCAACACCTGGTATGCGCTCTCCGGGCCTGCCGGCGTGCCCGGCGAGATCGTCGTCAAGCTCAACCATGCGGTCGCCGAGGTTCTGGAGATGCCTGACGTCAAGAAGCGGCTCGACGATGATGCGATCGAGCGCGAGCCGATGACGCCGGAACAGGTGAGCAAATTCGTCGCGAGCGAGGTGGCGAAGTGGGGGCCGATCGCCAAGAAATACGTGCATGCGCCGTGAGGGACTGCGAATGGCGAATGGCGAGTAGCGAACAGCGCAAGGCGGGGTGACTGGCATCTCTAGCCGCCATTCGCTATTCCCCTAGTCGCTATTTCCAGCATGAGGGGCAGGAATGACCGTCGCGGAAGCCGAGGCGCTCGACTGGATCCGGCGGACCTACGACACCAACCCGATCGCGGCCCTCTTGGGCGCCAATCCGCTTGCCTGCGATCCGGTGGTCGGCCGCATCACCATCGCGTTCGAGGCCCGGCCCGAATTCTGCAACCTGCTCGGCACCGTGCAGGGGGGCATGCTCGCCGCCATGCTCGATCTCGTGATGTCGTTCTCGGCGCTCTGCACCATGGGCGGGCCAGGCTACGTGGTGCCGACGATCGACATGAACACGCATTTCCTCTCGCCCGCCAAGCCGGGACCGATCATCGGCGAGGGTGCGGTGGTGAAGAAGGGACGCAACATCGCCTTCATGGAGGGACGGCTGCGCGACCGCGATGGCCGGCTGCTCACCACCGCAACGGCGAGCGGCCAGCTCACCAAATGGCCGCCCGAGCGCAAGCCGGGCTAGTGCCGCGATGATGCCGGCGCGCCGACACATGAGACGAAACATGAAGATCGTCATCATCGGCGCCGGAATCGGCGGCCTTGCGACCGCAGCCGCGCTGCGCCGGGTCGGCATCGAGACCGAGATCTACGAGCAGGCGGAAAGGTTCGCGCGGATCGGCGCCGGCATCCAGCAGAGCCCGAACGCCATGAAGGTGAACCGCGGCCTCGGCATCGAGGCGCGGCTGCGCGAGGTGGCGTTCGCGCCCGCCACCTCTCTCAACCGTGAGGCCGTGTCGGGCGCGGTGACCAACGATCATCCGCTCGAACGCGCCGTAGGGGCGCGCTACGACGCGCATGAGGCGAGCCGGAAGCCGCGCACCTCGCTGGTCCAGGCCGGATCGCGCGCCAACATCTGGATGCGCAACGCCACCGATCCGGACTGGCTCTACGGCTACGACGCGTGGGCGGCTCCGCTCGCCGCCGCGGTCGCGGCGTGAGGGCCGCGCCATGACCGGCCCGGCGGACCTTGCGGTCGACTGCGATGTGCACCCGGCGGTCCCCGGCATGCAGGCGCTGCTGCCCTATCTCGACGATCATTGGCGGCGATCGGTCGAGGAGCGGGGCATCGATGCGCTCGAGAGCATCAGTTATCCGCCCAATGCGCCGCTCTCGGCCCGGCCCGATTTCCGGGACGCGAAGGGTCGCGCCGGGGCGGAGCCCACGACGCTCGCCCGCCAGGTGCTCGACGGGTGGGGCGCCGGGATCGCGATCCTCAACTGTCTCTACGGCGTTCAGCTCGTGTTCAACGAGGATATGGCCGCGGCCTTCGCGCGCGCCATCAACGCGTGGGTCGCGGCGGAATGGCTCGATCGCGACCCGCGCCTGCGCGCCTCGATCGTGGTGCCGATGCAGAACGTCGAGTATGCGGTCGACGAGATCGAGCGTTGGGCGCCTGACGGGCGCTTCGTGCAGGTTCTGGTGCTGGCGATGGGCGAGGTGCCGCTCGGGCGGCGGAGCAACTGGCCGATCTTCGCGGCGGCCGAGCGCCACGGCCTGCCGATCGGGATCCATGCCGGCAGCGCCTATCGCCACCCCGTCACCGCGCTCGGCTGGCCGACCTATTATGTCGAGGACTATGCGAGCCAGTCGCAGGGATTCCAGTCGCAGACCGCGAGCCTGATCACCGAGGGCGTGTTCGCCAAGTTTCCCGCCCTCAAGGTGGTGCTGATCGAGTCGGGCGTGACGTGGGCGCCGGCGTTCCTCTGGCGGTTCTCGAAATTCTGGCGCGGGCTGCGGACCGAGATCCCGTGGGTCGACCGCTCACCGGCAGAGATCTTTCGCGATCATTTCCGCATGACGATCCAGCCGTTCGATGCCCCTGAGGGCGAGGAGGTCGCACGCGTGCTCGACCACCTGCGCTCCGACGCGCTCCTGCTCTATGCCAGCGATTATCCGCATTGGCAGTTCGAAGGCGACGAGGTCCTGCCGCGCGGGCTCTCCCCCGAGCTCAGGCGCAAGATCATGGTGGACAATCCGCGGGCGACGTATCGATTGGGCTGACCGGCGCCCACGTCTTCATTTGGTCTGAAACAATTTCACTATCGACTTGACGCCGGCAGCCGAGTCGCCGGCGTGGCCGAGATATTCGCCGATGCAGAAGGCGTCCTCGGTCGTGCGCAACAGCGAGTAATGGTTATACGGGGTGTCATCGGTCACGCCGCGCGGCCCGTGATTGGTCACGACGATGGTCGGGATGTGCCCGCCACCGAAATTGGCCGGGCTTTTCGGGTCGTAGCCGCAACAGCCTTGCGGTCCGGATTTCTGCTTCAGATCGTCGTCCTCGTCCCAGGTGATCACGATCGCGGTGTTGCCCGGCGCCGTCCAGATCGGCGACGCCTGGATCTTGTCGACGAGTGCGCCGATCGCCTTGTCGGCACGCGCAATGCGTCCGGCATCGTCATCCCAGGCGCAATCCTGCGGGACGTTGGGTGCACGTCCGTCGAGACCGTGCATCTCGTTGCACTGGTTCGGAACGATGTGGGCATAGTTGGGGACCTGGGCGCTCGCGAGGTCGCGATCGAGCTGGTCGAAGCCCACGATCTTGCTCGCCAGCGCCGGATCGTTCTGAACCGCGCGAAACTGCATGAAGGCGTTGTGCTTGACGGCATAGAGCTCGTTCGGCTGCCCGGCAACGGCATGCTGCCGGTCGGGATAAAAGACCGCCTTCGAGCCGGGCTCCGGAATGGTCTCGTAGTAGCCCTTCCAGGTGAGATGCCGCTCTTCCAGCTGGTCGGTCAGGCTGCGCGCCACAATCGTATGGTCCACGTAAGGAATGTTCTTCTTCACCCTCAGGCAATCGCGCTCCGGGCTGTCGGCGCGGCAGAAATAGGGATCGTCGTCATGGATCCCGAACGTATCGCCGCCGATCATCGCGATGTAGTTGGCCTTGCTCGGGTGCACCTCGCCGTAGAATTGGGTCGCCGATCCGTAGGTCGTGGCGAGCCGGTTGAGGTTCGGCGCATCGGGGCTGCCGATGATCTGATCGTAGTCGTGGTTCTCGGCGACGATCACCAGGATGTGGTCGTAGCGCGGGATGGCATCGGCGCGGTTGCCGGAGCTGTCGGGGCACGTGTCTGCAGCAGATGCGCAGGATGCCGTCGCCATCATGAGCGCACACAAGGTTGCTCTCATCGCCTCTCCTTTGCGGCCGTGGCTCGGCCGGTCCGTCCCTGAGTGGATCGGATGCATCACATGTCGATGACGACGTACTGACCCTCCACGGTCACCGGGAAGGTCTCGGCGACGTAGGGACCCTCGACCAGGCGTGCGCCGGGCTCGACCGTGACGGGGAAATGACGTACCCGCACGCTGCGCGGGTCGACCCAGGATTTGCCCGTGCGGATGTCATACTCCCATTGATGCCAAGGGCATCGCAAGATTTCCCCGTGGCGGGAGGTGCGGTACTCGCCCGGCTCGGTGGATTCCACGAGGCAGGTGAGGATGCCCTGCGAAAGGTCCCCGCCCTGATGCGGGCAGCGGTTGGCGAGCGCGAAGAACTCCCCCGCCAGATTGAAGACCACGATGGCGCGGCCCTTCACCTCGACCAGCTTGCGGCGGCCGGGAGCGATTTCCGCGACGGTGGCGACGACGTGCTTTGCCATTCTCATCATCCGGGAGCAACAAGCCACTGTAGCGTCGGCGCGACCCGCGGAAAATGGCCGCCCCCGCCGGCATATTGCGGGCAGCGGATCGCATGGCTAGTGTCCCGGTTCCGAAGTTCGCACATCCTTGCGGCGACCTCTGATGCGAACTTCGGAACCTTAGGGACACTAGCAACTCTATGATCCTAGTGCCGCTTTTGAACCCGAAGTTCGCAACCGCGGTTGCCGCAGATGATGTGCGAACTTCGGGTTCGCGGCACTAGGGTCTTGGGCTTCATCGAAGGACGCCAGGGACCCCCGTCATGATCGATCTCTACGCGCTGACCAGCCCCAACGTGCAGAAGATTTTCCTCATGCTCGAGGAGCTGGGCCTGCCCTACAAGATGATCCCGGTCGATGTCTGGAAGGGCGAGCAGTACAAGCCCGATTTCATCAAGATCAGCCCCAATTCCAAGATCCCGGTGATCGTCGATCACGACGGTCCCGGCGGCGAGCCGTACACGGTGTTCGAGTCGGGTGCGATCCTGATGTATCTCGCCGACAAGACCGGCAAGTTCCTGCCCCGGGACACCGCCAAGCGCTACGAGGCGCTGCAGTGGCTGATGATCCAGCTCACCGGCGTCGGCCCGATGTTCGGGCAATGGACCCATTTCAAGCTCTTTGCCGGCGCCGGCAACGAGTACGCGATGACGCGCTACCAGACCGAGGTGAAGCGGCTCTACGAAGTCCTCGAGAAGCGGCTCGCCGCGAGTCCCTATCTGGGAGGCGACGAGTACACGATCGCGGACATCGCGACCTTCCCGTGGACGCGCAATCACGACAACATGGGCGTGAAGTGGGACAACAACCCGAATCTCAAGCGCTGGTTCGAAGCGATTTCGGCCCGGCCGGCGGCGAAGAAGATGATCGAGGTCATCGGCAGCATCAAATCGAACCGCGAGACCGCCTCGGACGACGACAAGGACCGCTTCTTCAATCGCGGCAAATACGCACGGGTGTAAATCGAGCGAGACTGCCGGTTGAGGGGCAATCGCCGCGAGTCGTCATTGAGGACAGAGCTCCTCAGCCCGACCCTCTCCCCGCAAGCGGGGAGGGCGGGCGCAAGAGCCAAACAGGGAGGACAATCATGGCCGCTGGCGGTCGAATTCTTTCCGCCGTGCTCGCGCTGCTCGCCGGGGTGAGCCTCGCGCGGGCCGAGGAGACCACGATCCGCATCGGGCTCGTGCGCTCGATCTCCAACGGCGCGGAGCTGATCGCGCTCGATCGCGGCTACTTCAAGCAGGCCGGCCTCAAGGTCGAGATCGAGGACATCGACACCTCCGCCAACACGATGGTGCTGCTCGCGACCAACCAGCTGCAGATCGTCGCGGGCGGCGTCGCGGCCGGCTATTTCAACGCGCTGGAAAAGAACCTGCCGGTCACGATCATCGCCGACCGCGTCTCCACGCCGATCCGCCACAACCTGATGCTGCGCGCCGACCTCAAGAACGAGATCAAGGACCTGAAGCAGCTCAAGGGCCGGGTGGTGGCGAGCAACGGGGTCGGCTCGGTGTCGAGCTACGAGGCGGGCAAGATGCTGGAGACGGCTGGCCTGAAAATGTCCGACGTCGACCTCAAGATCCTGCGCTTCCCGCAGATGGGGACCGCGTTCGCCAACAAGGGAATCGATGCGGCGCTGCTCATCCCGCCGTTCACCTACGAGTTTCTCGACCAGGGCCTTGCGGTCGAGTTCGCCGAGCCCGACAAGCTGGTCCGGCCGAGCCCGATGACGATCGCGGTGATCATGGTCAACACCGACTGGGCGAAGCAGCATCACGAGGCGCTGCAGAACTACTACACGGCCTACCTGCGCGGCGTGCGCGACTACTGCAATGCCTATCACGGCGGCTCGATCAGGAAGGAGATGATCGAGGCGATCGTGCGCCACGGCTCGGAGCGCAACCCGAAACTCCTCAACGACTATCCATGGGTGGGGCGCAGCCCCGACGGACGCCTCAACATCGCCAGCATGCTCGACATGCAGGACTGGTACGTGGCGAACAAGCTCTCGGTCGCGAAGCTGCCGGCGGAGCGGCTGGTGGACATGAGCTACGCGGACAAGGCCGTGAAGGAGCTCGGGCCCTTCGTGCTGGAGAACAAGGGCTCGACGCTCGAAGGCTGCCGGTGAGGGATCCGCGACCCTTCGCGTGCGCTCGCGCACTCACAAGGCCGTGATCCCGTCGCCGCGGTAACCGCCCGTTCACGCTGTGCGGGCAAGAACCGCGCGAACGGAGTTGTCGCGTGTCGATTTCCGTCGTCAACGGCTACCTGTGCACGAGCTCCTGCGATGCCGCGAAGGCGCGCACCGGGCAGGATCCGCATCCGCGCAGCCCGGCCGATCAGACCTCGAAGGCGCCGTCCGATCCGACACGACCGCCGGGCGTGGTCTTCGGCGGCGGGCTCGCCGACCGGAACGTTGTCGGATCGGTCAACCCCGCGGGGGCGGCGGGCACGAGTGGCAACAATCCGGGATCGGCCGGCCTCGACATCCGGGTGTGAGGGCGCCCGCCGCCCCTCATTGATCCTGCTGCAGCCCGAACTCCTGGATCGTGCCCGCGACCTCGGCACGGGTCTGGTCGATCACCTTGCGCAGCTCCTCGGGCGTCGATGACGCCGGCACGGAGCCGGCCTGCTCCGTCACCCTTTGATAGTCCGGCGAGGCGACGATTGTCGCGATGTCACGATTGAGCCGAGCGATGATAGCGGGCGGCGTGCCCTTGCCGGCGCAGATGCCGAGCCAGCCGAAGCGCACGAAATCCACCCCTTGCTCGCGCAGGGTCGGCACGTCGGGCGCGGCCTTGAGCCGCTCCGGACTGGACACGCCGAGGATTTTCAGCTGCTTCTGCTGCGCGTGCGGGATGACCGAGATCATCGGCGAGACGAACAGCTGGATGCGCCCGGGCAGCAGGTCCTGCATCGCCGGAGCGCCGCCCCGATAGGGCACCTTGGTCATCGAGATGCCGGTCATGCGCTCGATCTGGCGCGCGAAGATCTCCTGCGCGGAGGCGGTGCCGACCGTCCCGTAGCTGATCTCGCCGGGGTGCGCCTTGGCGTATTGGATGAACGAGGTGAGGTCGTTCGCGGGCACCGAATTGGCGAGCGCGAAGCCGTAATAGTATTTCGAGATGAGCGAGATCGGCGCGAGATCGGGGAGCTCGAAACCGGGGTTGCGATAGACCGCGGTGTTGATCGGCTCGAAATGCGTGCACAGCAGCAGCGTATAGCCGTCGCGCGGCTGGCTCAGCACATCGCGGGTCGCCAACATGCCGGCGGCCCCGCCCTTGTTCTCGACCGCGACGCGCTGGCCGAGCAGGTTTCCGAGCTTGTCGGCGACGTAGCGGGCCGGGATATCGGTCGAGCCCCCGGCCGCGAAGCCGACCACCAGCCGGATCGGCCGGGTCGGATAGCTATCCTCCGCCACGACCGGCGATGCAGCGAGCAGGACGGCGGCGGCCGCGCCGATCAGGTTGTTGGCGATGCAGGCCATCGGCGATCCTCCTTCAGAGCTCAGCCCCACAGGGCGCGGGTGGCGATGCGGGCGCCTTCGGCGAGGCTCGCGAACTTGGCCCATACGATCTCCGGCTCGACCTCGGGCCGCTCGTTGGGCGCCAGCGTCGAGGCAAAGCCGCAGTCGGAGCTCGCCATCACGCGCTCGCGTCCGACGAGCTTGGCGAGGCGCAGGATGCGCTCGGCGACAAGGTCCGGATGCTCGACGATGACAGAGGCATGGGTGATGCAGCCCGGCATCAGCACCTTGCCGTCGGGGAGCTTCACGTGCTCCCACACGCGCCACTCGTGCTCATGGCGGGGATTGGCCATCTCGAACGAATAGTATCCGGCGCGGATGGTGACGATCAGGTCGGCAAGGTGCTTGAGCTCGAGATCGCTCGTGCGCGGCCCCATGTTGATGCCGTAGCAGGTGTGATGGCGGATCCGTTCGGGCGGAAGATCGCGCAGGGCGTGGTTGAGCGCTTCGATGCGGCGACGCGCCCAGGCCCGGTGCTGGTCCACGCTCTCGTCGGGCGACAGCATGTAATGCATCGCGAGCCGCGGGTCGTCGATCTGCAGCATGAAGCCGGCATCGATGATCGCCTTGTATTCCTCCCGCAGCGCCTCGGCGACCGCGAACACGTGCTCCTCGTCGGTCTTGTAGTGGCGATTTTCCATCAGGCCGACGCAGCTCGACGGCGACACCGACGGGAGAAAGGCATCGACCCGGCCGGCGCCCGCGAGCGCGGCCTTGAGGTTGGCGAGGTCGGTCGCAAGCTGCGCCTGGCCGACGTAGCGAATGGGTCCGGTGCAGGCGAAGCGCGTCGGCTGCGTGCCCGAATGGGAGCCGTCGCGATAGAAGGTCGGGAAGGCGCGCGTCTCGCGCGTGACGCGCTTGCCGGGCGCGGGCGTGATCGGCTCGATGCCGGCAAGCCGGTCGGTGACGTAGTACTGGAAGCTGATCTTGGAATACTCGCCGTCGCTGACGACATCGATGCCGAGCTCGCTCTGCTGCTTGACGATGTCGCGCACGCCGGCGCGCAACTCTTGCGTGAACGCGGCCGCGTCGTAGCTCTGGTTGGTCATGCGCGCGAACAGCTTGGCGGATAGCGGAGCCGGCCGGGGCAGGCTGCCCACATGCGTGGTGACGATCCGGCGCTGCCGCTCATCGATCAGGCTCATCAGGCGCATCCTCGCTTTACTGGACTCTACTGCTTGGGGATGTTGGCGTCCGCGACCACCTGGGCGAACTTGCCGATCTCATCGCGATAATAGGCGGTGAATTCCGCCGGCGTGCTGCCCACCCCTTCATAGGCCATCGCGGCGAGCCGGGTCTGCACATCGGGGAGGCCCAAGACCTTCACGATCTCCTGCTGGACGCGCGCGACGACCGACGCCGGTGTGTTCGCCGGCATGAACCAGCCCTGCCAGCTCGTCGACGCGAAGCCGGGGACGGCGGCCTCGGCGATGGTCGGCACGTTCGGGACGGTCGGTGAGCGCCGGGCGCCGGTGATGCCGAGGCCGCGGATGCGGCCGTCCTGGATCAGCGGCGCCGCGGTCGCGAGCGGCACGATCGCCACCTCGACGTCGCCGGCAATCAGCGCGGTGTTGATCTGCGCGTCGCCGCGGAACGGCACCGCGACGATGTCGATGCCGGTCGCATGCTTGAGCATCTCCATGGTCAGATGCCGCGGATTGCCGACGCCGCTCGAGCCGTAATTGAGCTTGCCGGGATGCGCCCCGGCCTGGTCGATCAGCTGCCGCACGGAGGCGATGCCGGACTTGACGCTCGCCACCAGGATCAGGTTCGAGGCGACCACCTGCGTGACCGGGGCGAAATCCTTGATCGCATCATAGGGCAGGCTCACGTAGAGCGATGGCGCGATCGCCGCGCCATTGGTGTTCTGCAGGATGGTGTAGCCGTCGGGGGCGGATTTCGCCACCTCGGCGGCAGCGAGCGTGCCGCCCGCGCCCGCCCGGTTCTCGACGATGACCGGCTGGCCGACGCGGTCGGCGAGCTTGGCGCCGAGGAGGCGCGCCAGCACGTCGACGGCGCCGCCGGCCGCGAACGGGACCACCAGGCGGATCGGGCGGCTCGGGTAGGTCTGGGCGTGGGCGAACGACGCCGCGAGCGACACTGCGGCGGCAAGCGCGATGGTCAGGCATCGTCTCGAGGGCATTTTCGGCGGACGATCTCGTGCGGCCTGGCTGGCCCAGGTCTCCAACCAAGCCGAGGTTCGACCGTCTTGGCAATCCCAAAAATTCGCCCGCCAGGTTGCCGATACGGCATCGCCGCTTGGCGGCGCTGCATCATCCAGTTGCGCTTCCATGGCCCGCGCCATGACGCTATGAAGCGCCGCGTGACGGGCAGTGGACGCGAATTGAGGAGCAAATGGCCGATACACAGGTTCTGATCGTCGGCGCGGGCCCGGTGGGGCTGACGCTTGCAGTCGATCTCGGCAAGCGCGGCATTCGCTGCACGCTGATCGAGCAGAAGGAGGCGCCGGCGTTTCTGCCGAAGATGGAGCGCTGCAACGCCCGGACCATGGAGCTCTACCGCCGCATGGGAATTTCGGAGCGGGTGCGCGCCGCCGGGCTGCCGCGGCAAAGCCCGATGGACGTGTTCATCGTGCTGTCGCTGGTCGAGCCGCCGTTGTGGCGGCTGCCGTTCCCCTCCGTGGCGGAGGCGGAGCGGGAGATCGCCGCCTCGACCGACGCATCGATGCCGCTCGAGCCCTACCAGCTCATCTCCCAGTACACGCTCGAGCCGCTGCTCAAGTCGATCGCCGAGGAGCTGCCATCGGTCGCCGTGCGCTACGGCCACGAGCTCACCTCCTTCACCGACAACGGCGAGCAGGTCACCGCGCAGCTGAAGCGGAGCGACGGCACGACCGTTGCGATCACGGCCGATTATCTGGTCGGCTGCGACGGCGGCGCGAGCGGGGTGCGCAAGCAGCTCGACATCAAGCTGCAGGGCGACGGCAATATCGGTCAATTCCGCCAGGCGCTGTACCGCATCGACGAGCTCTACGAGCGCATCCCGATCGGCAAGGGGCGGCACTATCACGTGGCGGACGGCCACTCGAGCTTCCTGATCACGCAGGATTCGACCCGGCACTTCACGCTGCACTCCATCCTCGACAGCGATGCCGAGATGGACGCGATGCTGGAGAAGGTGATCGCCATGCCGCTCGAGTACGAGCGGCTGTCCTGCGCGCCATGGAAGCAGAACCTGCTGCTGGCCGACTCCTACGGTCGCGGGCGCGTCTTCCTCGCCGGAGACGCGGTGCATCTCGTGATCCCGACCGGAGGGCTCGGGATGAACACGGGCGTCGGCGATGCGCTCGACCTCGGTTGGAAGCTCGCCGCGACGCTCAAGGGCTGGGGTGGTCCGAACCTGCTCGGATCGTACGAGATCGAGCGACGCCAGGTGGGCGAGCGCAACGTGGCGGCCTCGCGCTTCGCCGCAGTCGGGCGGCGCAAATGGCGCGCGATGTACCGGCCGAATATCCGCGACGACACTCCGGACGGCGCCAAGACCCGGGCCGATCTCGTCGCCGTGGCGGAGGTCGAGCAGAGAAAGTCCAACGAAATGATCGGCGCCGAGCTCGGCTACCGCTATGACGGCTCGCCGCTGATCGCCGGGGAAGGCGAGGGGCCGGCGCACGACTTCATGAGCTATGTGCCGTCCACCTGGCCCGGCGCGCGGCTGCCGCATGTCTGGCTCAAGGACCACACGGCGGTGCAGGACCGCATCGGCTATGGCGACCACTACACGCTGCTGCGGCTCGATCCGCGAGCCGACGCATCGGGCTTCGCCGACGCGTTCCGGGCGGCCGGCGCGCCCTTCAAGGTGCTCGACCTCGACGATGCGCACGCAC
>DASTZX010000407.1:0-22443 GCA_035764045.1 Xanthobacteraceae bacterium | reverse complement strand
GCAGTTCTCCGAGCAGGCGGTGATCATCAACTCATTCTCGAAGTATTTCTGCATGACCGGCTGGCGCATCGGCTGGATGGTGGTTCCCGAGCCGCTGGTGCGCACGGCCGAGCGATTGCAGCAGAACTTCGCCATCTCGGTGCCGACGCTGAGCCAGGTCGCCGCCGAGGCGGCGTTCGAGGGCCGCGCCGAGATGGAAGAACTCAAGCACCACTACGAGGAGAATCGCCGGATCATGGTCGAGGGTCTGCCGCGGGCCGGGCTCGATCGCTTCCTGCCGGCGGACGGCGCATTCTATCTCTACGCGGACGTGTCGCGCTTCACCGCCGACAGCCATGAGTTCGCCCAGCGCATGCTGGCGGAGGCGCATGTCGCGGCGACGCCCGGCATCGACTTCGATCCGCTGGAGGGACAGAAATTCGTCCGCTTCTGCTACGCGGGCTCGCGCGACGATGCGCAAATGGCCGTTGAGCGCATCGGGCGGTGGCTCAAGCGCGGGTAGGGCAGCACGACTCGGGGGAGGTGCGTGCCTACTTGCGGCACTTTGCGGTCGGCCAAGAGCGAGGACAAAAAAGAGCCACGAATTATCGTGATGCGTTGGCAATCGTCGGGGTGCCACACATGCCGACCATCGCTCCCGTCGCCGCGGCGCTTTTCCAGTGTGTCGCGCTGTCAATTCTCCTGCTTCTGCAGTCCAATCCTGCCACGGCCCAGAGTGAAGAAGCTCAACGGGCTGCCCGCTATTGTGCGCATTACGAGAACTCCGTTGAGCTGAGTGATGACGGCGCGATCTTGTGCTTTGACGGGCCCATTGGCGCAGAGCTGCCGATGGAGAGAATTGAAAAACTGCATGACCATGGAATTTTCGTCATACGTAGTCCTGGCGGCTATGCTCCGCAGGCCATGCAAATGGCGGAGGCCCTGCTGGAAAAGGGTGCGACCGTCGTCATTCACGACTACTGTCTGTCCGCCTGTGCCAACTACATATTGGTTGCCACTGGAAACACGTATGTTTTGAAAAGTTCAGTGGTCGCCTGGCACGGCGGCCTCAAAGACGCCAATTGCGACAGATTCCTCCGTGAAGAGGATCAGAGCCTTTTTCATTTCTATATCGAGAGTCATTGCAAGGACATCACCCTGCAAACACTCTTTTTTCAGAAGCGCGGAATTCAAAATCGATACATATTCAGTCCACAAACAACCTATACCCGGATGATGGTCAATACCGCGGCGAAAACTCGAGGCCGCCGGTCGGATATTTTTTGGATGTGGAATCCGCAGAACTATGGAGACCACTTCAAGGACCGGGTCGTCTATGAGCAATATCCAGTCAGCCAATTCGAGGTGGACCGAATCATGAATCGATTTCACCTGGGGACTCCAGGTCAGGTCATCTACGATCCTGACCTGTAGAGAACGCAGCCTCATTTATCCGCTGGTGAAAAGCGTTATCCTGGCGAACGACTGACGGTCGCGAGCCGGGGAACATGATTTCCACCGTCCCACCGATGCCTAGACGAATCTCGGTGCTGCTGAGCGTGCTCGCCGGCTATGTGGACAGCTGCACCTTCCTGGCGCTGTTCGGCCTGTTCGTCGCCCAGGTCACCGGCAGCTTCGTGTTCACCGGCACGCTGCTCGTCGCCCCGGAGGAGGGCGCGCTCATCAAGCTCTTAGGGATCCCGGTGTTCTTCGTCGCCTGCGTGATCACCGTTGTGATCGTGCGCAGCGCGGCGCAACGCGGCCATTTTGCCGTCGCCGCGGCGCTCGCCCTCGAAACGCTGCTTCTCGCCGGCCTGTTCGCCTGCTGGCTCCTCGCCGCGCCCTTCCGCGGGCCGGATGCGGTGCCGGCGGTGCTGGCGAGCGTCTTTGGGCTCTCGGCCATGGGGGTGCAGAGCGCGCTCGTGCGCCTCCTCTCCGCAGGCGGGCCGTCCACCAACGTGATGACGACCAATACGACCCAGTTCGCCATCGATGCGACCGAGGTGGCGATGAGCTGGTGGTCGCGCCGTCGCGCGCCGGGCGACGCCGCGGCCGCCGCGGCGCATGCGCGCGCCCGCAAGCAGTTCGCCGGAATGTGGCCGGTCGTGCTCGGTTTCCTCGTCGGCACGGTGAGCGGGGCGCTCGCCTATGCGCGCTTCGACCTGTGGGCGATCCTCGCCCCGATCGCGCTTGCGGCCGCGCTCACGGTCTGGGCGGCGTTCCGCGTCCGGCTGCCGTCAGCGTAGCGCCGCCGCGATGTTGCCGCCGTCCACGGTGCGCACGTCGGCGGTCGTCTTGAGCGCCAGCGCCTGGGCCAGGAACGCCTGCGCGACGTCCTCGGCCGTCACCTCGCGGCCGAGCAGGTTGCCGCTCATGTAGTCCTTCTCGCTCACGCCGCGCGCCTTTGCGCGCTGCACGATCATCTCCTTGGTGAGGAGCCCCGAGCGAATGCGGTCGGCATTGACCGCGTTGGCGCGGATGCCGTCGGCGCCATAATCGACGGCATACTGGCGCATCAGGAACAGGGTCGCGGCCTTGGGCAGCCCGTACGGGCCGAAGTTCGGGCCCGGATTCACCGCCTGCTTCGAAACGTTGAACAGGAGGCAGCCGCCCGAACCCTGCGCCAGCATGATGCGCACCGCATTCTGCGCCACCCGCTGTTGGCCGTAGAAGTTGAGCTCGAAGCTCTTGCGCAGGATCGCCTCGTCGACCTCGCCGATGCGGCCCTGCCACGCAGCGCCGGCGTTCGACACCGCGATGTCGAGGCCGCCGAACGTCTCGGCGATGCGGTCGAACGCGGCGCGCACGGACGTCGCGTCGGTCACGTCGCAGGCGAGGGCGAGCGCCGCGCCGCCGATCGATTTTGCCGTCGCGCGTGCCGCCGCCTCGTCGATGTCGAGCAGCGCCACCTCGGCGCCGGCCGCCGCAAACGCGCGCGCGGTCGCTCCCCCCATCGCGCCGCCCGCGCCGGTGATGGCCGCGATCTGGCCGGCGAGCGGCGGCTCCTTGGCCAAACCGAGCTTCGCCTGCTCGAGCGACCAGTATTCCACATCGAACATGTCGGCTTCGGAGATCGACTCGAACCGGCCGATCGCCTCCGCATCCGTGATGCTGGCGATCGCAGCCTCGGCCAGGTCCGCCGCTATTTTCGCATCCTTCTTCGAGCGGCCGAGACCGAACAGGCCGAGCCCCGGCACCAGCGCGACGCGGGGCAGGGGATCGAGCATCTTTTTGCCTCCGCCGGCGCGCGCATTGTTGCGGGCGAAATAGGCCTCGTAGCGCTCGATGAAGGATCCGACCGCGCCGGCGGCCGCATGCTTGAAATCCTCGAGCCTGCCCTCCTGCGGGGCCGGCAGCAGCAGCGGCCAGTTCTTGGTGCGGATGGTATGGTCCGGCGTCACCACGCCGGCCTGGCTGTAGCGCGCAACCTCGGCGCCGTCGACGAAGCCGCGCACGGCGCCGCCGCCGCGGAAGTCGAGGATCAGCCGCCGCCAGGCGCCGTCGGTCTTCTCGTCCTTGAGGCTGCACGCGCCGCGCACCAGCGGCGCCACTGCCGCGAGCGCCGCCGGCTGCTGCGGCAATTGCGCGGTGACGAACACCGCTCTGCGGTTCTTCGCGAGGTGCGCTTCGGCGAGCGAGACCATCTCGATCATCCGCTCATAGGCTTCGCGCGCCGTCGCGCCGAACGTGAAGATGCCGTGCTTGTGCAGGATCAGGCCGATCGCGGCCGGATCGGCCTCGAACACCTCGGCGGATTTTTTCGCGAGCGCGAAGCCCGGCATGATGTAGGGGACGATCCCCATCCGCCCGTCGAAGACCTCGGCGCAGATCGCCTCTCCGTCTGGCTGGTCGGTCAGGCTCAGGATTGCGGTCGCATGCGTGTGATCGACGAACTTGTGCGGCACGAAGGCGTGCAGCAGGGTCTCGACAGAAGGGTTGGGCGCCATCGGATCGATCAGGCTCGCGCGCTGGAAGCGGACCATCTCCTCGTCGGAGACCGAGGCCCGGTCGCGCAGCTCGAGGAGCGGCGCAAGCCGCACCGCCGGCATGCCGGGCGGCTCCATCGCGCCCATGTCCCAGCCGGTGCCCTTGACGCACAGGACCTCGCTGTCCCGGCCGAGCAGGTCGGGCACCACGGTCTTCACCGATGTGTTTCCGCCGCCGTGCAGCACCAGGCGCGGATCCTGGCCGAGCAGGCGGGTGGTGTAGACGCGCAACGCGAGGTCGCGCCCCACGCCCTGGCCGGCGTAATGCTCGACCATGGCGTCAGCGTCGCGTTCGACGAAGCGGCTGTCCATGCTCGGTCTCCGCAGCCCCGCTCGGACGGGCCGAGTTTGTGCTCCCGCCCGGCTCAGCCGCCGAGTATGCGCTTCGACCACCAGCCGGTGCGGCGCGGCTTCGCCGCGTCCTCATGCGGCTCCTCGTGCGACGCGGACGGGTCCGCTGCCGGCGGGGAAGGGTGTTGCTCCGGCGCGCTCGGCGCGGCGTATGGCGTCGCTCCCTCGTCGCTCACGAGCGGCGCGCGCTCCCGCACCGTCGAGCGCCGGCGCGCCGGTTCAGGCGCGGCCTCGGAAGGCGCCACCGGCTCCGGCGGCGGCGCCGCCTGCATCAGGTCCGGCTCGGACGGAGCAGCCGGCTCGCGATCGAGCGGCGGGCCGCCGAAGTCGGACACCGCCTCGGCGAGCTCGGGCTCGATCGCATCGTGCTCACCATGCGACACGCGTTCGGGCGCATGATCGGGAGCAAATCGCTCGCCCCCTTCGCGGTCGCGCCGGTTGCGCCGGCCGCCGCGGCGACCGCGCCGGCGGCGCCGCCGGTCGCCCTCGCCTTGCGCCTGCCGCTCGCGCGGCTCGCCTGGCCCGCGTTCGGCCTCGCCATGCCCGTCTGCTTCGTCCTCCTCGCCGCCTTCGAACTCGTCAGGGGCGGCCGCATGCTCCGGCGGAGCCTCGTGCGTGAACGGCCCGGTGTCCCGACCGTCGCGACCTTCGCCGCGCCGTCCGCGCCGGCGTCGGCGGCGGCGCCGGCGTGCGCCGTCGCCCGCCTCGCCCATCGCATGGCCCTCGTCGTGCCGGTCGCCTTCGCTCGGGCCTTCTTCCGCGAATTCCTCGCCTTCGGCCGCTGCGTCGGCTTCGTCGTCCGCGATCGCCTCGACCTCCGCTTCCGCCTCCTCGCCCTCGACGATCGGCTCGAATTCCTCCTCGGGCTCGACGACCGCGGCCGGCTGGGGCTGTGCGGCGGCGATCGCGCGCGCCTGATCCAGGCTGTGGACCTGTTCGCCCCGCTCGATCATGAACGGCGTCTGTCCGCCGATCGCCGCATCGGCGCTGATCGTGATGGCGAGGCGGAATCGCTCCTCGAGCTCACGCAGATGGGCGCGCTTGTGGTTGAGCACGTAGATCGCGATGTCGGACCGTGTGCGCACCACCAGGTTATGCGTGCCGCCGCGCAACAGGGTCTCCTCGATCATGCGCAGCACCTGCAGCGCGACCGAGGCGACCGAGCGCACGTGCCCGGTGCCGCCGCAATGCGGGCATTTGTCGGTCGAGCTCTCCAGCACGCTGGTGCGGATGCGCTGGCGCGACATCTCCAGCAGTCCGAAATGGGAGATGCGCCCGACCTGGATGCGGGCGCGGTCGTGCTTGAGGCACTCCTTGAGCCGGCGCTCGACCGAGCGGTTGTTGCGCTTCTCGTCCATGTCGATGAAGTCGATGACGATCAGCCCGGCGAGGTCGCGCAGGCGGAGCTGCCGCGCGATCTCCTCGGCCGCCTCCATGTTGGTCTTGAGCGCGGTGTCCTCGATGTGGTGCTCGCGCGTGGCGCGGCCGGAATTGACGTCGATGGCGACCAGCGCTTCCGCCTGGTTGATGACGATGTAGCCGCCGGAGCGCAGCTGAACGACCGGCGAGAACATGGCGTCGAGCTGGCTCTCGATGCCGTAGCGGGTGAGGATCGGCTGGCTCTCGCGATAGGGCTTCACGTTCTTCGCATGGCTCGGCATGAGCATGCGCATGAAGTCGCGCGCCTCGCGGGAGGCGCCGTCGCCCGCGACGATCACCTCGTCGATGTCCTTGTTGTAGAGATCGCGGATCGAGCGCTTGACCAGCGAACCCTCCTCGTAGACGAGCGTCGGCGCGGTCGACTTCAGCGTCAGGTCGCGCACCGTCTCCCACATCCGCAGCAGGTATTCGAAATCGCGCTTGATCTCGGTCTTGGTGCGCGCCGCACCCGCGGTGCGCAGGATCACGCCCATGCCTTCCGGCACCTCGAGCTCCTGGGCCACCTCCTTGAGGCGCTTGCGGTCCTGGAAATTGGTGATCTTGCGGCTGATGCCGCCGCCGCGCGCGGTGTTCGGCATCAGCACCGAATAGCGGCCGGCGAGCGACAGGTAGGTGGTGAGCGCCGCGCCCTTCGTGCCGCGCTCCTCCTTGACGACCTGCACCAGCATGATCTGCCGGCGCTTGATCACCTCCTGGATCTTGTATTGTCGCCGCAGCCGGGGCATGCGGTCGGGGACTTCCTCCATCACGTCGGCGCCGCCGACGGATTCGACGATCTCCTCCTCCTCGCCTTCGCCGCCGCTTTCGTGCGGGGTCTCGCGCGCCTCTTCGCGGTCGTGCTCCTCGACCTCGGCATCGCCCGCCGCCTCCGGATGGTCGTGCTGCGGGATCTCTTCAGCCGCCACCGGCTCCGCGGAAGCGGTCGCGTCGGCCATCGACGGGGTGTCGATCTCGGTGATCTCGGCCGCGACAGGCTCGCCGGCCGGCTCCCCTTCGGCGGTGGCCGCCAGCGCTTCGCCCTCGGCAGGCGCATGCTCGGCCGTGTCGCCGAACTCCGTGTTGGTCTCGCCTGCGGCCGGCTCGTTGAGGTCGGCCTCGGCGGCCTCGTTGAGATCGCCTTCGGTCGGCTCGCTCTGGATCGTCTCGCTGACGCGCTCGGCGGCGCGCTGTTGATGCCGCTCGCGGCGGCGTCCGCCGCCGCCGGCGCGGCGGTCGGCCTCGGCCTCGGCGTCGCGGTGGGCGCGCTCCTCCTCGGCGATCAGCGCCTGCCGGTCGGCGACCGGGATCTGATAGTAGTCGGGATGGATTTCGCTGAAGGCAAGGAAGCCGTGGCGATTGCCGCCGTAGTCCACGAAGGCGGCCTGGAGCGACGGCTCAACCCGCGTGACCTTGGCGAGATAGATATTGCCGCGAAGCTGCTTGCGGTTAGCCGACTCGTAGTCGAATTCCTCGACTCGATTTCCACGTACCACGACCACCCGGGTCTCTTCCGGATGGGTCGCGTCGATGAGCATTTTGTTGGCCATAGATATGACTCATGGCGGAGCGTCCGCGCGGGCTCATCCGGCGCCGGAGCGGCGGATCGAGGACGGGAAGGGACGCACCGAATTGTGGGTTGAAAGAACGGCCGACCGGTCGCGCGGCAGCCGACGGGCGCGAACGCGCAGCCTCTCGGCGGCGGATTCGGATCTCGTCAGGGATGCTCGGCATGAACCGGTGACCTGGGATTTGGAGGCTCCACGCAAGCGTGGCCGTTTGGTGTGCGCTGGCGCTCAGTGCGCACGCGGCCGGCATGGCCGAAGGCGCATTCCGGTGATCCTTCGAAATAGGCATCGGCTGCAGCCGACCATCCGCGCTCTGCCGCCTCCAGCGGCCTTTCCTAGCGGGGTCGAAGCTCAAGCGCCGGAAGCCAGAACGCGGCAGAACCGGAATTCTTGAATCGCCAGCACCCCCTACATAGGGCGGCCGGCGGCGCCTTGGCAAGCCGAACCGACGGGGTGATCCCCAGGCCGGGCCCGATGCGGGCGGAACTTCTCCTGCGCGACCTCAAGCCGCGGTGTCCGGTTCCTGCACGACAGCGTGGATGGCGGACAAGATTCGGTTAACCACGCAGGACTATTGGGGTATGAGGGGGACACGCGACCATCAGATGGGTCCGGGACGGGTGTCCCGGCGTAGGCCGCCCCCGGGTCGCCCCCGGGGATGGAACCGGGGGCCATCGCGAAAAGGTCCGATTCCCCGGGAATCCGACATGCCTCGGGGCGCATGGGGGATACAGAACCGGTGCAGTATCGGGCGATCAGCGTCGCGGGCGGGATGCTCTGCCTGTGGCTTGCCGGGCTGATGCCGGCGGCCGCGCAGGTCTCGTCCGGCGGTTCCGCCGGCGCCTCGCTGCCGGTCGCAAGCGACGTCCGGGTGGGCGGGGATGGCAAGCAGACCCGGTTCGTCATCGATCTGTCCCGCCGTGTCGATATCCACCCATTCACCCTGGCCGACCCGTACCGGGTCGTGATCGACCTGCCGCAAGTCACCTTCCAATTCCCGGCCAATGCCGGAGAACATGGCCGCGGCCTGGTGAAGGCCTTCCGCTACGGCCTGGTGATGCCGGGCGGATCGCGCATCGTGCTCGACACCACCGGTCCGGTGCGGGTCGACAAGGCGTTCGTGCTCGACCCGACCGACAGCCAGCCCGCCCGCCTGGTGCTCGAGCTCGCCAGCATCAGCCGGGAAGCGTTCGTGCGCGCGCTTGCGGTCGATAATGCCCGCGCGCGGCCGCGCGCGCCGTCTCCGACCCATGCGCCTGCGGCGCCGAGCGGCGATCCGCGTCCGGTGGTGGTCCTCGATCCCGGCCATGGCGGGATCGATACCGGCACCCGGGCCGCGAGCGGCGATCCCGAAAAGATCCTTGTGCTCGATTTCGCACTGATGCTGCGCGACAAGCTGGAGAAGACCGGCAAGTATCGCGTCATGATGACGCGCAGCGACGACAGCTTCGTGCCGCTCGGCGACCGCGTGCGCTTCGCGCGATCCCGCAATGCCGAGCTCTTCATCTCGATCCACTGCGACGCGCTCGCGCGCGGCGAGGGGGATGCGGAAGGCGCGACCGTCTATACGCTGTCGGAGAATGCCTCCGACTCGCAGGCGGCGCGGCTCGCCGATGCGGAAAACCGCGCCGACGTGATCTCGGGCGTCGACCTCTCGGTCGAGCCGGACGACATCGCCGGTATCCTGATCGATCTCGCGCAGCGCGAGACCAAGACCTTCTCGCTGCAGTTCGCCAAGCATGTCGTGAAGGAGCTCGGGCGGGCCGCCCGGATGCACAAGAATCCGCTCAAGTCGGCGGGCTTCAAGGTGCTCAGGGCGCCGGACGTGCCTTCGGTGCTGATCGAGCTCGGATACGTCTCCAATCGGAATGACCTCAAGGAGCTGATGTCGGAAAACTGGCGCGCGCATGCGGGCGAGGCGATCGTCCAGGCAGTCGGCGCCTATTTCACCACCCGGCTCGCCGGCGGGCCCGCGCGGTGATGCGGAGCCGAAACGCGATGACGCAAAGCCTCAGTTTGACCACAAAAGCGGTCGACCAACGCGTTGGAGGGCCAGGGCTTCCGGCCGGGCACGTTTCCAAGAGCTACGGGTTGGACGGGCAGGCTTGCGCCAGAGGGGCCCTTCAGTCGCGTCGCACGCGACGAGAGCCGCCGTACGGGTCACGGCCATGTTGACCGCTGGGGAATGGACGGACAACGGGCGATGAGGCTGGTCTTTCGCTTCTTCGGATTCCTGTTCGCGGTCGGGACCATCGTTTTCCTGGTCGGCATCGCCGCGGCCGCCGGGCTCATCTGGCACTACAACAAGGACCTGCCGGACTACTCGCAGCTCCAGGACTACGAGCCGCCGGTGATGACGCGGGTGCATGCCGCCGACGGATCGCTGCTCGCCGAATACGCGCGCGAGCGGCGGCTTTATCTTCCGATCCAGGCGGTGCCGAAGCTCGTGACCAATGCGTTCGTGTCGGCCGAGGACAAGAATTTCTGGCAGCATGGCGGGCTCGATTTCGGCGGCATCCTCCGCGCCGGCCTGCTCTATGCGCAGAACTTCGGCACCAGCCGCCGGCCTCAGGGCGCCTCGACCATCACCCAGCAGGTCGCCAAGAACTTTCTGCTCACCAACGAGGTCTCGTTCAACCGCAAGATCAAGGAGGCGCTGCTCGCGCTCAAGATCGAGCGGACCTACTCGAAGGAGAAGATCCTCGAGCTCTATCTCAACGAGATCTATCTCGGCCTCGGCGCCTACGGGGTGGCCGCCGCCTCGCTCCTCTATTTCGACAAGTCGGTGCATGAGCTGTCGATCGCCGAGGCGGCCTATCTCGCGGCGCTGCCCAAGGGACCGTCGCTGATGCACCCGTTCCGCCAGCGCGAGCGCGCGCTCGAGCGGCGCAACTGGGTCATCGATCGGATGGTGGAGAACGGCTACATCAAATCGCAGGATGGCGAGAAGGCGAAGAAGGAGCCGCTCAACGTCGTGAGCCGCCCGCCCGGCGCACAGATCTTTTCCGCCGAATACTTCGCCGAGGACGTGCGGCGGGAGATTTTCGACAAATACGGCGAGAAGGGCCTCTACGAGGGCGGCCTCTCGGTGCGCACCACGCTCGATCCGAAGATGCAGGTGATGGCGCGCAAGGCGTTCGCCGACGGCCTCGTCCAGTACGACGAGCAGCAGGGCTATCGCGGTCCGGTGAACCGGATCGACGTCAGCGGCGACTGGGGCCTCAAGCTCGCCGAGGTCAAGGCGCTGGCCGACATCGGCTGGAAGCTCGCGGTGGTGCTCGAGACGAGCGACCAGGCGGCGCGCATCGGCGTCCAGCCCGGGCGCGAGCCGGGCGGCGCCGTGCTGCGCGAGCGCGAGGTCGGCATCGTGCCGCTCGAAGGCGTGCGATGGGCGAAGGCGACGAGCGGGGCGCTGCGCGGCAAGGCTCCGGTCAAGGTGTCGCAGGTGCTCTCGCCGGGCGACGTCATCTATGTCGAGCCGCTCTCCGGCAAGGAGGGGCAGTTCCGCCTGCGCCAGGTGCCGGAAGTCTCCGGCGCCATGGTGGTGATGGATCCCTGGACCGGGCGCGTGCTCGCCCTGGTGGGCGGATTCTCCTACGACCAGAGCCAGTTCGACCGCGCCACCCAGGCGATGCGCCAGCCCGGCTCCTCGTTCAAGCCGTTCGTCTATGCGGCCGCCCTCGACAACGGCTACACGCCCTCGAGCGTGGTGCTCGATGCGCCGCTGTCGATCGAGCAGGGCCCGGGCCAGGCGGCTTGGTCGCCGGAAAACTACGAGGGCAAGTTCTACGGTCCCTCGACCCTGCGGTTCGGCCTCGAGCATTCGCGCAACGTGATGACGGTGCGGCTCGCCCAGGACATCGGCATGCCGCTGATCGCCGAATACGCCAAGCGCTTCGGCGTCTACGACACCCTGCCGCCCTATCTCTCGTTCGCGCTCGGCGCCGGCGAGACGACGGTGCTGCGCATGACCGCGGCCTATTCGATGTTCGCCAATGGCGGCCACAAGATCGCGCCGACGCTGATCGACCGCATCCAGGATCGCTATGGCAAGACCATCTACCGGCACGACGATCGCGAGTGCCGCGGTTGCGACGCCACCAAATGGGAGAACCAGCCGGAGCCGACCCTGGTCAACCACCACGACGAGGTCGTGCTCGATCCGATGACCGCCTACCAGATCACCGAACTCATGGAAGGCGTCGTGCAGCGCGGCACCGGCTACGTGGTGCACGAGGTCGGCAAGCCGATTGCCGGCAAGACCGGCACCACGAACGACGAGAAGGACGCCTGGTTCATGTCCTTCACGCCCAATCTCGCGGTCGGCGTCTACATGGGCTACGACAAGCCGAGGCATCTCGGCCGCGGGGCGACCGGCGGCCACCTCGCGGCGCCGATCGCGCGCGACTTCTACAAGATGGCGCTCGCCGACAAGCCGGGCGTGCCGTTCCCGCCGCCGCCCGGCATCAAGCTGATCCGCGTCGACCCGAAGACCGGGTTGCGCGCCGCGCCGGGGCAGGCGGCGATCCTGGAAGCCTTCAAGCCGGGCTCGGGGCCGCCCGACAGCTTCGCCGGCGTGGCGCCGGCGACCGTCGACGAGCAGCCCTACCGGGTCAGCCCCGAGGCCGAGCGCGCGGTGCGCGCCGGCACCGGCGGGCTCTACTGAGCCGCACGCCTTCGGTCCTCACTGCAGCCGCTTGGCGGCTTCCTGCACGATGCTGAGGTCGGAGTACTTCGAGACGTCGAAGCTCGCCTTGACGAAGCCGAGGTCGCGGGTGAGATCGACATTGCGCTGGAGCGCAGCGATGTCCGGCACCAGGCTGCGGTCGCGGTAGTAGTCCTTCTGGGTGAAGATCCAGGAGGTGAACCGCTCCGGCGGCTGCTTGGTCAGCCGGGCGACGATCTCGACCGCCTCCTTGTGGTTCGCCGGGTCGAGATACCAGCGCATGATGCGGATCGTGTCCTCCATCAGGTCGACCATCGCGGCGCGGTTCTTGTCGAGGAAGCTCTTGCGCGCGCTCCACATGACGAACTGCGATACGCCGACGGCGTCGCGCGTCGTGAACAGCGTGTGACCGATCTTCGTGAGCTCCGGATCGAACGAGAACGGCAGCACGGCGGGAATGAGATCGACCTTCTTCTCGGCCAGCATCGCCCGCATGGTGGGGAAGGGGGCCTCGACCACGGTGTAGTCGCGCTTGTCCTCGAGTCCGCTCTTGCGCAGCATCGCGCGCATCGCGATGTCGACGCCGCTTCCCGCCGCATTGGTGGCGACCACCTTGCCCTTGAGGTCGGCGACCTTTTTGATCGGCCCGTCCTTGAGCACCATGTACTCGTTGCTGTAGTGGCCCGGATTGCCGTCCTGGAAATCGTCGGAGATCACGCGCAGGTCGTCGATGCCGGCATTCTGGATTGCGATCGGCAGGGTCGGGTAGGCGAGATTGGCGATGTCGAGCTCGCCGGCGGCGAGCGCCGTGACCATCGGCGGCGTGCCCGCGAACCGCGTGATCTCCAGCCGGTAGGACTTGTCGAGGTGCTTGGCGAGATCCTTCTTCTCCATGAGCAGCGAGGCGGAGTTGGAGCCGGGCACCACGAACGAGAGCCGGATCTTCACCGGATCGGCTGCCCGGGCGGCGTCGAACGCGCCGGCGCCGAACACGACCGCCGCGACGGCCGCGGCCAAACCCGTCATTGAGAGACGCATGAGCAATGTCCTCCGGATTTTGCTTGTTTGCGGTCGAGCGTATCAGCCGCCGACGGCGTGGGCCAGCGCCGCGCTCGGTTGCGCCGGCTCAGCCGGATCGCTACATCGGAGCGGCCGAGGCCATGGACGGTGGCGGCGCAACGGATCCGAGGTCATGCGCGCGGAAATCGAGAAGCTCGTCGAGGAGATCAAGCAGTCGGTCGGGCTGCTGAGGAGGCATCTTTGACGTCGACCGCGCGCGCGCACGCCTCGCCGAGCTGAACAAGCTCGCCGAGGATCCGGGTTTCTGGAACGATCCGCAGAAGGCGCAGCGGCTGATGCAGGAGCGCACCGCGCTCGACGATCAGCTTGGCGCGCTCGGCCGCATCGAGCAGGACCTCGAGGACAATACCGGCCTGATCGGGCTCGGCGAGGCCGAGAACGATGCGGCCGTTGTCGCCGACGCCGAGGCGGCGCTCAAGGCCTTGCGCGCCGAGGTCGCGCGCCGTGAGCTCGAGGCGCTGCTCTCGGGCGAGGCGGACGCCAACGACAGCTATCTCGAGGTCCATGCCGGCGCCGGCGGCACCGAGAGCCAGGACTGGGCCGCCATGCTGCTGCGCATGTACACGCGCTGGGCCGAGCAGCACGGCTACAAGGTCGACTATCTGGAGGAGACGGCGGGCGAAGAGGCCGGCATCAAATCGGCGACCATCCAGGTCAAGGGACATAACGCCTTCGGCTGGCTCAAGGGAGAGGCCGGCGTGCACCGCCTGGTGCGCATCTCGCCGTTCGACTCCAATGCGCGCCGCCATACCTCGTTTGCGAGCGTCGGCATCTTTCCGGTGATCGACGACCGCATCGTCATCGACATCAAGGAGTCCGACGTCCGCACCGACACCATGCGCTCGGGCGGGGCGGGCGGCCAGCACGTCAACAAGACCGAATCGGCGGTGCGCCTCACCCATATCCCGACCGGAATCGCGGTCGTCGTGCAGGCCGAGCGCTCGCAGCACAAGAACCGCTCCGCGGCCTGGAACATGCTGCGCGCCCGACTCTACGAGCGCGAGCTCAAGAAGCGCGAGGAGAAGGCGGCGGCCGAGCAGGCGGCCAAGACCGACATCGGCTGGGGGCACCAGATCCGCTCCTACGTGCTGCAGCCGTATCAGATGGTGAAGGACCTGCGCACCGGCGTGTCGACCTCGAACACCGGCGCGGTGCTCGATGGCGATCTCGATCAGTTCATGCAGGCGACGCTGGCGCAGAAAGCGTTCGGCACCGCGCCGTCCGAGGTCGAGGACGTGGAGTAGCGCCGCGCGGCCTTCGCGTGAGGGTTGGGATGGCGACGCACGTCTATTGAATGCTGCCCATCCGAATGCCGGCGCGCAGGAATTTCTGCGGGTCGACCGCCTCGCCGTTCACCCGCGTCTCGTAGTGCAGGTGCGGGCCGGTCGATCGGCCGGTCGAGCCGACCCGGCCGATGATCTGGCCGATCTTGATGCTCTGGCCGACGCTCACCTCGATTTCCGACAGATGGCCGTAGCGGGTCGCCAGCCCGTTGCCGTGATCGATCTCCACCATGCGTCCATATCCGCCGCTCCACCCCGCCGCCGTCACGGTGCCGGACGCGGTCGCGTGGACGGGCTCGCCGGCCGCGCCGCGGAAATCGATGCCCGTATGCATCGCCGGGCGGTTGAGGAATGGATCGAGCCGCACCCCGAAGGTCGAGGATTCGTCGAGCTCGCCCGGCACCGGTTTGCGGATCGGCAGGGCCGCCATGGTGCGGCCGAGCTTGTCGGCCTGCGCACGCGCCACGGCGACCCGATAGGTCTGGCGCTCGAACGCATTGGCCGAGGCCGCGAGACGATAGGGCACGAACGGGCCCCCGCTTGCCGCTTCCGCGGTCGCCGCATGCGGCAGGTTGAGCTCCGCCAGCACGCCGCGCAGGCGCTTGAGCTTGCCGTCGTAGCTTTCCTCCATGCGGTTGAGCGATAGCGTCTGGCGCGCCTCGACCCGGTCGAGCGAGTCCTGCAGCCGGGCGATCTCGCCGTCCATGCCGCCGCGCATCGTCGGCGTCGTCCACCGGTCGGCGAAGGTCGTCGTGAGCCAGTCGAGGCGGGACTCGCGCTCGGCCGGCGCGGCGGGAAGCATCCTCATGTCGCTCATCGGCGCCGGCTTCGGCGGCGCGGCGGGCGGGCGGGCGGTCGGCTTGATCGCGCCGGTGACCGTCGGATCGGCCAGCGCCCCGAGCGACGAGGTGCGCGCTTCGAGCGTGGCCTGCCGCTTCGCGATCTGCTCGAGCCGGCGCTCGAACTGCTCCTGGTCGAGCAGCTGACGGCTGGTCACGCGATCGACCTGCGCGCGCATGTCGGCGATGCGGTCCTCGTAGGCGAACTGCATTGCGGCCTGACGGGCGATCAGCCGCGACAGCACGTCGTCATGGAATGCGAAATAGGTCGCGGTCACGGCCGACCACGCGGCCATGATCACCAGTGTCCCGACGCAGATCCAGAATGCGACCGGTCCGATTCGGACCTGCCGGCCCGCATGCCCGAACGTGTAGTCCTTGCGCACCACGCGCGGCGGGGGAGCCCGCAGCGTCTGAATGCGCCGCGCCCCCGCGTCGGCGAAACGGCGATCGTCGCGGAATTCCGCGTCGAGGGGCCGCGCCGGATAGCCGGTCCGACGATCGTCGTCCTGACCGTCATAGGCATGCCCGTATCGATCGCGCGAACGGTGAAGGGAGGCAGGCCGGTGGGACATCGACGCTCCGGCGCCGTCCTCGCGGGAGCGAGCCGGCGCTTACGCCGGCGAATTTGCGTGCCGCATGGTTAATTATTCGCAAATCCGGTTCCATGGTCCGGTGCCATGGTCCGGTGCCATAGTCCGGTGCCATGGACGTGCCCTCACGATCGCGCGCCCAGCGCCTGCGCGGCCGCAAGCACCTCCTCGGCGTGTCCCTCGACCTTCACCTTGGGCCATATGCGGGCGATTCGACCGTCCGTGCCGATCAGGAACGTCGCCCGCGTGATCCCCAGGAACGTGCGTCCGTAAAGCGACTTCTCGCCCCAGACCCCGTAGGCTTCCAACATCTTGTGGGTTTCGTCGGAGGCAAGCGGGATCCGCAGATCGTACTTGGCCTTGAACTTGTCCTGTGCAGCCACCGGATCGGCCGAGACGCCGACGACGGCCGTATCCGCCTTGGCGAACGCGGCCGAGAGGGCGGAGAATGCACGTGATTCGAGCGTGCACCCCGGCGTGTCGGCGCGTGGGTAGAAGTACAAAACGAGGTTCTGTCCCTTGAAATTGGCGAGCGACACGTTTTCTCCACCGTCACGGGGCAGACTGAAGCTTGGAGCCTTCGCGCCGACCGCGAGCGACGATGGCGCTTTGCTGGCTTTCTTGGGGCGGGCAGGGGCTGGCATGTGCCTTCCTTTCGACTTTTTCGCGCGGTCATTCTAAGCTTGCCTCACGATTTGGGGAGGGGCACGGATCGGCCGGGATTCCCTGGCGGCGCATGGGGATGCGCGTCGATCCGCGGCCTCGGCAGATAGGCGGGGGATGCCGGATTCGGCATGACAGACAGGTCCAATAATCCAAGGCTCGCGGCCCTCCGCAGTCTGGAGGAAAGCCTGCTGTCGCATCGGCGCACGCAGGCTCCGCAGCCGGCCGCATCGGCCGGATCATCGCCCGATCACGCCGAGCGACTCAAACGCCGCACCGCGCGTGCGGCCGCAGCATTCCGCCTGCCGATCCGACCCGTGCTGCTGTCGATCCCGCAGCTGCTGCAATTCGTCGGCCCGGTCCTGCGCGGCCGCGGCATGCGCCGTTTCGCCATCGTGCTGGCCGCACTCGCGATCGTCATCGCCGCCGGCGTCGGCGCGCTGTGGTACCGGCTCTCCGGCGGCCCGATCGCGCTCGACTTCGCCACTGACTGGCTCGCCGCGGCGATCCGGGAAAATCTCGGGGATCGCTACGACGTCGAAGTGGGCGGCACGGTGCTCGAGCGCGACGAGAACGGCCGCGCCGCGCTGCGCATCCGCGACATCGTGGTGCGCGATCCCGACGGCGCGGTGGTCGCCAATGCGCCGCGCGCCGAGGTCGGGCTGCACGGCTTGAGCGTGCTCAGCGGCCATCCGCGCGCCGAGAGTCTCAACCTGGTGGGCGCCGCCTTGTCGCTGCGCATCGAGCCGAACGGCGACGTCAGCGTGTTCGCCGCCGCCGACAAGCGGCCGCTCGCGCGCGCCCCCATGCTCGCCGCGGCCGGGCCGCTTGCCGTGTCCGCGCCGCGCGCCCCGTCCTCCGGTCCGGCGGCTTCGGCGCACGGGCTCGACAATCTCGGCGCCGTCCTCGCCTGGCTCGACAGCGTGAGCAAGCTCGGCCTCGACGGCCATGACCTGAGCGAGGTCGGCCTCAAGAGCGGCAGCCTCACGGTCGAGGATCTGCGCAACGGTCAGCAGTCCAAGTTCGAGAAGATCGATCTCAGTCTCACGCGCCGGCCGGAAGGCGAGGTGGTGCTGCGCATCGATTCGGACAATCCGGAACGTCCATGGGTGCTGCTCGCCGGCGTCAAGCCGCTCTCCGAAGGCCGCCGCGCGGTCAGCATCGAGGCGCGCAAGATCATGACGCGCGACCTCCTGCTGGCGCTGCGCATCGACGGCGGCCAGTTCGATGCCGATCTGCCGGTGTCGCTCAGTCTGCGCGCCGAGCTCGCGCGCGACGGCGTGCCCCAGATGGCGAGCGGACATGTGCTGCTCGGACCCGGCACCATCACCGATCCGAAGGATCCGGATGCCCAGCTTGCGATCGACCGGGCCGAGGTGAGCCTCGACTGGGACGCCGGGCGGCGGGCGCTCGCGGCTCCGTTCCAGATCGTCTCGGGAGGCAACCGCGTCACCCTGGTGGCCCGGGCCGAGGCGCCCGCGCAGGCGGGGGACCCGTGGCGGATCGGTCTCTCCGGCGGGTCGATCGTGCTGGCGCCGCGCGACGAGGACGACGAGCAACTCCTGCTCAACCGGATCGCGGTGCTCGGGCGCTACGATCCGGCGAAGCACCGCCTCGACATCGAGCATACCGACATCGCCGGCAAGGACGTCGCCATCGCGGCATCGGGATCGATCGATTTCTCCACGAGCGATCCGCACCTCGCGATCGGCGCCGTGGGCCGCAACATGTCGGCGGCCGCGTTCAAGCAGATCTGGCCGGTGTTCGTGAACACCCCGGTGCGCAACTGGACGCTCCAGCATCTGCTCGGCGGGTCGATCGACCATATCGAGATCGCGACCAACGCCAACCTGTCCGCCTTCCAGAAGGGCGGGCCGCCGGTGCCCGACGGCGGGCTCTCGATCGAGCTCGTCAGCAACGGAACGCTCGTCCGCCCGGTCGACGCGCTGCCGCCCATTCGCGACGCCGACATCGTCACCCGCGTCTCCGGGCGCAGCGTGACCATCAACCTCGGCCGCGGCGTGATCGATCTCCCGTCCGGCCGCAAGCTGACGATCGCAAACGGCGTGTTCGAGGTTCCCGACACCGAGATCAAGAAGCCGCCGGCGCGGGCGCGCATGCGGATCGAGGGCCCGGTCCCCGCCGCCGCCGAGCTCCTGGCGACCGATCGTCTGCGCGAAGCCTCCGGCGCGCCGCTCGACCCGGCCGGGAGCAAGGGCACGGTCACCGCCCAGGTGACGCTCGGGCTGCCGATCGACCCCGACATGCCCAAGGGCAGCATCAAGTACGGCGTCGTGGCCGACGTCGCCAATTTCTCGGTCGATCGCTTCATGACGACTCCGCGGGTCGACGCGCAGATGCTGCGCATCACCGCGGACAACGAGGGCTATGAGGCGCGCGGCGACGTGCGCATCGGCGGGATGCCGGCGACCGTCGACTATCGCAAGCAGCGCGACGACAGCGAGGCGGAGCTCCGGCTGCAGGCGGTGTTCGACGATGCCGCGCGCAGCCGCTTCGGCTTCGACTTCGCCGGCGCGCTCAAGGGGCCGGTGCCGATCCGGCTCGGCGGCAGGATTTCCGCATCGCCCGACCAGGACAGCCGCTTCGCCATCGAGGCCGACCTCACCCAGGTGAAGGTCGACAATCTGCTTCCGGGCTGGATCAAGGATCCGAGCAAGGCCGCGCGCGCCACCTTCACCATGACGGCCCGCAAGGGAGCGAACACCCGCATCGACGACGTCGTGATCGAAGGATCGGGGGTCTCGGTCAAGGGCTCGGTCGAGATCGACGCCAACAGCGAGGTGGTGTCGGCGAACTTCCCCACTTTCGCGATGGCGAACGACGACAAGGCGAGCCTCAAGGCGGATCGGCTGCCGGACGGACCGTTGCGGGTCACGATGCGCGGCGATGTCTATGACGGCCGGACCTTCATCAAGTCGGTGATGGGCGGCGGCGCGTCCGCCGACACGAAATCGCATCGCGGCATCGCCGATCTCGATCTCGACGTGAAGATCGGCGCGGTCGCCGGTTTCCACGGCGAAGCCCTGCGCGCTCTCGATCTGCGGATGCAGAAGCGCAACGGCCTGATCAAGAGCTTCGGCATGAACGCCAAGCTCGGCGTCGATGCGACCCTGACCGGCGACCTGCGCGGACGCACCGGCGCCCGCCAGGTGCTCTACTTCGAGAGCGCCGATGCGGGGGCGCTGCTGCGCTTCACCGATACCTATTCGCGCATGGTCGGCGGACAGATCTGGGCGACGATGGACCCGCCGACCCCGAGCCAGGCGCCCCAGGAGGGACTGCTCAACATCCGCGATTTCAGCGTGCGCGGCGAGCCGGCGCTCGAGCGCGTAGCGGCGGGATCGCCGGGCACGCAGGTGACCGGGGTCGACTTCTCCCGCATGCGCGTCGAGTTCCTCCGCTCGCCGGGCAAGTTCACGGTCCGCGACGCCGTTGTGCGCGGACCGGTGATCGGCGCCACCATGGACGGCGTGCTCGACTACGCGAACAACGACGTGCGCCTGCGCGGCACCTTCGTTCCGCTGTACGGGCTCAACAACATGTTCGGACAGATCCCGATCGTCGGGTTCTTCCTCGGCGGCGGCGACAAGGAGGGCCTCGTCGGCATCACCTTCGAGGTGGTGGGCCCGCCCGGCACGCCGACGCTGCGCGTCAACCCGATCTCCGCGGTCGCGCCCGGCCTGCTGCGCAAGGTGTTCGAGTTCCCGAGCAGCGTCCCGGGCGAGCGCTACCCCGACGCGCGCACGAGCTACGCCGACCGGGATCGTTAGCGGGCCGGCCGCTCGAAAATCGCCGCGTAATGATAGGGCGGCACCTCGACCACCTGCACGCACGCCAGCCCGCTTGGCGTGACCGCCGCGATGGTCGCTTCCGGCGACAGGCGCAGCTCCGTTTTCGGTCCCCGCGGCTCGCCCAGCACCGTCGTGTCCTCGCGCGGGCGGCGATGCCAGTTGACGACGGCGAAGCGACCGCCCGGCTCGAGCGCGTCGCGCACGCCGCGGGCGAGGCGAAGCGGGTCGGGGACGCCGTGAAACGCATTCGCCATGAACACGACGTCGCTCGGCTGCGGGGCGAGCCGGGCGACCGCATAGGCATCGCCCAGCACGAAATCGCAATTCGTCATGCCGCTTTCCGCAAGGCGGCGGCGCGCCACATCGATGAGGGCGGGGTCGATCTCGATCGCCACCACGTGGCGCGCGACCTTGGCGATCGGCAGGGTGAACCAGCCGTCGCCCGAGCACAGATCGATGACCGCCATGCCGGGCCGGATCCCGACCGCAGCGAGCACGCCGGCAGGATCGGGCCAGAGCGCCTCCCACCATCCGGCGGTCGGCATCTCGGTGCCCTCGAAGAATCCGGACGGGTGGCTCATCGGCGATCCGCGGCTGACGCTGAGCTCCGGGTGCGCACTACCGCACGCGACCGCTCGGCCGTCAGACCGGCTTGAGCAGCACGTGCCGCTTGCGGCCGAGCGAAAGCTTGATCACGCCTTCCGGCGTGAGGTCGCGCGCGGTCAGCGTCAGCTTCTCGTCGGTCACCGGCTTGTCGTTGACGCGCAGCCCTCCGGCCTTGATCTGGCGGCGCGCCTCGCCGTTCGAAGCGACGAGCTTCGCCTTCTCGCAGAACGCGGTGAGCACGCCGAGGCCGGAGTCGAGCTCGGCCCTCCCCACCGAAACGCTCGGCAGGCTTGCGGCGAGCGTGCCTTCCTCAAACGTCTGGCGCGCGGTGCGCTCGGCCGCCTCGGCGGCCTCCCGGCCATGCAGCAGCGCCGTCGCCTCGGTGGCGAGCACCTTCTTGGCTTCGTTGATCTCCTGGCCGTGGAGCCGGCCGAGCCGCGCGATCTCCTCGAGCGGCAGCTCGGTGAACAGCTTGAGCAGGCGCACGGCGTCGGCGTCCTCGCAATTGCGCCAGAACTGCCAGTAGTCGTACGGGCTCATCATGTCGGCGTTGAGCCAGACCGCGCCGGTCTCGGTCTTGCCCATCTTGGCGCCCGACGCGGTGGTCAACAGCGGCGTGGTCAGCGCGAAGAGCTCGGCATTGGCGAGCCTGCGGCCGAGGTCGATGCCGTTGACGATGTTGCCCCACTGGTCGGATCCGCCCATCTGCAGGATGCAGCCGAGGCGCTTGTAGAGCTCCACGAAATCGTAGGCCTGCAGGATCATGTAGTTGAACTCGAGGAAGGTCAGCGGCTGCTCGCGCTCGAGCCGCAGCTTCACCGAGTCGAAGGTCAGCATCTTGTTGATGGTGAAATGCCGCCCGACGTCGCGCAGGAAGGGGATGTATTGCAGCGCGTCGAGCCACTCCGCATTGTCGGCCATCAGGCCGCGGCCCTGGCCGAAGTCGAGGAAGCGCGCGAACACGGTCCTGATCGAGGCGATGTTGGCGTCGATCTGTGCCTCGGTGAGAAGCGACCGGCTCGCGTCCTTGCCGGAGGGATCGCCGATCTTGCTGGTGCCGCCGCCCATCAGCGCGATCGGCCGATGGCCGGTCTTCTGCAGCCAGCGCAGCATCATGATGCTGATGAGATTGCCGATGTGCAGGCTCGGCGCGGTGGCGTCGAAGCCGACATAGGCCGTGATCGGACCGGCTGCGGCGCGCTTATCCAGCGCCTCGGGCTCCGAGACCTGGTGGATGAAGCCGCGCTCGGCCAGGACTCTCAGGAATTCTGACTTGTAGGGGCTCATGACCGGCGAAAGAGTGTCAGCGGCCAAGGCCGGGCTTGTCCCGGCCATCCACGTCTTGCCGGATCGCGAAGGCGTGGATGCCCGGCAGGACCGGGCATGACGGTGCTAGACTTGGGCCGCTGGTGTATCAGGTCTCAGGCGCGCTTTCCAACCCGCCCCGCCGCCGATAAAAATGCGGCGTATTCCGCGATCCGAGATCCCAGGCCTTAGGAGATGTCCCATGTATTCCGACGTCCAGCTCTTCATTGACGGGGCATGGCGGCCGGCGGCCAGCGGCAAGACGCTCACCGTGCTCAATCCCGCCACCGGCGAGG
>DASTZX010000406.1:0-17757 GCA_035764045.1 Xanthobacteraceae bacterium | reverse complement strand
AGGGAACCGAATCATGGCCATCGCGGCGAACAGCATGGCGGCCTTTCGCGATCGTCACGACGCCGGCCGCCGGCTCGCCGAGAAGCTGACGGCCCATGCCAATCGCCCCGACGTGACCGTGCTCGCGCTGCCGCGTGGCGGCGTGCCGGTCGGATACGAAGTCGCGCGCGCGCTCAGGGCGCCGCTCGATGTTTTCGTGGTGCGCAAGCTGGGCGTGCCGGGCTACGACGAGGTGGCGATGGGCGCGATCGCGACCGGCGGCGTGCGCGTGCTCAACAACGATCTCATCGAGCGCGCCGCCATCCCGACCTACGTGATCGATGCGGTCGCCGAGCGCGAGCGCGCCGAGCTCATGCGCCGCGAGCGCCTCTACCGGGGCGGCCGCCCGCCGCCGGAGGTGCGCGGGCGCACCGTGATCCTGGTCGATGACGGGCTCGCGACGGGCGCCACCATGATGGCGGCCATCGAGGCGCTGCGAAAGCTCGATCCTGCCCGCATCGTGGTCGCGGTGCCGACCGCCTCGCGCGAGGCCTGCGAGGAGATGCGCAGACAAGCGGACGAGGTCATCTGCGCCAGGACGCCGGAGCCCTTCCGTGCGGTCGGACGCTGGTACGAAGATTTCTCCCAGACCAGCGACGCGGAGGTGCGCGAGCTCCTCGGACGTGTGACGGGACCGCAGGCCCAAGCGCAGACCCATGAGGTGCCGGCAGCCGCCCGATTGGCCGCCCCTGCCCGGCTGATCGAGGCGCTGCAGGCCGCGGTGCATCCCCTCACCGGCAGGGCGAGCGACTACGACCCGCTGCTCGCGCGCATCGGCGATGCCCGGCTGATCCTCCTCGGCGAGGCCTCGCACGGCACGCACGACTTCTACAGCGAGCGGGCCGAGATCACCAAGCGGCTGATCACGGAAAAGCAGTTGACCGCCATCGCGATCGAGGCCGACTGGCCCGACGCCTATCGGGTCAATCGTTACGTCCACGGCGGGAACGACGACATCGATGCCGCGGAAGCGCTCGCCGATTTCCGCCGCTTCCCGACCTGGATGTGGCGCAACACCGTGATGGTCGAATTCATCGAGTGGCTGCGCGCGCACAACGATGCGGTCGCGCCGGGCGGCACCAAGGTCGGCTTCTATGGTCTCGATCTCTACAGCCTGCATGCCTCGATGAAGGCGGTGCTGCGCTATCTCGAGCGGGTCGATCCCGAAGCGGCGGCGCGGGCGCGCGAGCGCTACGCCTGCTTCGATCAGTTCGACCGCGACACTGAAGTCCACGGCTTCATCACGCGCCTGAACCTGTCGGCGTCGTGCGAGCAGGGCGTCATCGACCAGCTCCTCGAGCTGCAACGCCGCCAGGGCGAATTCGCCGGCGACGAGGACCTGTTCTACGCCGTGCAGAACGCCCGGCTGGTGAAGAGCGCCGAGGCGTATTATCGCTCGATGTTCCTCGAGGAGGTCTCCTCGTGGAATTTGCGCGATCGGCACATGGCCGAGACCCTCGATGCGCTGGTCGCGCATCTCGAGCGCAACGGCACCCGTGCGAAGATCGCCGTCTGGGAGCACAACTCCCACCTCGGCGATGCGCGCGCGACCGAGGCGGGACAGCGCGGCGAGCTCAATGTCGGCCAGCTGGTGCGGGAAAGATACGGGCGCGAGGCGGTGCTCGTCGGCTTCACCACCTATCGCGGCACGGTGACGGCAGCGTCCAAATGGGGCGCGCCGGCGGAACGCAAGCGGGTGCGCCCGGCGCGTCCCGACAGCTACGAAGCCCTGTTCCACGCACTGCAACGGCCCCGTTTCCTGCTGATGTGGCACGCGGGCGACGACATCGCCGGGCGCCTGCGCTCGCCGCGCCTCGAGCGCGCGATCGGGGTGATCTATCGCCCCGACACCGAACGGCAGAGCCACTACTTCCACGCCCGGCTGCCGGAGCAGTTCGATGCCATCCTGCATTTCGACGAGACGCGCGCGATCAAGCCGCTGGAAACCACCGCCGAATGGGACGCAGGCGAGGTGCCGGAGACCTTCCCGTTCGCGGTCTAGTGCCGCAAACCCGACACTCGCACCATGTCGCGGCGCCGCGCACGCGGGTTTCGCCGAAACGCGACATGGCCTAGGCTCCCGGTTTGGATCCCGTCCTTCTCCCGAGGAGCTGCCATGAACGAAGACGCCTTCAACGCCAGCATCCGCAAGTTCCTCAAGACGCTCGGCGTCACGGCCCAGCGCGAGATCGAGAAAGCGGTGCGCCAGGCGATCGCCGACGGACGCATCAAGGGCAACGAGAAGTTTCCCGCCAGCGCGACGGTGGCGGTCCCAGGGATCGGGCTGACCTGGGACGTGAATGGTGACATCGAGCTCGGCTGAGGCGACCCCCGGCACTCGTCATGCCCGCGCTTGTCGCGGGCATCCACGTCTTTGTTCGTGAGCGTGGCCGAAGGCGTGGATGGCCGGGACCAGCCCGGCCATGACGGATCCGAAGATCAAATGTTCAGCACCCGCATCAGCTCTTCTTCGGCGGTCTCCAGATTCATCGCGATCACGTCAGGAGCGCCGCCGCATAACGAGAAACGGCCGGCGGAGCCGGCCGTTTCCGTTTCACCGCGGGAGGTGAAACGCAGGACTTGCTTAGCGGCCGTCGAGCTGGAAGTCGTAAACCGAGCCGTTCGGCGCCGAGTGGTTGATCGGGCCCGCAAACACGGGGCTGGCGATGATCGACAGGGCGGCGACGAGGGTGATGGCGAACTTGGTCAACATGGTCATTCTCCTTCGCGGGGTTGGGGTGTGGCGTGTCAGGTGCGTCGAGTACCAATTGCGTACCAATGATGCTGATGTACTCCGCCGGCGCAAAAACGCCGGTGACACAGCTCACACCCGCGAAAAATTTGTCGGCCTTTCCCCTGCCCGCCCGGTCGGCGCTCAGTCGTGCGTGTCGCAAAACGACTGATTGACCTTGCAGAAGCCGCGGCGGGACGCTCCGGCGGTCGCTTCGCACGACGCCTGCGCGCGCTCCTCGGCCATGGCCTTGTCGCCCGCGATTGCCCAGCCGACGCCGGGCGTGCCGGGCTTGGGATCGAAGCTCAGCGCGTAGCATTCGCGGCTGAACGCGGAGATCACGCGGCAGAGCGCCGCCATCTTCGGCGCGCCCTCGAACTTGTGGCAGGTCGCGAGCGCCTGCTCGCGCGCCTCGTCCTTGGATGCCTTGTTGATGGAGGCGCCGAAGGCGAAGCCGTCCTTGGCGAAATTGCCCGATGTGCCGACCGCGATTGCGCCCTCGGCCCGCGCCGCGACGCTCATCCCGATCGCCGCCGCGACCGCGGCCGCCGCCATGAGGCCGCGCACGATAGTGCGCATGCGGTGCTCCCCCGTGCTGCCGTGGGCCGCCGCAGAGCCGGGCAGCCTCCTCACCCCGGGGTCATGGTGCACTTTTCGCCGGCAGGCGACAAGCGCCCGGCGCTTCGTCAGGACTCAACGCATGATGTAAGACGCGATGGCAGCGCTTTTGGCCCGCTCACGAGTCGCGAGGAGCGAAAAGGATCGCCACCATCACGAGCGGCGAATGACGGCCGGCGCGGCGCGCAGCCGCGCCCCGACCGCATCGAGCACCAGCCCGTGGGCACGGTCGACGATCTCGTCGAGCGAGGGCGTCTTGGCGAGCGTCGCGGTCGCCTTGGCGAGAATCTCCTCGCGCGTCGGCAGGTGCGGCAGATGCAGCCCCGCCAGCACCTCGGTTGCGCGCTGCTGGGTGGCGGCGAGCTTCTCCTGCAAGGCAACGAGTTGCGGCCGCTCGAGCGCCGCGGCGATCGTTCCGGCGATCCAGTCGCTGTTGAAGCTCGCGGCGAGCTGGGCGGCCGCACGGTTGATGACGCGCGCGCCGAGCCGCTGCTCGTTGCGCACCACCTCGCGCGGCGGGAGCTTGAGATTCCACACCACCCGCACCCACGACAGCAGCTTGAGGATGTAGAAGGTGGCGTCGTATTCCCACCAGCGGAATCCCTGCCGCACGCTCGACTGATAGGCGTGGTGGTTGTTGTGCCAGCCCTCGCCCATGGTGAAGATCGCGAGCAGCCAGTTGTTGCGGGAGTCGTCGCCCGTCACGTAGCGCCGGCGGCCGTGCACGTGGGCGAGCGAATTGATGCAGAAGGTCGCGTGATAGACCAGCACCGTGCTCCAGAAGAACCCGACCACCAGTCCGGACCAGCCGCCGATGGCGAGACAGATGAGCGCGAGAACGACGGCGGGAGCAAGCTCGTAGCGGTGCAGCCAGCGCAGCTCGGCAAAGCGGGCAAAATCCTCCACCTTGACGAGGTCGGTCGCGTCGTTCCGGCGCGAGAAGATCCAACCCAGATGGCTGTAGACGAATCCCCTGTGGCGCGGCGAGTGCACGTCCGACGCCGTATCGGAATGCAAATGATGGTGGCGGTGCTTGGCGGCCCACCACAGCACGCTCTTCTGCGCCGTCGACTGGGAGAGCACCGCGAGCATGAACTGGAAGGCGCGGCTCGTCGCAAAGGCGCGGTGCGAGAAGTAGCGATGGTAGCCGGCGCCGATGCCGAAGATGCGAAGCCAGTAGAGCGCGATGCAGAGCGCCAGCGCGGTCCAGGACACGCCGGTCCAGATCGCGGCGAAACAGGCGAGGTGCACCAGCACGAACGGGATGGCCGACGGGTACATCATGTCCTCGTGGCCGTCGGGATGGGCTGCCGTGGCGGCGCGGCGTTCGGCGGCGGCCTCGGTCGAGTTGAAGTCGGTCATGCTCATGGGATCGTGGGCGCGCGCGGCGCGAATCATGGCCTCTGTCGTTAACTAGGATGCCTGCCGCAAGGGAGCAAGCGTGATCGGCGGACCGCCGAGCCGCACAGGGCCGCCGAATTAGGGCGGCAGCGCGGCGCCGCTAGTGTCCCGATTCCGAAGTTCGCACATCCTTGCGGCGACTAGAGCGAATATCCGCCGTCCACCACCAGGGTTTGGGCCGTGATCATGCTGTTGTCGGCGCACAGGAAGACGATCGCGCCGGCGATGTCCTGCGCGGTGCAATGGCGGCGCAGCAGGGTGCGCTCGATCGCCGCGGCCTTGCGCTCGGCCGGCCACGTGCGGGTCCATTCGGTGTCCACATGACCGGGCGCCACCGCGTTCACCCGCGCCTGCGGCGCAAGCGCCCGCGCCAGGTTCTTGGTGAGGCTGATGAGCGCGGCCTTGCTCGCCCCGTAGGCCATGCTGGACCCCGGCATGTTGAGGCCGGCGACCGAGGCGGTGTTGCAGACCGCACCTTGCGCCGCCCGCAGCGCGTCGGCCGCCGCATGGGTGCAGCGGAACGGCCCGAGCAGGTTGGTCGACAGGATGGCCGCCCAGAACTCCTCGGTCAGACGGTCGAGGTCGCGCGGCGCGATCGGCTCGGCCGTGGCCGGCGTGCCGGCATTGTTGGCGAGATAATCGAGACGGCCGAGCTTTTCGATCGCCTCGCGCACCATCGTCTCGGCTTCGCCGGGCTTCGCCACGTCGCCGGGCGCCGCGATCACGTCGAGGCCCGCGGCGCGCAGCGCCGCGATCGCCTTCGGCCCGCGCGCATCCTGCGGCAGATGGTTGAGCGCCACGCGGGCGCCGCGCCGCGCAAAGGCTTCGACCGTCGCCAAGCCGATGCCGGAAGCGCCACCCGTGACCAGCGCGGTTTTGCCGCTGAGATCGCCCATGCGCAGTCCCGCCATGCGGGATCGGAATGGGCGCGCGCGGCCCTAATGCCGCGCCGCCCCCCGACCCCACCGTCAGCGATGCGACGCGGCTTCGCTGAACAGAACCCCGCCCTTCATCTTGTCCTGCTTCTCGGACTCCACGAGCGTTATCACGACGGCGCCCGGCTCGACCTTGAAGTTCTTCACCACCGCCTCGGTGATGTCCTTCATAAGTCCGCGCTTTTGGTCGAGCGAGCGCCCGCCGAGAGCATAGACGACGATTTCCGGCATGTTGTGTCTCCCTGTTTGCCGATCAGATCCTTGAAGCGTCTTTCAATCCACGCGGCGCCGCCCGCAATCCGCAGGAGAACCAGGCCGACGGCGCCGGGATCGGCCGCAGTACGGCATGCCGGCACGCATTGTTCAAGGCCGGTTCCCCGCATCACGCTCAGTCAGGTCAGCCTTGCTGCTTGATATGCGGTGCTGTCGCGATAGGCTGGACGCACGGTGGGAGGGGCTTCCGAACAGACGGGGAGGAAGTCCCAATGGATCTGCGTACCAATGACGTCCCGGTGGCAATCCGGGCAAGGCCGCTGATGACATGCGCCCAGTGTGGCGAACCGATTCACATGGCGAAGTGGTCGGAATATCTCGACGAGCGTCGCGTGCGGCACGAGTGGGAATGCGAGGCCTGCGGCTATAACTTCGAGACCCTGGCCCGCTTCCTCGACTAGGGATTGCGTCCGACATCCTGAGCGGCCGCGCCATCAGGCGCGCGAACGCGCGTGCTTGCCCTCGCGCGCGTCGCCCTTCTCACGCCCAGGTTTCCCCCTCACGCCCACATGGCCATGCGCAAATGACGATGCGCACATGGCGATGCGCACATGGCGACGACGCGCGCGGTCGAACAGCGGCGCGGTCGGTGCGATTGCGAGGAGACGGGATCAGCCTTGGATCAAGCTTGGATCGACCTTGGATCAACCTTGGCCGTCGCTGAAGCGCGCGGGCTCGGGCGGCGGCGGTGAGCTGACGCCGATGACGCGGCCACCGGCCGAGATCGCCTTGCCGGGAAGATCGATCACCCAGTTCACCGTCGAGCCGGTCGCATTGGCGGCGTGACCCACGATGCTCGAGAGCGCTGAGAACACCGTGCCGACGGGCCCGGTCGGAGGCGGCGGTGGCGGCGCAACCGCCGGCGGCGGTACGGCGCTCGCCATCGCGGGAGGCACGGCCGGAGGCATCAGCGGGGGCGGCGGCGCGGCGCGGGCCGGAGCGACGGGGACGGTGGCGGCCGGCGGCGGCGGAAGGATCGGCGTCGGCGCGTTCATGGCCGTGGCTGGCGCGGCCGGCAATCCGGGCGGCGGCGCCGGCACATAGTCGGCTGCGGGCTCCGCCGACTCCACATGCGTGCGAGCCGGCGCATCCGCCTCGCGGCGTGGCGGCGCGGCCGTGGCGACGGCCGGCTTGGTGCGGTTCGGCGCAGCGGCGTGCTCGACCGGCTCATGGGGCGGGGTCGAATCCATGGCGGACGGCGTGCTCGCCGCCTCCTTGGCGGTCGGCGTAGGCTGCGCCACCGCGGCGGGACGGACAAGGGCTGGAGCCTGCGGGTTCTCGCGCCGCTCCTTGAGCACCTTGCGCATGGCGGCACGGTCCTCGCGCACGGTCGGCACATCGTGCGCGGCGTCGCGGGCTTCGGGGGCCGCCGGCGGCGCCGTCACGACGATCTGCGGCGCGGGCGGATCCGAATTGCGGCCGACATGGATTTGCGCCAGCAGGTAGCCGCCGATCACCGTCGCCGAGATCGACGGCAGGATCTGCAACACCAGCTTGGAGCTGTAGCTGACGAGTTTCGGCAGATGTCCCATTCCCCTACCCCAATGGCCCGTATGGTGACTTAGGCACGGGTTTTCGGCAACTTCGTGCTCATCCTGCGGCAATCAAACGAAAGTTTCGCCGCAAATGCTTGCAGAATCATCCACCCGACCCCCCGACGCCCGCTTGCATACACTGGCAGCCGGCCACTTTGGGGGTGCAATAATGACCCCTGCGGGGTGTTACTGGCTGCAGGCGCGCCCGCTTACTGGAGGAACCCATGACTGTCCAAACAAAGATTCGCGAACTCCCGCCCGATGTCATCGGGCTCATGACCCCGCCCGACGTGTCGCGGCGGGGCTTCATGACCGCGTCGGCTGCGGTCGCCGCCGGCTACACCCTCGCGGCTGGACCGGTGCGCGCCGAGGCGATCAAGACCGACACCACCGGCCTCAAGGCGGGCGATGCCCAGGTCAAGGCCACCGGCGGCGAGATGCCCGTCTATTATGCCCGGCCCGCCAATGCGACGAATCCCCCGGTGATCCTGGTTGCGATGGAGATTTTCGGCCTGCACGAGTGGGTCAAGGACATCACCCGCCGCCTCGGCCACCTCGGCGCCCTGGCCATTGCGCCGGACTACTATTTCCGCGCCGGCACCGATCTCACCAAGATCACCGAGATGCCCAAGCTGATGCCGATCGTGAATGCCAAGCCCGACGCCGAGCTGTTCAGCGATCTCGATGCGACCGTGGCGTGGGCAAAATCGCAGGGCGGCGACACCAACCGACTCGCGATCATCGGCTTCTGCCGCGGCGGCCGGACCGTATGGGAATACGCCGCGCATAATCCCAACCTGAAGGCGGCCGTTGCCTTCTACGGGACGCTGGTCGATCCGCCCAATCCGGGCTGGCCGAAGAGCCCGATGCAGCTCGTGCCCGACATGAAGGCGCCGGTGCTCGGCCTCTATGGGGCCGAGGACGCCGGCATTCCGGTCGCGCAGGTCGAGCAGATGAAGGCAGCGATGGCGGCAGCGCACAAGCCCGCCGAATTCCACATCTTTCCGGGCGCCCCGCACGGCTTCGAGGCCGATTACCGGCCGAGCTACCGCAAGGAAGCGGCCGAGGACGCCTGGAACCAGATGCAGGCGTGGCTCAAGAAGTACAAGGTCTTGTGAGGAAGGCGTCTGCGGCGCGGCTGCCGCGTCCGCGTTGTTGGAGACGGCGGCCGCAGGCCGCCTATGCCCTCCCCCTGCAGGGGAGGGTCGCGAAGGCGCTTAGAGTCGGCCCTCACCCTGCCCGAAGCTGTTGGAAACGCTGGTGCGCGCCGCCAGGCGGTGCGGCTCGCGCGGCGTGAGTGCGGCTGCGCGCCCGAACGGGGCGAGCGCCGAAGACGCCGCCTCGGCCTGCCGGGCCGCCAGCAATGCCTGTCTGGCCGCGACCCGCTGCGGATAGCCTTTGGCAAATGTGAGGTCGCTGTCCGCCATCCTGGCGGGCCGTCGGGGGGCAGGTGTCATCTCGCCCGGCCACCAGCGCGCTTCGAACGTTGCTGCCGTGGCGGTCTCGCCGCGCAGGCCGCCTGCGGTCGGCGAGCCGACGAGCTCGGATGCCACCAGGGCCCCGCTGAAGACGCTCACCGCGGCGATGGCCGCGATTGCGGTTCTGATGCCTGAGGACGAGCGTGCGGCCGTCTGCGCGACAAGCGCGAAGTTGCGGTCATGATCGAATGTGGACATTAGGCGCTCCGGATCGAAGAGGTCCTGGCGCGGTCGCCCCCGCCCTGATCCTTGGTCGCTCCGATCCGGATCGAGGTTCATGGGTCGGCGGATGTGCGCGACGATTGTTCCGCGCTCAGCCCCCGCAAAAAGACGAACGGCCGGCTTCTCGCCGGCCGGCCGCCGATCCGTTGTCCTGTCCGATCAGAAAAGATTGCCGCCGCCGAACAGATTACCGAACAGGCCGCCCTGCGAGCCGTTGGAGCGCCGGCCCTGGTACTGCTCCCCATAGGCCATGGCGCGATCACGGCGGTAATCATAGTGGTCGCGCTCGCGCCACTGGTCGCGATACTGTTCACGCGAATCACGCGCCGCATAGCGCCGCTGCTCCTGCGCCCGGGAATAGGTCGGCTTGCGCTGGGTCACGGCGGGACGTCCAAACTGGTGGTCGGCCGCGGCATGCGCCGTCGGCTTAGGTGTGGATTGCTCGGCCGCGGTCTGGGCTGCGCGCCGCTGCGCATAACCTTTGGTAAAGGTCAGCTCGCTCTCAGGAACCGCATTGGCGACTTGGGCAGGAGCCGCAGATGCCGCCTGCGGGGCCGCCGCGACGGCCGGATTGGCGGCAGCCGCGGGTGCAGCCTGCGCGGCCACCGCGACAACCGGCTTGGCTGCAGGTGCAGGAGCGGCAACCGACGTGGGTGCAGGCGCCGGGGTCGGCAGCGCGGCGACGCGCTTGTCCTCGGCCGGGCGAGCTTTTGCGGGTTGGGGCGGCGTCGCCTCAGGCGCAGCAGCCTGGCGCACAGCTGGAATTTGGATCGCCGACATGGCGGAAGCGCTGGGCGGCGGCGCGGCGTCACGGCGTGCGCCGACGAGCTCGGCCATGACCAGGGCACCGCTTGTGGCGGACACTGCCACGACCGCAATGACGGTCACGACACCTGCGAAAACGGAACCCCAGCCGGAAGGGCGCGCCGGGGATAAGGTGTAGCCGTGCGGATAGGATGACATGGGGACTCCCGTTCAGTTCCTGTCACGTGCCCCGCACGCCTGTCAAATCCACCCAAAGCCCAACACCAGGATGAGGCCGAGGTTCCGGCAAAATCATGATCGGCCGCCTCAATTTGGCGCGAGCGCGCCGTCAGGCCGCGCGTCGCCCCATTGGTTAAGTCGGCCGCTTGCAGAAAAGGTTCATGGGAATTCCGCCTGCAGAAGCCCCTTCGCATCGATCCAAAACACCTCGCCGGTGCTGTCCTCGGTGTCGAGCCAGAGAAACGGCGTCGTCGCGAAGGCGCGCTCGACCGGCTCGCGTCCACGGCCCACCTCGCACAGCAGTCCGCCGGTCGCGGTGAGGTGGCGCGGCGCCTCGGTGATGATGCGGCGAACGACCGAGAGCCCGTCCGCGCCGCCCGCCAGCGCCAGCTCCGGCTCGTGACGGCATTCGGGCGGAAGAGCGGCCATGCCGGCCGCATCCACATAGGGCGGGTTCGTCAGGATGAGGTCGTAGCGGGCATCGCCGAGCGGCGCAAACAGGTCGCCCCGCAGCAATCGAACACGCTCCCCGAGACCGTGATCGGCGACATTGATGCGCGCCACCGCGAGCGCATCCTCCGAGAGGTCGACCGCGTCGACGGATGCGGCGGGAAAGCGCAGCGCCGCCAGGATCGCGAGGCAGCCGGAGCCGGTGCACAGGTCGAGCACGCGCGCCACGCCGGCCGGGTCGATCAGCGCCGAGGAGTCATCCGCAAACAGATCGCCGGCGAGGATCTCGCCGAGATACGAGCGCGGCACGATCACGCGCTCGTCGACGTAGAACGGCACGCCCTGGATGTAGCTCTTGCGGACCAGATAGGCGGCGGGCTTGCGGGTGCGCACGCGGCGCTCGATCAGCCGCAGTACCGCCTCGCGCTCCTTCGACGTCACATGCGCGCGCGAAAACGCATCGAACCGCTCCGGCGGCAGATGCAGCGCCTCGCCCACCAGGAAGGCGGCTTCCGCCACCGCATCGGTGGTGCCATGGGCGAACACCAGCTTTGCGGCGCGAAAGCGCGACACCGCATAGCGGACGAGGTCGATGATGGTGGCGAGCTCGGTCGGCCGTTTCGACCGGCGGGCGCTGGCACGTTTGGCCATCTCATGTCCTCGTCATGCCCCGCGAAATCATCTCGTCGTCATGCCCCGCGAAAGCGGGACATCCAGTACAGTCGAGCGACGGCGTTGTGAACAGCATCGCACCGCACGACTGGATCGCCCGCTTGCGCGGGCGATGACACTCAACAATGACCCCTTCATACGGATCACACCGTCACCGGCTTGCCCTTCTCGGGCACGATCACCTTGGTGGCATGGCCTTTCATCGCGACGACGAACGCGTCGGCGGTGGGCTCGATGATCGGAAACGTGCCGTAGTGACACGGGATCACCGCGTCGAGCGTGAAGAAGCGCTTGACTGCGAGCGCGGCCGTCGCGGGGTTCATCGTGAAGCGGTCGCCAATCGGCACTATCGCGACCTTGGGCGCGTGGATCTCGTTGATCAGCGCCATGTCGGAGAAGATGTCGGTGTCGCCCATGTGGTAGACGGTCGGCTCGCCCGGCGCCTTGATGATCACGCCGCACGGATTGCCGAGATAGATCGGCGTGCCGTCCCTGATATCGCCCGAGGAATGGTCGGCGCGCACCATGGTCACCGTGAAGCCACGCTGGTCGGTGGTCCCGCCGGTGTTCATGGGATCGAATTTCTCCACGCCCTGCGACGCGAGCCACATGCACAGGTCGTAATTGGTCACGACCCGCACGCCGGCGGATTTTGCGATGTCGACCGTGTCGCCCACGTGGTCGAAATGTCCGTGGGTGAGCACGATGTGGCTCACGCCCTCGATCGCCGCCGCCTTGTCCGACACGAAGGCCGGATTGTCGGTGAAGAACGGATCGATCAGCACCGCGTGCTTGCCGAAGTCGAGGCGGAAGGCCGAATGGCCGTACCAGGTGATCTGCATGACGATTCTCCATCACTCCGTCATCATCACTCCGTCATCGTCCGCGAAAGCGGACGATCCAGTACGCCGCGTCGCAGGCAGTCTGCACTCTATACTCAAATGCACGGGATACACTCAAACGTGCTGGATTGCCCGCTGGCGCGGGCAATGACGCCGGAGTGGTGGTAAAGGCGCGTCCTGCCGTCACACGTGTTAGAACAACGCCCATGCCCGTCGTCGCCCTTCCCGAAGCCGTCCCCCTGCTGCCGCCGCGCGGCGCCCTGATCGGCCTCGATCTCGGCACCAAGACCATCGGGGTCGCGACCAGCGATCCCGACCGCCGGCTCGCGACCGCGGTCGAGACCATTGCGCGCAAGGCCTTCTCGGCCGATGCGGCGCGCATTCTCGCGCTTGCGACCGAACGCAAGGCCGCGGGGTTCGTGCTCGGCCTGCCGATCAACATGGATGGGAGCGAAGGCCCGCGCGCGCAATCGACCCGTGCCTTCGCCCGCAACCTCGCCCGGCTGACCGAGCTGCCGATCGCGTTGTGGGACGAGCGGCTCTCGACGGCCGCGGTGGAGCGCGCGCTGATCGACGCCGACGTGAGCCGCGGCAAGCGCAAGGCCGTCGTCGACCAGCACGCCGCAGTGTTCATCCTGCAGGGCGCGCTCGACCGGTTGGCGCGAGATCAGGCTCGTAGCCTGGGTTGAGCGCACGGGTCGCGCCTTCGGCGAGCCCGAGGAGAGGCTCCGCGAACCCCGGGACTCTCTTCACCTCTCCCCGCCTGCGGGGAGAGGTCGACGCGCGAAGCGCGGCGGGTCAGGGGGCGTCGCCCTGAGTCGTTGCGCTCGCTTCGGCGTGGTGAATCCCAGGGCCCCTCACCCCGACCCTCTCCCCGCTCGCGCGTCGCTCGCGCGGGGAGAGGGGGCGCGAATGCTCTGCTCAATCCGGGTTACGGTGCTAATCCGGACGATTGGTGAATTCGCGGAAGTATGATTCCGCGCACGAGCCGTAATGGCCGAACTGGCCCGTATGCTCGGTCGGCACGAAGCAGGGCCAGAAATCGATGGGCACGAAGGTCTCGACCGGCGGCGCGAGCTCATAGATCAGCGGCGCGACGACGACTGCGGGCACGCCGAGCGTGGGCGCGAACACGACCGGCGGCGCCGCGTATGCGAGCCGCCGCCCGTAGTGGAGGTTGGGATCGCCGCCGCTCGGCACATCATGCAGGATGCCGGGGGGCACGTGCACCCGACCCTTGACGACAACGCTACTGGCCGCAGGCGGCGCGGTCGCCGCGGGAGGAGAAATCTCGGTCGCGCCCGCGGCCGCGATCGCGCCGACGGCAAGCCCCGCCGCAAGACCAGCCACGACCGCGCGGCGGCACATGGTTAAGACGCTCATCGCCTTGCTCCGTGGTCCGGAGCATCGCGTGACCTGCGGGGTTCCGCAACGTGCGATGCCCCGCCAAATGGACTTTTTCGCCGGACGGTAAATCCCAACGTGGCTGGGGACGGCGCCCTCGGCGCCCTTGCCGATCCCGCCGGATGCGCTTATAGGTGCCGCTTTAATGAACATCGCGCAGAAATCCTCCTTCGTCCTCAACCGCCGTCACCTGTTGGGGATCGAGGGCTTGTCGCGCGCCGAGATCCTCGGCCTGCTCGACCTCGCCGAGGAATTCGTCGAGCTCAACCGGCAGATCGAGAAGAAGCGCGCCTCGCTGCGCGGCCGCACCCAGATCAACCTGTTCTTCGAGGCTTCGACCCGCACCCAGGCCTCGTTCGAGCTCGCCGGGAAACGGCTGGGCGCCGACGTCATGAACATGTCGGTGTCGTCCTCCTCCATGCGCAAGGGCGAAACGCTGATCGATACCGCGGTCACGCTCAACGCCATGCATCCCGACATCATCATCGTGCGCCACCACGCCTCGGGCGCGGTCGAGCTTCTGGCCCGCAAGGTCGACTGCTCGGTGATCAATGCCGGCGACGGCTCGCACGAGCATCCCACCCAGGCGCTGCTCGACGCGCTCACCATCCGCCGCAACAAGGGCCAGATCGACGGCCTCACCGTCACGATCTGCGGCGACATCCTCCATTCGCGCGTCGCGCGCTCGAACATCATCCTGCTGCAGACGCTCGGCGCGCGCGTGCGCGTGGTCGCGCCCTCGACGCTGCTGCCGCCCGGGATCGAGCGCTTCGGCGTCGAAGTCTGCCGCGACATGCGCGCCGGCCTGCGCGACGCCGACATCGTGATGATGCTGCGGCTGCAGCGCGAGCGCATGAGCGGCTCGTTCGTCCCCTCGCTGCAGGAGTTCGCCGCCTATTTCGGCCTCGATGCCAAGAAGCTCGCCTATGCCAAGCCGGACGCCCTGGTGATGCATCCGGGCCCCATGAACCGCGGCGTCGAGATCGACAGCACCATCGCGGACGGCGCCCAGTCGCTCATCCGCGAGCAGGTTGAGATGGGCGTCGCGGTGCGCATGGCGGTGCTCGAGGCGCTGTCGCGGAATCTGCCGAATGCGTGATGCATGGCATGGCAACTGCGCTCCCTCTCCCCGCAGGGGAGAGGGGCGGGGTGAGGGGCGCTCGGGCTTTCAAATGAACCGCATAGATCCCCTCTCCCGACGCGCTTCGCGCGTCGACCTCTCCCCAGTGGGGAGAGGTGAAGATCAGCCGAGTTAGCCATGCTCTCCGACCGCCGTCCCATCCTGCTGACCAACGCGCGGATCATCGATCCGTCGCGCGACATCGACATGGCGGGCGATCTCCTCATCGCCGAGGGCGTGATCCGCGAGGCCAAGCGCGGCATCGGGGCGGCCGGGGTGCCCGAGGGCACCGAGGTGATCGACTGCAAGGGCAAGGTGGTGGCGCCGGGCCTGATCGACATGCGCGCCTTCGTGGGCGAGCCGGGCGCCGAATACCGCGAGACCTTTGCGACGGCGAGCCAGGCCGCGGCCGCCGGCGGCGTCACCACCATCGTGTGCCAGCCCGACACCAACCCGGCGATCGACGATCCGGCGGTGGTGGACTTCGTGCTGCGCCGCGCCCGCGACACGGCGATCGTCCACGTCCATCCGATGGCGGCGCTCACCAAGGGCCTCAAGGGCGAGGAGATGGCCGAGATCGGCCTCCTCAAGGCCGCCGGCGCGGTCGCGTTCACCAACGGCGCAAGAAGCGTCACCAACGCCCAGGTGATGCGGCGCGCGCTCACCTATGCGGGCGACTTCGACGCGCTCATCGTGCATCACACCGAGGACCCCGATCTCACCGGCGAGGGCGTGATGAACGAGGGCGAGTTCGCGGCCCGCCTCGGCCTGATCGGCGCGCCCAAGGCCGCCGAGACGCTGGTGCTCGAGCGCGACATGCGTCTCGTCGCCCTCACCGCCGGCCGATATCACGCGGCGTCCGTCACCTGCCCGGAATCGCTCGAGGTGCTGCGCCGCGCCAAGGACGCCGGCCTCAACGTCACGGCGTCGGCCTCGATCAATCACCTGACGCTCAACGAGATCGACGTCGGCTCGTACCGCACCTTCTGCAAGCTCACGCCGCCGCTGCGCTCGGAGGAGGACCGCGGCGCGCTGGTCGCGGCAGTCGCGGACGGTCTCATCGACACCGTAATGTCGGACCACGATCCGCAGGATGTCGAGACCAAGCGGCTGCCCTTCGCCGAAGCGGCGCCCGGCGCGATCGGCATCGAGACCATGCTGGTGGCCGGCCTGCGGCTCGTGCAATCCGGCGCGATCGAGCTCAAGACCATGCTCAAGGCGATGTCGACCCGGCCGGCCGAGCTGCTCGATCTTCCCGGCGGCACGCTGCGGCCGGGCAGCGGCGCCGACGTGATCGTCGTCGATCTCGATACCCCTTGGGTGCTCGGTCGCGACGACCTCAAGTCGAAGTGCAAGAACACGCCGTTCGACGAGGCGCGGCTCTCAGGCCGCGTGGTGCGCACCATCGTTGCGGGGCGCACGGTGTACGAATACGTTTGACGCCGATTCCGCTTTCACCGCGCGGAACGACGCCATGCTCCATCCCATCAACTTGTCGCTCGCCCTGCCCTATTACGCGGCGGCCTTCTGCTTCGGCTATCTGCTCGGCGCGATTCCCTTCGGGCTGATCCTCACGCGGCTCGCCGGCACGGCGGATATCCGCACCATCGGCTCGGGCAATATCGGCGCCACCAATGTGCTGCGCACCGGCCGCAAGGGGCTCGCAGCCGCGACGCTCATTCTCGACGCGCTCAAGGGCACGGCCGCCGTCCTGGTGGCCGATCGGTTCGGCGGACAGGATCTTGCCGTGCTCGCCGCGCTCGGCGCCTTCCTGGGCCACCTGTTTCCGGTCTGGCTCAAGTTCAAAGGCGGCAAGGGCGTGGCGACCTATATCGGCCTCCTGATCGCGCTCGCCTGGCCGGCGGCGATTGCCTTCTGCGTGGTCTGGCTCGCGGTCGCGGCGCTCAGCCGCTACTCCTCGCTCGCCGCCCTGGCCGCCAGCGTCGCCGCGGTGCTTTTTCTGTGGCTCGACGGCTACCTGCAGGAGGCGCAGCTCTTCGCCCTGCTCGCCGTCCTGATGTGGGCCAAGCATCACGCCAATATCCGCCGGCTCATGGCGGGCACGGAGGGGCGGATCGGGGCCGGCCGGGAGTCGCGAAATTCGGCTTGACGGTGTGGCTTCGAGCTACTAGAACAAAAAGAGAACATTCTCGGACTGGGGCATGGCGGGCGAACAGGGGCTCACCGACAGCCAACGGCTCGACTGGCTGCGGCTGATCCGCAGCGAGAATGTCGGGCCGCGGACCTTTCGCGTCCTGATGGATCGCTACGGCAGCGCGCGGGCGGCGTTGGCTGCGCTGCCCGAGCTCGCCCGGCGCGGCGGCGCGCACGCGAACCCGCGCATCTGTTCGGAGAAGGATGCCGAACGCGAGCTTCGCGCCGCGCGCGAGCGCGGCGTCACCCTCGTGGCGACCGGCGAGCCGGACTATCCGGAGCGGCTGCGCGAGATCGACGACGCCCCGCCCCTCCTCGCGGTGCGCGGCGAGCGGCCCACGCTCGCCCGGCCGATGCTCGCCATGGTCGGCTCGCGGAACGCCTCCGCGGCCGGGCAGAAATTCGCCGAGCGACTGGCGCGCGATCTTGGCGACGCCGGGTTCGTGATCGTCTCCGGGCTCGCGCGCGGGATCGACGCGTGCGCCCATCGCGCCAGCGTGGCGACCGGCACAGTCGCGGTGCTCGCGGGCGGGCACGACCGCGTCTATCCGGCCGAGCATGCCGGGCTGCTCGATGCGATCCTCGCCGAGGGCGCCGCGGTCTCCGAGATGCCGCTCGACTGGGAGCCGCGCAGCCGGGATTTTCCCCGCCGCAATCGGCTGATCTCGGGCGTTGCGCTCGGCGTCATCGTGGTCGAGGCGGCGCTGCGCTCGGGCTCGCTGATCACCGCCCGGCTCGCCGCCGAGCAGGGGCGCGAGGTCTTCGCCGTGCCGGGCTCGCCGCTCGATCCGCGTGCGGAGGGCACCAACAATCTGATCAAGCAGGGCGCGACCCCGGTCACCGAGGCGAATGACGTGATCGCGGTGACGCAGCCGATCCTGGGCCGGCCGCTGCCGGTC
>DASTZX010000405.1:0-3849 GCA_035764045.1 Xanthobacteraceae bacterium | reverse complement strand
CGGGCTACGGCGGACAAGTCGAGACGCCGCGCCGAAGCCTTGGCGAAGGCGGGGCTCCTCAGGATGAGGAGTCATGTGTTGTTGATGTCGCTGGCGCGCGTCACCGCTCCAGCCGCGCCACGATCTCGACGTGGCTGCTGTAGCGGAACTGGTCGACCGGCGTGATGCTCGTCAGGCGGTAGCCGCCGTCGGTGAGGATCATGGCGTCGCGCGCGAAGGTCGCGGCGTTGCACGACACCGCGACGATCACCGGCACCTTGCCGGCGGCGAGCGCGCGCGCCTGCGCCTCCGCGCCCTGGCGCGGCGGATCGAACACCACCGCATCGAGATCGGCGAGCTCATAGGCGAGGAGCGGCCGGCGAAAGAGGTCACGCCGGTCCGCCGCGATCGGCTTGAGGCCGGGCGTCTTCGCCGCCGCGCGCAGCGCCGCGACGGCGGCCTCGTCGGCATCGGCCGCGAGGATGCGGGCGCGCTCCGCGAGCCGCAGCGCAAACGGTCCAACGCCGCAGAAGAGGTCGGCGAGGCGCTTCGCGCTCCCGACGTGATCGGCGACGCGGCGCGCGAGCGCGGCCTCGCCCGCATTGGTCGCCTGCAGGAAGACGCCGGGCGGCAGCGTGACGCGCGCGCGTCCCATGCTGACGGTCGGCGGCGCGCGCTGGACGATGAGCTCGCCATGACGCGTGAGCCGCGCCAGCCGATGGCGCTCGGCGACGGCGGCCAGCGCGCCGGTCAGCGATGGCGAGAGCGGGCCCGAGCCGCGCACGTCCACGTCGAGGCCGGCTTCGCTCGCCGTCACCTGGATGTCGAGCGGCTTTTTGGCCGTGCCGAGCGCTTCGGCGATCGACCAGGCGGCGCGCACCGCACCCGCGAGCCCGGGCGCGAGGATCGGGCAGGCGTCGATCGCAACGATATGGTGGCTGCTCGCGGCCGCGAAGCCGACCTGCAACACGTCTTTTTGCCCGCGCCAGGCATGGAACACCGCGCGCCGGCGGCCGTCGCCGTGGGCATCGACCAGGTCCTCGACGGCGGATTCGATCGACGCATCGAAGCCCGCCTGGCGCAGCGCCGCGATCACGAGGCCGCGCTTCCAGGCATGGTAGCGCTCGGTCGCCCAGTGCTGCAGCGCGCAGCCGCCGCAGATGCCGAAATGCGGGCAGATGGGCGCGATGCGCTCACCGCTCGCCACGTCGATGCGCAGGAGATGCCGGCGGTCCGGATGGCCCGGCCACGGGCCGGCCTCGACCGTCTCGCCGGGCAGCGTATAGGGCACGTAGATCGGGCCGGCCTCGCCGTCGGCAATGCCGTCGCCGCGATGGCCGAGCCGCGCGATCGAGAGCCGGTCAACCACGCCGGGCTCCGATGAGGAATTCGCGGTTGCCGTCCCCGCCCTCGATCGGGGAGGGGAGCGTGGCGAGGACCTCCCAGCCGCGGCCCGCCACGAACGCCGCGATGTCGGCGCAGACCGCGGCATGGATTTCCGGATCGCGCACGATGCCCTTCTTGAGCGCGCGGCTTTTCCCGACCTCGAACTGCGGCTTGATCAGGGCGACGAGCGTCGCGCGCGCGCTTGCGAGCGCCAGCGCCGCCGGCAGCACCTGCTTGAGCGAGATGAAGCTCACGTCCACCGTCACGATCTCGGGCCTCTGTTCGAGCACGGCCAGATCGAGCTTGCGGATGTCGGTCTCCTCGATCGACACGATTTCCGGCCGCCCGCGCAGGCTGGCGTGGAGCTGATCGCGCCCGACGTCGACCGCAAAGACGCGTCGCGCGCCGCGCGCGATGAGCACCTCGGTGAAGCCGCCGGTCGAGGCGCCGACGTCGAGGCAGACGCGGCCGTCGACCGCGATGCCCAGCCGGTCGAGCGCGTGCGCGAGCTTCACGCCGCCGCGCGAGACCCACGGGAAGGCGGGCTCGGCCGCGATCTGCGCATCGCGCGCGATCTCGTCGGAGGGCTTGCGCACCGGTTCGCCGTCTGCGGTGACGCGGCCGGCCGCAATCGCGGCCTGGGCCTTGGCGCGGCTCTCGAACAGGCCGCGCGCGACCAGCAGGCGGTCGGCGCGTTCACGGGCGGTCATGCGGGTTGATTAGCAGCCCGGCAGGCCATGTGGGAGCGGGCTCTCCCGACGTCGGGGACGACCGTCATGACCGGGCATAGCCGTTCGAAGAACGGCGTCGCTTCGCTCGCCTATGTCCCGCCATCCACGCCTCTCGTGCCGATGGGCAAGACGTGGATGCCCGCGACAAGCGCGGGCATGACGGGACGGGGGTTGTTCGTGACTCAACCCCTATGCCAGCCGGGCCGCCTCGCTGCGCAGGTCCTTGCCGAGCGCCTCGAACACCTTTGCGACGATGCCCTTCGCGTCGAGGCCGGCCTTGGCGTACATCGCGTTCGGCGAGTCCTGGTCGATGAAGATGTCGGGCAGCACCATGCAGCGGATCTTCAGGCCGCGATCGAGCGCGCCGTGCTCGGCGAGCGTCTGCATCACGTAGCCGCCGAAGCCGCCGATCGCGCCTTCCTCGATCGTCACCAGCACCTCGTGCTCGCGCGCGAGGCGGAGCACCAGGTCGGTGTCGAGCGGCTTGGCGAAGCGCGCGTCCGCGACGGTGGTCGCGAGGCCGAGCGCGGCGAGCTCCTCCGACGCCTTGAGGCACTCGGCCAAGCGCGTGCCGTAGGAGAGGAGCGCGACCTTGTGGCCTTCCTTGACGATGCGGCCCTTGCCGATCTCGAGCGGCTTGCCTTCCTCCGGCATGGTGACGCCGACGCCTTCGCCGCGCGGATAGCGCAGCGCCGACGGGTGGTCGTCGAGCGCGGCCTGGGTCGCGACCATGTGCACGAGCTCGGCTTCGTCGCCCGCCGCCATCAGCACGAAGCCGGGCAGGCAGCCGAGATAGGCGATGTCGAACGAGCCCGCGTGGGTCGGGCCATCGGCGCCGACCAGGCCGGCGCGATCCATCGCGAAGCGCACCGGGAGCTTCTGGATCGCCACGTCATGCACGACCTGATCATAGGCGCGCTGCAGGAAGGTGGAATAGATGGCGCAGAAAGGCTTCAGGCCCTCGGTCGCGAGCCCGGCCGCGAAGGTCACGGCGTGCTGCTCGGCGATGCCGACGTCGAAGGTGCGCTCCGGGAATTCCTTCTGGAACAGGTCGATCCCGGTGCCGCCGGGCATCGCGGCGGTGATGCCGATGATGCGCTTGTCCTTGCGGGCTTCCTTGATCAGGCTCTGGCCGAACACCTTCTGGTAGGCGGGCGCGTTCGACTTGGACTTGGCCTGGGCTCCGGTCGCGACGTCGAACTTGACCACGCCATGATACTTGTCGGCCGAATTCTCGGCCGGCCCGTAGCCCTTGCCCTTCTGGGTCACGACGTGGACCAGGATCGGTCCGGTCTTGGCGTCGCGCACGTTCTTGAGCACGGGCAGCAGGTGGTCGATGTTGTGGCCGTCGATCGGACCGACGTAATAGAAGCCGAGATCCTCGAACAGGGTGCCGCCGCCCATCATCATGCCGCGGGCATATTCTTCGGCGAGCGCGGCGCGGTCCTTGATCAGCTTGGGCAGATGCTTGCCGAGCTGCTTGCCGATGTCGCGCAGCGAGCGATAGGTGCGCCCCGACCACAGCTTCGCCAGATAGGCCGACATGGCGCCGACCGGCGGCGCAATCGACATGTCGTTGTCGTTGAGGATCACGATCAGCCGCGAATCCATGGCGCCGGCATTGTTCATCGCCTCGTAGGCCATGCCGGCCGACATGGCGCCGTCGCCGATCACCGCGACGACGTTGTTCTGCTCGCCCTTCTGGTCGCGCCCGACCGCCATGCCGAGCGCGGAGGAGATCGAGGTCGAGGAA
>DASTZX010000404.1:0-7987 GCA_035764045.1 Xanthobacteraceae bacterium | reverse complement strand
CAACCCGTCATCCGCATCGCGGTCGACGACGACGGCCCCGGGCTTTCGCCGGCCGAGCGCGAGAAGGTGGCGCGGCGCGGCCAGCGGCTCGACGAGACCAAGCCGGGCTCCGGCCTCGGCCTTTCGATCGTCCTCGAGCTCACCGCGCTCTATGGCGGCGGGCTTGCGCTCTCGACGGCGCCGATCGGCGGGCTACGCGCCGAACTGGTCCTGCCGGCGGCCTGACCCCGCCCCCAACACACGAGGCCGGCGGACGACCTGCGCCGTCCAAGGTCCGCCGCAAAATCTGGGCCGAATCCTCGCCTCGGAGCCGCTTCTGGTGCGCTCGAAGCGTGGCGGCCGCGCAACGACTTCTTAAGGCGGTCCCGGCTCTCACTGAATCAAAGGTTAAACCTCCTCCGGTATCCGGCATGCCGATCACCGGCCAAAAGGCCGCCAAGTTGCGGGGATTCCTTCGGGAATTGACGCCGCGCGCGCGCGCGATGCTGCTCGCCGAGCTCGAGCGCAGCGAATCGCGCGGCGAGCCCATGCCCGGGATGGAGCTCATCATCCGAGAGCTGCGCGAGGTCGAGGGCGCAACGGCCCCAGCGGCTGCGGCGCCCGCTGCGGCTCCGGCGCCGCCGGCGCAGCCTGCCACCGCACAGCCTTCCACCGCACAGCCGAACGACGACAGCCAAGCGGCGCAACTGTTTTTCGCCTTCCTGGAGCCCTTCTTCGTCGATGACGATCCCGAGCACCCGCACATGGGGCGGCTGCCGCGGGCGGTTGCGACACCGATCTGGGAATGGATCTGCCGCGATCTCCTGCCGGCCGAGACGGCGGCCTATGTGGGGCAGGTGACGAAGCTGCTCGCCGCCAAGGAGCAGACCAGGGCGATGCAGGCGGCCAACGCGTTCCAGGACCGGGTGGTCCAGGCGATCGAAAAGGCGGTTGCGTCAGTCAATGGCGACGACAAGGAGCGGCGCAAGCTCGCGCACCAGATCGGGACGCCGCGCGCGTACGACGACATCCGCCACCTGACGGTGCTCCTCAAGACGCGCGATGTGCTCGCGGTGCTCGCCGGCAAGCTGCCGACCAAGATCCGCAACCTGGCGGATGACCAGATCGCCTCGATCACCGCCTTCGTGGATTCCACTGCCGGACGCCACCGCGAGCTCTACGTCATGGCGCTCGTGCTGGTGATGAGCCGGCTTGCCTCGCCGTGGCAATTGATCCGGATCGCGGTCAGGGCGGCGGACAGCGATTTCCCCGCCCGGGTCGCCGAGAGTCCCTATGCGCCGGCGGTGCCGATCGCCCTCGCGGAGCTCGAGCGGCTGGTCCGCGAGCTCGAAAGCGATCTCCAGAACGGCCAGGCCATGGCCCAGCCGTCGCTGCTCAAGGATATCCACGACGCAGCCCGCGGGCTGCGCACCGAGATCGACCTTTCGGCCGATTCCCCCTGGGCGCGAGCGCTCGCCGGTATCCGCAGCCAGCTCGCCTTCGCGCTGCGCTCGGAGATCGAATCCGTCCCGGGCCGTGTGCGCCGGCTGCTGCGGGTGCGAGGCGCGAAGGACATCGTTCCGGGCTCGGTGATCGACGCCGGCGAGGTTGCGGATACCGAGGCGCTGATCGGATTTGTGGCCCAGTGCCGTACCTATGCGCACGAGCTCGCCATCAACGAAATGACCATGCGGGCGTTCTCCGAGGTGCAGAACTACCTGGAGACCCACGTCGAACCTCTCCTCGAGGGGCTGCGCATGGCCGGCAAGACCGATCGCAGCTACCGCCAGTCGCAGTTCGACGCTGCGGTGCGCTTCTGCAGCAAGGTCTTCGGGGCGGAATACGCTCAGACGCTGGTCAAGGCGGCGGACGTCGCGCAAGCGACCGAGCGCAAGCCGCCGCCGGCCGCCGCGAAGGCTTGAACCGGCCCGCGCCACGCGGGTTCCCTCGACAGGTTCCAGCGCGTCACGGCGGCAGGCCGGCCAACGGATCATAACGTCGCGGCGCGACATTGCCCCGTTGCGGGGCCGCCGGGCGCATGGTGTAAACGACCCTGGCGTCGGGGCATGCGCGCCTATATGGTTCCGGCCGCCCCCCAACTCCGCGCCGCCCCGACGACGAGCGGAGAATGGTTTTCGAGCGAGGCTCGGGCCTGTGCCTTGGCCGCGGCGCATGGCAAAGCGCCTGCCTCGTCAAGGCGCTGGAGGCGACGGAACAGCGCCATTCCAATGTGGCGCTTGCTCGCGAAGGACTAACGCACGGACATGACCCGCAAGCAGCGTCGTCTCGCCCTCGTCTCGACTGGTGTCGGCATTCTCGGCTTTGCGATCGGGCTCATCCTGTGGTCGTTCAGCGGCTCGATCCGCTTTTTCAACTCCCCGACCGACCTGGTGGAGACTCACGTTGCGCCCGGCACTCCCGTCAGGCTTGGCGGGCTCGTGGCCGTCGGCACCCTGGTGAAGGGCGCGGACCTGAACGTCCGCTTCGAGGTCACGGACGGCAATCGGGCGGTCCCGGTCATCTATCACGGCATCGTGCCGGACCTGCTTCGCGATGGGCAGGGAGTCGTTGTCGATGGCACGCTCGATCCGTCGGGCACCTTCAAGGCCGACCGTGTTCTCGCCAAGCATGACGAGCGCTACATGCCGCGCGAAGTCGCCGACGCCCTGAAGAAACAGGGCCACTGGGTCGAGGATCGCTCCGCGAAGGCGGGAGCCACGACAGGGGCCAAGCCATGATCCCCGAACTCGGCCACTACGCGCTGGTGCTGGCGCTCGCGATTGCACTGGTGCAATCGGTCGTTCCCCTCTACGGCGCGCGCATTCGCGATACGGTGCTCATGCGCGTGGCCGAGCCGACTGCGCTCGCGCAGTTCGTTCTGGTCGCGATTTCCTTCGCGGCGCTGGTCTCCTGCTACGTGACCTCCGACTTCTCGGTCGCGACCGTATTCGAGAATTCGCATTCCACGATGCCGCTGATCTACAAGTTCACCAGCGTGTGGGGGAACCATGAAGGCTCGATGCTGCTCTGGGTTCTCATCCTCGCGGTGTTCGGCGCGCTCGTGGCGGCGTTCGGCGGCAATATTCCCGCCACCCTCAAGGCGACCGTGCTCAGCGTCCAGTCCTGGATCGCGGCTGCGTTCTACGTCTTCATTCTCGCCACCTCGAATCCGTTCCTTCGGCTGAGCCCGGCGCCGTTCGAGGGCCGCGATCTCAACCCGATCCTGCAGGATTTCGGCCTCGCTGTGCATCCGCCGATGCTCTACCTCGGCTATGTCGGTTTCTCGATCTCGTTCTCCTTCGCGATCGCCGCGCTGATCGAAGGCCGCATCGACGCGGCCTGGGCACGCTGGGTGCGGCCATGGACGCTCATCGCCTGGATCTGCCTCACGCTCGGCATCGCGATGGGCTCGTACTGGGCCTATTACACACTGGGCTGGGGCGGCTGGTGGTACTGGGACCCCGTCGAGAACGCGTCGTTCATGCCCTGGCTCGCCGGAACCGCGCTCCTGCATTCGGCGCTGGTCATGGAGAAGCGCGAGGCGCTGAAGATCTGGACCATCCTGCTGTCGATCCTGACGTTCTCGCTGTCGCTCATCGGCACCTTCCTGGTGCGCTCGGGCGTGCTCACGTCCGTGCATGCCTTCGCGTCCGATCCGATGCGCGGCATCTTCATCCTTGTGATTCTCGTGCTGTTCATCGGCGGCGGCCTTTCGCTCTATGCGTGGCGGGCGCCGCTGCTTAAGCAGGGGGGGCTGTTCGCGCCGATCTCGCGCGAGGGCGCGCTCGTTCTCAACAATCTGTTCCTGACGACCGCCTGCGCCACGGTGTTCGTCGGCACGCTCTATCCGCTTGCGCTCGAGGCGCTGACCGGCGCCAAGATCTCGGTCGGGGCGCCGTTCTTCAACGCGACCTTCGGCCCCTTGTTCGTGCCCCTCCTGGTCGCGGTGCCGTTCGGTCCGCTGCTGGCGTGGAAGCGCGGCGACCTCAAGGGGGTCACGCAGCGGCTCGCCGCTGCCTTCGTGCTCGCGCTGTTCGGGATCGCGGCGGTGTGCGTCGCGGAGGGACGGCCGGTGATCGCCGCCTTCGGCATCGGCCTCGCGACGTTTGTCATCGCGGGTGCCATCACCGATATCGTCGAGCGCACCGGGCTGTGGCGCGCCCCGTTCCCAACGACGCTGCGGCGGGCGATCGGGTTGCCGCGCTCCGCCTGGGGCGCTGCCTTCGCCCACATCGGTCTCGGCGTCACCCTGCTCGGGGTGGTCGGTGAGACCCAGTGGGGTGCCGAGCAGATCGTTTCGCTGCGCCAGGGCGACAAGGTTTCGCTGCGGCACTACGATTTCACGTTCGACGGGACCTCGACGCGCAACGGGCCGAATTATCGGGAGCTCGCCGTCAAGTTCACGGTGCGCCGCAATGGCGAGCCGATCGGGATCATGGAGCCGTCCAAGCGCACGTTCCCGGCGCGCGATATGTCGACCACCGAGGCGGCGCTGATGACACGCGGCTTCAGCCAGATCTACGCATCGCTGGGCGAGGTGACGCCGGACGGCGCCATCGCGGTGCGGCTCTATCACAAGCCGCTGGTGCTGCTGATCTGGTTCGGCTGCGTCGTCATGGCGATGGGCGGGGCGCTTTCGCTGTCGGATCGCCGGCTGCGCGTCGGCGCCCCGAAGCCTGCACGCAGCCGGGCCGCAATCCAGCCGGCGGAGTAGGCGAGATGCGCGTTGCGACGACGCGGGCTGCGACAGGAGCGCGATGGCTTGTCGCCGCGCTCTTGCTGGCGAGTGCGGCCGCGCCGAGCTACGCGGTGCAGCCGGACGAGATTCTGCCCGATGCCAGGCTCGAGGCACGCGCTCGTGACCTGTCGCACCAGTTGCGCTGCATGGTGTGCCAGAACCAATCGATCGACGAGTCCGACGCGCCGCTCGCCCATGACCTGCGCGTCCTGGTGCGGGAAAGGCTGAAGGCGGGCGACAGCGACAGCCAGGTGGTCGATTTCCTGGTTGCCCGCTACGGCGAGTTCGTGCTGCTCAAGCCACGCTTCGAATGGACGACTGCGCCGCTCTGGCTCGCCCCGGTCGCGCTGCTGCTCCTCGGAGCAGCGACGCTGTGGGCGGCACTGCGGCGGCGCCGAGGCTCAGGCGGAACGGGACCGGACGGGGCCGTTCCGCTCAGCGAACACGAGCGGGCGCGGCTTGCGGAACTCACGGGCGCGAACCGGCCCTGATCGCCGGTCGGCCGCGGCATTGCCGATAAGCGCCTGAGTCCTTTGACCGTTTTCTTCCCGTGACAAACCTTACGAAGTGTTAATTTGGCAGTCATGTTGCCGCAAGGCGGGGCGCTCCATCCTCGCCGGCAGATCAGCGCGCTTCTGCGCGCGCCCCCTGGTGATGGAGCACTCCCCTGATGTCGAGCGTTTCACCCGCGCCCAAGCGCGTGTTGCCGGCCCGCCGGCTTGCCCTTCTGGCGAGTGTCGCCGGTCTGGGTGCGGCCCTGGCGTTCGGGGCGGCCGACGTCCGCGTCAGCCCGGTGCTGAACGGGCTCGTCGCGCCAGCCCATGCCGAGAGCGCGCAACGTCCGGTCGGATTCGCCGACATCGTCGAGAAGGTGAAGCCGGCGGTCATTTCGGTCCGCGTCAAGATGAATGCCGGGCCGGAGAACTCCGAGTTCAGCGACCAGGACAATCCGTTCGGGCCGAACTCGCCCTTCCGCTACTTCTTCCGCCGCTTCGGACAGCAGGGGCCGGGCAATATTCCGGGCCTGCGCGGACAACTTCCGCGCCGGCAGTTCACGACCGGACAGGGCTCGGGCTTCTTCATCTCGGCCGATGGCTATGCGGTGACGAACAATCACGTGGTCGACAAGGCCGAGAGCGTCGAGGTCACGAGCGACGACGGCAAGACACACACCGCAAAGGTGATCGGCACCGACTCGCGCACCGACCTCGCGCTGATCAAAGTCGAGGGCGGCAGCAATTTCCCGTTCGTGCGGCTCGCCGACCAGGCGCCGCGCGTCGGCGACTGGGTGCTTGCGGTCGGGAACCCGTTCGGTCTCGGCGGCACGGTGACGGCCGGCATCGTCTCCGCCCGCGGGCGTGATATCGGCGCCGGGCCCTATGACGACTTCATTCAGATCGATGCGCCGGTCAACAAGGGCAATTCGGGCGGTCCGACCTTCGACGTCGACGGCAATGTGATCGGCGTGAACACCGCGATCTTCTCGCCGTCCGGCGGCTCTGTCGGCATCGCCTTTGCGATCCCGGCCGAGACCGTCAAGACCGTCGTCGGCCAGCTCAAGGAGCACGGCAAGGTGACGCGCGGATGGATCGGCGTGCAGATCCAGCCGGTCACCGCCGACATCGCCGAAAGCCTCGGGCTCAAGCAGGCGCGTGGCGCGCTCGTCGCCGAGCCGCAGGACGGCAGCCCCGCCGCCAAGGCCGGCATCAAGTCGGGCGATGTGATCGTCTCGCTCAACGGCGATCCGGTCCCCGATGCACGCTCGCTTGCGCGCCGGATCAGCGGCCTGGCGCCCGGCACGTCCGTCAAGATCGGCATCGTCCGCAGCGGCAACAATCAGGACCTGTCGCTCACCCTCGGCGAACTGCCGAAGGAGCGCGTGGCCCGCGCCGATGGGGGCGATCACGGCCAGGACGGCGATCTGCCGCGCCTCGGCCTCTCGCTCGCGCCCGCCGCGAATGTGAACGGTGCCGGCGATCAGGGCGTCGTCGTGACGCAGGTCGATCCCGACGGCGCGGCTGCGGCGCACGGCTTCAAGACCGGCGACGTGATCCTCGAGATCGGCGGCAAGTCCGTCAATGCGCCGGCCGACGTGCGCAAGGCGCTGAACCAGGCCAAGTCGGACGGAAAGCGAACTGTGTTGATGCGGGTGAAGTCGGATCAGGGGACGCGGTTTGTCGCGATCCCGGTCGGCAACGCCTGACCTGGAGCATGAGCTTTCCGGAAGCCATTCGGCCTTTCGGGACCGTGCTCTGACGAGAAGGGGCGTGCCGCTGGCAACCGTCGCCCCCGCCGGCGGAACGAACCCGGGGGGCGGGCCGTAAGGCCCGTCCCCGCCCTACACCGAAGTGGGCTGCGTCGCCGGCTTTCGTCGCCCCCGCCGGCCCGCGGACCCCAAGGGGACGGGCCTTGTGCCCGTCCCCGGCTCTTCGCGCCCGCTGCCGCCGCTTGGCGCAGGCGCACCGCAACCTCGTGGTCTCGGCATCGTCGCCCCCGCCGAGACCAGGCGGTCGAAGGGGCGGCAGGACATCCTGCCGCCCCTTTCGCTTGACCGCGGCTCGGGCGTCGCTACTTGGAATTGGCTAGTATTGCGCCGCGCGCAGGGGCGCGTCCGAGTGGCTGAGTGACATGCGCTTGCTGATCATCGAGGACGACCGCGACGCGGCCGATTATCTCGTCAAGGCCTTTCGCGAGGTCGGACACGTGGCGGAGCATGCCGCCGACGGGGAGGAGGGCTTGGCGCTCGCCTCCGACGGCGGCTATGACGTGCTGATCGTCGACCGCATGTTGCCCAAGCGCGACGGCCTGTCGATCATTCGCGCGCTCCGCGACAAGGGCGTCACCACCCCGGCCCTGATCCTGTCCGCGCTCGGCCAGGTGGACGACCGGGTGAAGGGCCTGCGCGCCGGCGGGGACGACTATCTGGTCAAGCCGTATTCGCTCGCCGAGCTGCTGGCGCGCCTCGAAGTGCTGGCGCGGCGGCATGGGGGGCGCGAGGAGACCGTCTATCGGGTCGCCGATCTCGAGCTCGATCGGCTCTCGCACCGGGTCACGCGTGGAAAGGATGAGATCGCGCTGCAGCCGCGCGAGTTCCGGCTGCTCGAGTACCTGATGCGCCATGCAGGCCAGGTGGTCACCCGCACCATGCTGCTCGAGAATGTCTGGGACTACCACTTCGATCCGCAGACCAATGTCATCGACGTGCACATCTCGCGCCTGCGCTCGAAGATCGACAAGGGATTCACGCCGCCGCTCCTGCACACCATCCGC
>DASTZX010000403.1:0-10981 GCA_035764045.1 Xanthobacteraceae bacterium | reverse complement strand
ATCTGCGGCACGACCGGATCCACCGCGCGCATGCACAAGGTGGTGGCGAACACCGCCAGCATGGACAGGCCGAGCAGCCGCTCGACCGGCGGTTTGGCAACCGAGGCGACAGCGACGTGTGCTTGGGGGCGCGCATCCATGACGCACGCTTTACAGGAGCGCAGGAAACCGGCCTAGCGCCGCAAACACTCGGCTCCTCATCGATAATCGCATGCGCCCGATTTGCCGCGCTCTAGGGTCGCGGCGAGCCCTTCGCCAGCCGGTCGAACGCAACGAGCTGCGCGAGCATCGCATCCATCTCCTTGAGCGGCACCATGTTGGGGCCGTCGGATGGCGCCCGGTCCGGATCCTGATGCGTCTCGATGAACACGCCCGCGACGCCGACGGCGACCGCGGCCCGCGCCAGCACCGGCACGAACTCACGCTCGCCGCCCGAGGCGGAGCCCTGTCCGCCGGGCTGCTGCACCGAATGGGTGGCGTCGAAGATCACCGGCGCGCCGGTGCGGGCGAGGATCGGCAGCGCGCGCATGTCGGAGACCAGCGTGTTGTAGCCGAACGAGACGCCGCGCTCGGTCACCAGCACGTTCGGATTGCCTGCCCCGGTGATCTTCGCCACCACATTCGCCATGTCCCAGGGCGCCAGGAACTGTCCCTTCTTCACGTTGACGACGCGGCCGGTCTGCGCCGCCGCGACGAGGAGATCGGTCTGGCGCGACAGGAAGGCGGGAATCTGCAGCACGTCGACGACCTCGGCGACGCGCGCGCACTGCTCCGCCGCGTGCACGTCCGTGAGCACCGGCAGGCCGAGGCTCTCGCGGATCTCGGCAAAGATGCCTAGCGCCTTGGCGAGCCCGAGCCCGCGCGCGCTCCTCGCGCTCGTCCGGTTCGCCTTGTCGAACGAGGTCTTGTAGACGAGGCCGATCCCCGCGCGCGCCGCGATCTCCTTGAGCGCGCCCGCCATTTCGAGCGCATGCGCCCGGCTCTCCAGCGCGCAAGGGCCGGCGATCAGGGCGAGCGGCAAGGCGTTGCCGAAGCGCACGGCGCCGACGGCCACCTCGGAACAGGGAGCGGGATCGACGTTGATGGTCACGAGGCCCTCATGCCGGCGGACCATGGCGGTCCACGCTCCCAGGGTCAACGGTCCGGCCCGGCCGTTGCCAAAGCCGGTATCGCGTTAGCTTCTTTATAAGTGTTCTAAGCTATTGAGATTACAGACGCCTTGCCTTGACCTGTCACAGGGCGTGGCACAAATAGAGCGCGATAATTGACAAAGCGGTCAACAGGCAGCGCGCGACGTCGGTCGCGAAACCAGTCATGGCGAAGAACGGCCATTCGCTGAACGGACATGCCCACCTGCCCTTGGGTCGGGCGCCGTGCGGATTCAGCGGCTGGATCGAGGCGATCGAGGTGCGCGAGGGCGGCGGCGGGCTCTCGCCCGCCGAGATCGAGAACCGCCTGCTCGAGCTCGGCTTCGTCGAGGGCGCGCATGTCGAGATCCTGCATGAAGGCGTCTTCGGCCGCGATCCGATCGCCGTCCGGGTGAACAACGCGACCATCGCGCTGCGCCGGCACGAGGCGATGGCGATCCTCACCACGGCGGATCGACCCGCATGACCGCGACCGCCGCCCCGCTCTCGACCGACTCGCCCTGGCATTTCGCACTGGTCGGCACCCCGAACAGCGGCAAGACCGCGCTGTTCAACGCGCTCACCGGCAGCCGGCAGAAGGTCGCGAACTATCCGGGCGTCACCATCGAGCGCAAGGCAGGGCTGCTGCAGACGCCGGCCGGCCGCAGCGTCAACCTGATCGACCTGCCGGGGACCTATTCGCTGCGCGGCCGCAGCCCGGACGAGGAGATCACCCGCGACGTCGTGCTCGGCCGGCTCGCCAGCGAAAGCGCCCCCGATCTCCTGATGTGCGTCGCCGACGCCACCAACCTGCGGCTCGCGATGCGTCTCGTGCTCGAGCTCAAGCGGGTCGGCCGGCCGCTGATGCTGGTCCTCAACATGTTCGATCTCGCGCAGCGGCGCGGCGTCAAGATCGATCTGGCGCGGCTTTCGGCCGAGCTCGGCATTCCGGTGGTGACCGCGATCGCCGTGCGGCGGAACGGCACCGAGGAGCTGTTGCGCCGCATGGACGAGATTGCGGACGCGCATCTCGCCGCCCCGGGCGAGAACACCTGGAGGCCGCCGACCGCCTCCGATCTGCGCGCCGCCCAGCGCGAGGCCGACCGGATCATCGCGACCGCAGTCGCGATGCCAGCACGGCCCGATACGCTCACGTCCCGCCTCGACGCCGTGCTGCTGCAGCCGGTGGCGGGACTCGTGATCCTGCTCGCGCTCCTGTTCGTGATGTTCCAGGCGGTCTTTGCCTGGGCCCGGCCGCTGATGGACCTGATCCAGGCCGGCTTCGACTCGCTCGGCGTCATCGCTCACGACGCCCTGCCGGAAGGCCTGCTGCAAAGCTTCATCCAGAACGGCGTGATCTCCGGGGTCGGCAGCGTCATCGTGTTCCTGCCGCAGATCCTGATCCTGTTCCTGTTCATCCTGTTGCTCGAAGACCTCGGCTACATGGCGCGGGCCGCCTTCCTGATGGACCGCATCATGGGCAGCGCCGGCCTGCATGGCCGCGCGTTCATTCCGCTCCTGTCGAGCTTCGCCTGCGCGATCCCCGGCATCATGGCGACGCGGGTGATCGACAACAAACGCGACCGGCTCACCACCATCCTGGTTGCGCCGCTGATGACGTGCTCGGCGCGCATCCCGGTCTACACGTTGATCATCTCGGCCTTCATCCCCGACCGGCACGTCTGGGGCTGGGTCAACCTGCAGGGCCTGGTGATGTTCGGGCTCTACGCCGCCGGCATCGCCAGCGCGCTCGGCGTCTCCGCCGTCGCCAAATATTTCTTCTGGAACGAGCACGAGACGCCGCCCTTCATGCTCGAGCTGCCGGACTACAAGCTGCCGCGCGTGCGCAGCGTGGCGATGGGGCTCTATACGCGCGCCAAGCTCTTCCTCAAGCGCGCCGGCACCACAATCTTCTCCATGATGGTGCTGATCTGGTTCCTGGCCTCGTTTCCGCGCCCGCCGGCGGGCGCGACCGAGCCGGCGATCAACTACAGCCTCGCCGCCATCATCGGCCACGCGCTCGAGCCGGTTCTGGCGCCGGTCGGTTTCAACTGGCAGATCAACGTCGCGCTCATTCCCGGCATGGCGGCGCGCGAGGTCGCGGTCGCGGCGCTCGGCACCGTCTATGCCATCGAAGGCGGCAAGGAAGCCGCGGCGCAGATCGGCCAGGCGCTGGCGAACAAATGGACCCTCGCGACCGCGCTCGCGGTGCTCGTCTGGTACATCTTCGCGCCGCAGTGCGCCTCGACGCTGGCGGTGATCCGCCGCGAGACCGGCAGCTGGCGTTTCATGGCGATCACCTTCGCCTACATGCTGGCGCTCGCCTATGCGGCGTCATTCATCACTTTTCATGTGGCGGTTGCGCTCGGCGCGGGCTGATGCGCGCGCCGCGCAGCCGGGGCCGCCGGGACCTTGCGTCGCAAGCCCGCGGACACCGTCGATGTGCTAGGGTCAAAACCCTATTAAGGCCGTGGGCGCCGCGCCGCGATGCGCGGCTGGTCCAACGACCATCGCTCCCGGGAGGAACGTGATGACGCTGTCCCGCCGCCATGTGCTGCAGCTTGCCGCCGGCGCCGGCGCGCTGTCCGCCGCGCCTCGCATCGCCCGTGGCGAAGCCTATCCGACCCGGCCGGTGCATCTCATCGTGCCGGTCGCGCCCGGCGGCGCGCTCGACATCCTGTCGCGCATCATGGGCCAGTGGCTCACCGAGCACATGGGCCAGACCTTCGTGATCGAGAACCGGCCGGGCGGCGGCACCAATATCGGCGTCGACGTGGTCGCGCACGCCGCGCCCGACGGCTACACCCTCCTCCTGATCCCGCAGTCGGTGACCACCAACGCCACCCTCTACAAGGACCTCAACTTCAATTTCATCCGCGACATCGTGCCGATCGCGATGATCAGCAAGCTGCCGCTGGTGATGGAGATCACCAACGCGATCCCGGCCAAGACCGTCCCGGAGTTCATCGCCTATGTGAAGGCCAATCCCGGCAAGGTGAGCATGGCGTCCGGCGGCAGCGGCAGCGCCTCGCATATCGGCGGCGAGTTCTTCAAGATGAAGACCGGCATCGACATGGTGCACGTGCCCTACCGCGGCGGCGCCCCCGCGCTCACCGACCTGATCGGCGGTCAGGTCCAGGTGATGTTCAGCCCGCTCCCCGAGTCGCTCGGGGCGATCAAGGCCGGCAAGGTGCGCGCGCTGGCGGTGACCACGGCCGAGCGCTCGCACGCCTTGCCGGATCTCCCCACGGTGGCCGAGTTCGTGCCGGGCTTCGAGGCCAGCACCTGGCAGGGCATCGGCGCGCCGAAGAAGACGCCCGCCGACATCGTCGACAAGCTCAACAAGGAGATCAACGCCGCGCTGGCCGATCCGAAGATCAAGGAGCGGCTCGCCGACCTCGGCAGCATCCCGACGCCGATGTCGCCCGCAGCCTACGAGAAGCTGATCGTCGAGGAGACCGACAAGTGGGGTCAGGTCATCCGCGACGCCAAGATCAGCTTGCAGTGACCCCTCACACCGTCGTCGTCCGCGAAAGCGGACGATCCAGTACTCCGCAGCAGGCCCGATGGGGCACTGCCGGCTTCTCACGCACGTGTTGTGAATACTGGATTGCCCGCTTGCGCGGGCAATGACGCAGATTTGCTCGGGATCAGGGCCGCCGCGATCTCACTTCCCGAACGTGATCATGTCGCCGCGCGTGAGCGTCACGTTCTTCGGCAGGTAGACCGGACCGCCCTTGTAGAGGTGCCAGGCCGCGTACTGCTCATTATAGGGATCCTCCGCCGACATGCCGTCGACCGGCACCACCACGGTGAAGCCGCGCTGCACGGCGCCGTTGCTGGTGCCGACCACGGCGCCCTGCGCCGAGGTGCCCATCACGATCACGGTCTTGATGCCCTTCTGCTTGAGGCGCTGCTCGATGTCGGAGTTGATGAACTTGTCGGCGCCGCCGCGCTCGATCCATTCGCCCTCGCGCGGCTTCTGGATGCCGTCGGCCATCCCCTCCGGCTTCGGCGTCTCGCCCACCAGGGTGTAGATCACCAGCATGTCGTGGGCGTGCGCCTGCTCGATGAGCTTGTTGGCGACCGGAATGGTCGAGGCGCAGCGCGGCCGCGCCCCGCAGTTCCCTTTCATGAAGTCGAGCGCCAGGAGCGCGGTCGTCTTCGGATCGATCGTCGCCGGCTTGAGCACCGGCACCGGCGGCGGCTTGACGCTCGACCATTCGGTGGTGATGTCGTTCGCCTGCGCCGGCGGGAGAGCGGAAGCCGCAGCCGCGGCGAGAACGACGGCGCAACAGGGCAGGATGGCACGATTCATGGTCACGCTCCCTTTGCTTCGGTGTCCGAATCACGGCCAGTTGGCCGGCGCCGGAAACGGCACGTGCATCGTCATCACGACGATCGGCGCGCCGCCCGACGGAATGACCTGGTGCGGGGTATTCGGCGGCACGATCAGCATGTCGCCCTTCACGACGGTCTGCGAATGGCCGTCCGCGATCGACGAGCCCGACAGGTTCGCGGCATTGACCCGCTTCTCGTCCACCAGCTTGCCGCCGGTCACGATGTTGCCCGTGCCTTGCAGCACCACGAACAGCTCCGCGTCCTTTTCGTGCACCGCTGCCGGCGCGATGGCGGGACGATATTCGAGCTGGGCCTTGTAGGGCGGAAGCAACAGGATCGGCTCCGCCACCAGCGGCGCCTCTCCCTTGCGCTCGTTCTTCGCCTTGTCGATCAGCCCCATGATCTGCTTGTCGCTCATGAACTGGGTCGTGAGCGGAGCGGCCTGCTGGGCCGAGGCAGTGGACGCAATATTCGATGCAAGAGCGGCCGCGAAAGCGGCGGACGCGAGCAATGACGCACGCATGGTATTCCTCCCTGGGCCGGTCATGGGCCGCATCTTGAAGATACGGCGGTTGCCGGCCGCGTGAGTTAAGCGTTTTCGTTGCCGGCCCGCAACGGCGCTCAGGCGCTCGCGCCGCGCGCCTTGCTGATCGCCTCCCACACCCGCGCCGGGGTCGCCGGCATGTCGATCGTCTCGACGCCGAGCGGGCGCAGCGCGTCGATGATGGCGTTGATGACCGTGGGCGGTGCCCCGATGGTGCCGGATTCCCCGATGCCCTTCACGCCCAGCGGGTTGGTGCGGCACGGCACCTCCTCGAGCGCCGCGTCGATCATGGGGATCAGATCGGCATGCGGCATGGCGTAATCCATGAAGCTGCCGGTGAGGAGCTGGCCGGAGTCGCGGTCGTAGACCTGCTGCTCGACCAGGGCCTGGCCGATCCCCTGCGCGACGCCGCCATGGATCTGGCCGCGGACGATCAGCGGATTGAGCACCCGGCCGAGATCGTCGACCACGTGATAGCGATCCACCGTCACCTCGCCGGTCTCCAGGTCGATCTCGACCTCGCAGGCATGCGCGCCGTTCGGATGGCTCGGCGGCTCGGGACTGAAGCTGCCGCTCGCCTCGAGACCGACGCCGAATTGCTTGGTCAACGGCCCCATCGGCGCATAGGACGCCTTCGCGACGTCGGCGATCGTGATCGACTTGTCGGTGCCGGCCACCCGGTAGCGGCCATCCTTGAACTCGATGTCGGCGACGTCCGCCTCCATCAGGGCCGAGGCCATCGGCTTGCCCTTCTCGACGATCGCATCCGCCGCCGCCTTGAGCGCGCTGCCGCCCACGACCGCGCTGCGCGCCCCGTAGGTGCCTCGCCCCATCGCGACCTGGGCGGTGTCGCCCTGCACGAAGCGGATCTCCTCGAACGGCACGCCCAACAGCTCGTGCACGATCTGGGCAAAGACCGTCGCGTGGCCTTGCCCGTGTGAGTGTGTGCCGGCCAGGATCGTGAGCGTGCCGCCCGGGTCGAAGCGCAGGTCCATGCGATCGTTGAAGATGCCGCCGAACTCGATGTAGTAGCTCACCGCACGGCCGCGCCGCTTGCCGTTCTTTTCCGATTCCTTGCGCCGCGCCGCATATCCCTTCCAGTCGCTCGCCTCCACGCACTGGTCGAGCAGCCGGCCGAACTCGCCGCTGTCATAGGTCCAGAACGTCGGCGTGCTGTAGGGAATCTTCGCCGGCGCGATCAGATTACGCCGGCGGATCTCGGTCGCGTCGATCCCGATCTGCCGCGCCGCATGCTCGATCAGCCGCTCGGTGAAATAGGCCGCTTCCGGCCGTCCGGCGCCGCGATAAGGTCCGTTCTGCGACGTGTTGGTGAACAGCCCGGTCGTCGCCACGAAGATGTTCTGCACGTCATAGGCTTCCGGGATGAACCGCAGCGAGAAGGCGCCGACCACCATGGCGGCGCCGACGAAATAGGCGCCGACATTGAACAGGGAGCGCGCCCGGATGCCGAGGATCTTCCCCTCGGCATCGAGCGCCATCTCGCCATAGGCGACATGATCGCGGCCACCGTGGTCGGTCAGCATGCTTTCCGAGCGCGTGGCGGTCCACTTCACCGGGCACTGCACCTTGCGGGCCGCCCACAGCACCAGCGCTTCGTCAGGGAACGTGCTGCCCTTGAGCCCGAAGCCGCCGCCGACATCGGGCGAGATCACGCGCACGCGGTTCTCCGGCACGTGAAAGACGTGCGACATCTCCATCCGCACGCCGTGCGGGTTCTGCGACGCGGTGTGCAGCGTGTAGCTGTCCTCGATCGGATCGTACTGTCCGATGGCGACGCGCGGCTCCATCGCGACCGGCGACAGCCGGTTGTTGACGACGCGCAGCGTCACCACGTGCTTGGCCGACGCGAACGCCGCGTCGGTCGCCTCCTGATTGCCGAAGCGCAGGCGGAACGCAACGTTCCCGTCCGCACATTCGTCCCACACCTTCGTGGCGCCCGGCTTGGCGGCGTCCTCCAGGTCGACGACGGCCGGCAGCGGCTCGTAATCGATCTCGATCAGCTCGGCTGCATCGCGCGCCTGCGCCACCGTCTCGGCGACCACATAGGCGACGCGGTCGCCGGCCAGGCGCACGCGGTCGGCGACGAGGAGCGGCTGGAACGTGCGATGTCCCTTCGGGGCGCCGACGTCCTCGGGCATCAGATGGGCCGTGAAGCTGCCGAGCTTGTCGGCCACCGCGTCGGCACCGGTGAGCACGGCGAGCACGCCCGGTGCGGCCTTGGCCTTGGCGACGTCGATCCGCTTGATGCGCGCATGCGCGTGCGGCGAGAGCAGCGCCACCCCATAGGCCTGGCCGGGCAGGCTGATGTCGTCGATGTAGCGGCCATGGCCGGTGAGGAAGCGCTGGTCCTCGACCCGGCGCACCGCCTGTCCGATGCCGAACTTCGCCATGTGTCGCGTCTCCCGCGTTTTGCCTGGTTCGAATGTTAGCGGATGTTCGTCGAGGTGGCATCCGCCGGCTCGAAGCACCGGCCTCGAGCTCGTAGGGGCGCGGCCCTCCGCGTCTGATCGCCCGTTCAATAGAAGCGCGGGATCGGCCCCAGCTGCGGCGTTGCCCGGCCGGACATCACCGCGTCGACATAACACCAGCGCTCGTAGCGCGTGGCCGCGGCGTCGAGGTCGCGCACCGCATGAACGACATGATCGAGACCGCGCGCCATGGTTGGAAGTCCGACACTGCCCGGAGGGCGCGCGACTATGGTGCGACGGCGCGCCGAGGCCCAGGGACCCGCGATGATGTGCGACCCGTCGGCGTCGCGTCGCGCATGCCGCCGATCCCCCTTGCGGGCCGGCAATGACTGGCGCACATTTGCGCCAATCAAACAATCAGGATCCGCCCCGGCCGAGCGCCGGCGCGCCCGGCAAGACTGCATGCAAGGGAGGCTCTCATGACCCGACAGTGGCTTTACGCGAGCGTCGCCGTCGTCGCGCTCGCCGCATGTCTCAATACCCCATTCGCCCCGGCGCACGCGCAGCAGGCCGCACAGGCGGTCGCCATCGACGGCGACGACATCGGCGGCGTGGTCACCGGCCCGAAGGGCCCGGAGGCCGGCGTCTGGGTCATCGCCGAGACGAATGATCTGCCCACCAAATTCGCGAAGATCGTCGTGACCGACGACCAGGGCCGCTACGTCATTCCCGATCTGCCGACGGCGAACTACCAGGTGTGGGTGCGCGGGTATGGGCTCATCGACTCGCCGAAGCTGCGCGCCAAGCCGGGTCAGCATCTTGATCTGACTGCGGTGGCGGCGCCGAACGATGTCGAGGCCGCACATTATTATCCGGCGATCTACTGGTACTCGATGATGAAGATCCCGGCCAAAAGCGACTTCGGCAAGGACGACAGCGGCATTCCGGCGAAGATGACGCAGCACGACTACCTCAAGCAGATGAAGAACATCGGCTGCATCGGCTGTCATCAGCTCGGACAGGAGGCGACCCGCACCATCCCGGCTCAGTTCGGCTCCTTCAACTCCGGCGCCGACGCCTGGATGCGCCGCGTCCAGTCCGGGCAGTCGGGCGAGCAGATGATCAACCAGATTGCCGGCCAGTGGGGCGGCGTCCCGTTCAAGTATCTCGGCGACTGGACCGACCGCATCGCCAAGGGCGAGCTGCCGAAGGACAAGCCGCCGCGGCCGCAGGGTGTCGAGCGCAATCTCGTGATCACCGAGTGGGAGTGGAGTACGCCCGACAAATACCTCCACGACCTGATCTCGTCGGACAAGCGCAACCCGACCGTCAATGCCAACGGACCGTTGTATGGCTCGCCCGAGTACTCGACCGACAACATGCCGATCCTTGATCCGAAGACCAACACGGTGACGTTCTTCAAGATGCCGGTCCATGATCCCGAGATGCCGGAATCGCTCGGCCCGGGCCATGCCGGCTCCGTGAAGCCGCTCGAGCCGTCGGCCTACTGGGGCAACCGGAAGCTCTGGGATACGCGCGCGAACAATCACAACGCCATGTTCGATGACAAGGGGCGGCTGTGGCTCGCCGCGACCGTGCGTGGTCAGGACAATCCGGCCTGGTGCAAGAAGGGATCGGACAATCCCTACGCCAAGGTCTTCCCGCTCGAGAAGTCGACGCGTCAGGTCGCGATGCTCGACCCGAAGACGATGAAGTACTCCTTCATCGACACATGCTTCGGCACACACCATCCGCAATTCGGCTTCGACAAGGACAACACGCTCTGGCTCAGCGGCACCGGACAGGTGGCGGGCTGGGTCAACACCAAGGTGTTCGACGAGACCGGCGACTCGCAGAAAGCGGTCGGCTGGGCGCCGTTCGTGCTCGACACTGACGGCAACGGCAAGCTCGACGAGTACGTCGAACCGAACCAGCCGATCGATCCGAACAAGGACAAGCGCATCGTTCCGGGCTCCGGCCCGTATGCGGTGATGCCGCATCCGACTGATGGCTCGATCTGGTACACGGTCGGCATCTTCGGCGGCCCGCCCGGGTTCCTGCGCTTCGATCCGAAGACCAAGCTGTCGGAGATCTACTATGTGCCGGAGCCGTCCTTCGGCATCCGCGGCGGCGACATCGACTCCAAGGGCGTGGTGTGGGGCTCGGCGTCGAGCGGCGAACTGGTCAGCTTCGACCGCAGCAAATGCAAGGCCCCGCTCAACGGTCCGAAAGCGACCGGCAATCACTGCCCCGAGGGCTGGGCGCACTATCGCTATCCGGGCCCCGGCTTCGAGGGGCTCGGCGACAACAGCGCGGAGGCGAGCTACTACACCTGGGTCGACCAGCATGACGCGGTGGGCCTCGGCAAGGACGTGCCGATCTCGACCGCCAACCTCAGTGACGGCTTCGTCGCGCTGCAGAACGGCAAGATGGTCTCGCTGCGCATCCCCTATCCGATGGGCTTCTACGCCAAGGGGCTCGACGCGCGTATCGACGACCCGAACGGCGGCTGGAAGGGCCGCGGCCTGTGGAGCACCAAC
>DASTZX010000402.1:0-3557 GCA_035764045.1 Xanthobacteraceae bacterium | reverse complement strand
CGCCACCATTCGTCGCCGTCGATCCGGTCCACCGCATCACGCGGGACCGCGAGCATGAGCCTCGCCGCGCCCGCCACGTCGTTCTGGTGAATCCGCCAGTGGATCCGGCACAGCGCGTAGCCGACGTCGTCGCGCACCTCGCCCGGCACACCGTCGAGGAGCCCGCCCGCCTTGCTGGCATTGCCTTCGGCGGCGATGCAGGCCTTGACGATGGCGATCTCGCCGTCGCTCAGCTTCTTCGCGGCGCGCATCGCCCCGCTGAAATCCTTCGCCCCGATCCGGCGGTCCATGCGGGCGATGCGGTCGGCCCGCGTCAGCACGTCGGGAAACGCCTCGACGACGGCCGCTTCGGTGTCGGCCGAGAAATCGCCCGCGCGCCATGCCGCACGCAGGTTGCGCTCGGCTTCGGCGCGGTCGCCGTCGCTCATCAGCACGCGCGCAAGCGTGAGCTGGCCCATCACGCCCGCCGGCTGGGTGCCGATGAAGGCGCGCACGGTCGCGGCGTCACGCCGCTCCTGCCACAGCCGTCCCTCGGCGCGTCGGCGCAGCGCGGTAAGGCCCGGCCAATCCGGGTTGGCCTTGATGAAGGCGGCGTAGCGATCGAATCCGGCGGCGGTGTCGCCGCGGCGCAACAGCATCCACTCGACCACGGTCTGCGCCACCGGATCGGTGAGCGATTTCTCGATCGCCGTCGCCTCCTGCAGCTTGCCGGCGCGAATCAGGTCGAAGGCCTGCCGGACCGGGGCGAGCCCGGGCGGCAGATCGGCGAGCGCCGGACGGCTTTGCGGAAGCGGAACGATCTTGTCGGTGGTCCCCCGCCCGTGCTTCGCCTTCGAGGTGCGAGCCTTCTTGGCGTGTGGCGCCGCGGCCTGCTTGGCCTTGGCGCCCGTGGCGGCGGTGCGCGATGCGCCCGCGTGCGGTGGGCGTGCGGCGGACGCAGTGTCGGACCAGATCAGCCCGGCGCCAGCGGCGGCCAGCATCCAGGTCAGGACATGGCGGCTCGCAGACGATTGCGCGGAGGCGCGTAGAGCGCGTGCTACGGACGTGCGGACGAACACGAGACCCCCTCCTCTGAGTGTGCTCCGGGCGCTGCACGAATCATTATCACGAGGCAGCGCACTCGGATCACGCGGCCGCTGGGTGCCGGGCCGGGGTGCCTTGTCGAGCCGAAACCCCGAATTCCACGCGGGTCGAGACTCGCCTCCCGGTCGTCTCGCCCTGGGCCAACCAGCGCCAGTCGTAAAACCGTAAGAATCTCAAGATGAACGGCGGATGAACAGGCTGTGCGGGACTGTCCTTTGCGGTACTGCCCTAGGGTTTAAGCGCATTAACTTTTTCGACCCTCGGCTCCCGCCTTCTTGACGTCCTTGACGTCCGCGAACCTGATCCCGGGCGCGCGTTCGGCCGTGTAGCCGAGATAGAAGGCGTTGCGCGCCAGGAAGACGAGATCGCCGTCGAGGTCGTCGGCAATGCCGGCGCCGTTGGCGGCAACGAAGGCCTCCAACGCCTTGTCGTCCTCGGCCGAAACCCAGCGCGCCAGCTCGAACTCGCAGGTGTCGAACTCGACTGGCAGCCCGTACTCGGCATCGAGCCGCACCTTGAGGACGTCGAGCTGCAGCAGCCCGACCACGCCGACGATGGCGGGCGCGCCGTCGCGCGGACGAAACACCTGCACGACGCCCTCTTCGGCCATTTCCTGCAGCGCCTGCTTGAGCTTCTTCGCCTTCATGGCGTCGGTCAGCCGCACCCGGCGCAGGATTTCCGGCGCGAAAGACGGCACGCCCAGGAAGGCGATGTCCTCGCCCTCGGTCAGCGTGTCGCCGATGCGCAGCACGCCGTGGTTGGGAATGCCGACCACGTCGCCCGCAAAGGCCTCGTCGGCGAGCGCGCGGTCCTGGGCGAAGAAGAAATGCGGCGTGCGCAGGCTCATCGGCTTGCCGGTGCGCACCTGCTTGACCTTCATGCCGCGGTTGAGCTTGCCGGAGCAGATGCGCGCGAAGGCGATGCGGTCGCGGTGGTTCGGATCCATGTTGGCCTGGATCTTGAACACGAAGGCGGTCATGTGCGGCTCGGCCGCTTCGACGCGGCGGCGGTCGGCGCTTTGCGCACGCGGCGCCGGGGCGAGCGCGCCCAGCCCGTCGAGCAGGTCGCCGACCCCGAAGTTCTTGAGCGCCGAGCCGAAATAGACCGGCGTGAGGTCGCCTTCGCGGAAATGGGCGAGATCGAACGGCCGGCAGGCATGGCGGACCAGCTCGAGCTCGTCGCCGAGCGCGGCCGCGTCGAGATTGGGATTGCGGGCGCCGAGCGCGGCGAGGTCGATCGGCACCAGGGTCGCCTCGTCGTCCTCGCCCATCAGCCGCATGCGCCCGGTCACGATGTCGTAGGTGCCGGCGAAGTCGCGGCCACGGCCGAGCGGCCAGGTCATCGGCGCGGTGTCGAGCGCCAGCGTCTTCTCGATCTCGTCGAGCAGCTCGAAGGGATCGCGGCTCTCGCGGTCCATCTTGTTGATGAAGGTGAGGATCGGGATGTCGCGCAGGCGGCAGACCTCGAACAGCTTGCGGGTGCGCGCCTCGATGCCCTTGGCGGCATCGATCACCATCACGGCGGAATCGACCGCGGTGAGCGTGCGGTAGGTGTCCTCGGAAAAGTCCTCGTGGCCCGGCGTGTCGAGCAGGTTGTAGACCAGCCCGCCATGCTCGAAGGTCATCACCGAGGTGACGACCGAGATGCCGCGCTCGCGCTCGATCGCCATCCAGTCGGAGCGGGTCGAGCGGCGGTCGCGTTTGGCCTTCACCTGGCCGGCGAGCTGGATCGCGCCGCCGAACAGCAGCAGCTTCTCGGTGAGCGTCGTCTTGCCGGCGTCGGGATGGGAGATGATCGCGAACGTGCGCCGGCGTTCGACCTCGCGGGCGAGCGGCGAGGCGGCCGCAGTTTCGTTCGCGGTCGCCGGCGACGCAGCCGCCGAATCGGCTCGGACTTGCTCGTTCATGATGGCTGCATGTGGCAGGACCGGGCAGCCGGATCAAGGGGTTCGACCATCGTCATGGCCGGGCTTAGCCGTTCGAAGAACGGAATCGCTTCGCTCGCGTCGACTGACGTCATGGCCGGGCTTGTCCGGGCCATCCACGCCTTCGGCACGGCAGGAAAGAAACACGTGGATCCCCGCGCCAAGCGCGGGCATGACGATCAGGTGAACCTCGTCGACCACGTCATGGCCGGGCTTGTCCCGGCCATCCACGCCTTCGGCACGGCAGGAAAGAAAGACGTGGATGCCCGCGCCAAGCGCGGGCATGACGACGGAGAGACCCGCCCGGCGCGAAATCATGCCGCCTTGCGCACCCGCATGGTGCGGCCGATCATGGCACCATGGAGAGGCCGCCATGGCCGGCAGGATCTCGCCCACCGAGCACGACGTGCTGATCGCGGTCGACGTGCAGAATGATTTCTGCCCGGGCGGCCGGCTCGCCGTGCCGCGCGGCGACGAGGTCGTGCCGGCGATCAATCGCCTGTGCGAGCGGTTCCGGCATGTGGTCCTGACGCAGGACTGGCATCCGCCC
>DASTZX010000401.1:0-9838 GCA_035764045.1 Xanthobacteraceae bacterium | reverse complement strand
TCGATGATCTGCTTCGCCTTGGTGATCGCGAAGGCGGTCGCGTCCTCGCGGTTGGGATGGGTGTCGGCGCGCACGAAGCGGTGCGTCCGCACCCCCTCGGGACCGTCCTTCTCGATCGTGCCGGCGGTCTGGTAAGCGCCATTGGTCCGATAGGGTTCCGGCCGGATGCGGTAACCCTTGTACTCGACCGTTGCGGCCGGCGGGCCCTCGCCGCCCCCGCCCCTTCCGCCCGTCAGGCCGGCGAGCGCCGCCTTGATCTTCGCGAACATCGGTCGCCCTCGGTTTCGCCTGGCCGAACATAGAACATTTTGCGGCAAAAGCCCCGCCCCCTTCCCGGAACGCGTTCCACACATGCACGTCGGATTTGCGCCTTCGCCGCCCGCAAATGCCAAAACTGTGGCGCGGAACATCGCGCGGCGCGCGTCATTGACACTTTGGCGGGGACTGATCGAGGAGGTTGCACGATGAACGGAATCCGCATCGCATTCGCTGCAGGCGGCCTGATCCTGGCTGGAGCGGGCACCGCCTCGGCGCAGGGCGTGATCGTCGAGGGCGGCTACGCCCCACCTGCCGCTTACGTGGTCGCGCCAGCGCCGGTCTACACCGTGCCGGTCGCGCCGGCGCCGGTCTATGTGGCGCCCCCGCTGGCCTATGTGACGCCCCCGCGGGCCTATGCGGCGCCGGTCTACCCGGCCCGTCGCTGGCATCGCGAGGTGGTGGTGACCGAACGGGTGCCGGCGTGGGACGTCGCGCCCGGCGTCGTCTATTCGGGCTGGTAGCGCCGCCGCACGACAGACGTCTCCTCCGTTCCCAACGCGCCGATCTCGGGCACTGCACCCCGGGATCGGCATTTGCGTGCCGGCCGGCCTGTCGTCGCGATGAAACGCGCCGGATCGGACGTTGGTCAACATTGAAGTCGGCAATGAGAAGCGGCGGCACGTAACGTATGGCGAGCGAGCTTCCCACCTTTGCGGTCCCGCCCGGATTTCTCGGCATCGACCAACGTGAGCGCGATGCGGCGATCGTGGTCGCCGGCATCCCGCTCGACATCGGCACGACCAATCGCAGCGGCGCGCGGTTCGGGCCGCAGGCGATCCGGCAGGCGAGCCGCATGCTGGTCGACGGCGACCATCCCGTTGCGCGCCGCGATCCGGCCGGCCAGGACCTGTCCGACATCGGGGATTTCCGCATCGCGCTCGGCGACATTCCGCAGAGCCTCAAGCTGATCGAGGAGCAGGCCGCGGGGCTCGCGCATCTCGTCGCGCTCGGCGGCGAGCACAGCATCACGCTTGCGCTGCTGCGCGCGCTCGCACGCCGCGACGGGGTGCCGGGGCTGGTGCAGTTCGATGCGCATGTCGACACCTGGCCGGACAATTTCGGCCAGGCTTTTGCGCACGGCTCGGTGTTCTATCACGCCATCCGGGAGCGGCTGGTCGATCCGCGCCGCATGGTGCAGGTCGGCATTCGCTCGCCGGTCGCGCGCGACATCTATGACTGGACCCGGCAACAGGGCGTCACCATCCTGTCGGCCGAAGACGTGCACGCGGAGGGCCCGCGCGCGATCGCCGAGCGCATCTGCACCGTGGTCGGCGGTGCGCCCTGCTATCTGAGCTTCGACATCGATGTGCTCGACCCGGCCTTTGCGCCGGGCACCGGCACGCCGGAGATCGGCGGGCTCGCGTCATGGCAGGCGCAGGCCATCCTGCGCCGGCTCGACGGGCTGCACTTCGTCGGCATGGACGTGGTCGAGGTCGCCCCGCCCTACGACGTCGCCGAGATCACCGCGCTCGCCGCCGCCACCATGGTCTACGAGTATCTGGCCCTCGTCGCGGCCAGGCCCTGAGACGTTTCTGAACAATCGAAGCGAGGCCCGGCCATGTTCCCCCTGCCCCGGCAAGTCTTCCTGACCAAAGGCATCGGCGTGCATCGCCGCCGCCTGACCTCGTTCGAGCTCGCCTTGCGCGACGCCGATATCGAGCAGCAGAACCTCGTCTCCATCTCGTCGATCCTGCCGGCCGGCTGCGAGCTGATCTCGCGCGAGGACGGCGTCGCGACGCTGCGCCCGGGCGAGATCACCTTCTCGGTCCTCGCCCGCGCCGAGACCGACGAACCCGGCCGGCGGGTGTCCGCCAGCATCGGGCTTGCGCGGCCGGCCGATCCGGCGATGTACGGCTACATCGCCGAGCATCACGGCTGCGGCATGACCGAGAGCGAGAGCGGCGAGTTCACCGAGGATCTCGCCGCGACGATGCTGGCCTCGACCTTGGGCATCGAGTTCGACCCCGAAGTCGCGTGGAACGAGCGCAAGAAGCAGTACGAGCAGAGCCAGCTGATCATCGACAGCATGTCGATCACCGCGGCCGCACTCGGCGACGATACGGGCTTATGGACCTGCGCGGTCGCGGCGGCGGTGTTCAGGTTCTAGCGGCGCGGGCCATGCGTCCTGCCGCCGCGAGCCCCGCCTCCGCCCGGCCGGAACGCGACCGCGGCGCGGATTGTTGAGGTCGCAGGGCAACCGCGGCGAGAACCCCTATGCGCACGGCAGCTCTGATCCTGACCATGACGGCAGGCGTCCTCTTCCAGACCGCCCCGGCCGCGGCCCAGTCGGCCTATTCGTATCCGTGGTGCGCCCTCTCCGGCGCCCGAAGCGGGGCGCAGTCCTGCTACTTCCGAACTTACGCCGAGTGCATGGCGACGCTCGAAGGCATCGGCGGCAGCTGCATCCGCAGCCCCTATTTCCACGGTCCCGAACGCGGCTGGCGCCGCTACTAGCGCTCGACGCGACCCGACGGCGACCTCTCGACCGCGCCCGCTCACCTGCGCCGGGAAATGAGGGATTGCGCGATCTGACGCCAGTTGAGCCGGCGCAGCCGCGCCGGGGGATGGCCGTGCGTGCACAGCTCGTCGCCGCTGGTCACGCCGCCGAAACAACCGCGATAGCGAATAACCGCCCAAATGATCGGATTGAAATCGCTCCACGCCTGCTCCGCCTCCTCGGCGAGCAGCCCGGCCACGACCTCGGGTGGATCGCCGAAGAACTCCGGCATGACGTCGGACATGACGTTATCGCGCACGACGCCGAATTTCGAAAATCCGCCCATCAGCGGTGAGCGGATCGCGAAAACCACCCGGCCAATTCGCGTCTCGCGGATGGGAAACGAGCACATCGCGCAAGGCTCGACGTTCGAGTAGATCGTGCAAGCGCTCAAATCGTTTCGGCCGAGCGCCTTCTGCGCCTTCTGCAATGCCATGAGCTCGGCATGCCGCGTCACGTCGGCGTCGCGCATGACCCGGTTCACCGCCTCGGCCACGATGTGCTCGCCCTGGCAGACGACGGAGGCGAACGGCATCTCCCCCTCGCGGCCGACCTCGCGCGAGAGCTGGATGCATCGTTGCATCATTGTCTCGTCGATGGTTCTGATCGCGGTGGTAATAGTGTCCATGGCAACAAAACCCACGGCCGCCACGCATGGCCGCAGCCCGCTATCACCTTGACCTTCCAGCAAGAATCAACACGGCTGGGCGCGCCTGGTTCCAATGGCTCACCCCTCTGCATGGGCAAGTCGAGCCGGGTCACGGCCTGCGCGCGGCCCCCAGGCGAATAGCGGGGAAATCTCGTGTTCGCGCTTGCGTGGGCCGGCGCGATCTGCGATGGCATGAATTCTAGTCTCGACCTGTTGCGCCCGGAGCCCCGCTCGCGGGCGCTTTGCTTTTTCGGACGGGCCGCTACGCCGTACTGCACCGCGCCATCACCGCTTCGTGTTTGCGCGGGCTATCCGTCCTCGTTACCCTCAAGCCATGTCGATGCGGCCATATGCTCGGCTGATTGCACTCGCGACGGTAATGCTGTTCGTGTTCAGCATTGCCGAACACGGCGCGCTCATGGGCGCCATGGTGAAGGCGACCGGCGGGCCAACCTCCATATCGATGCACTCCCCGGCGGCGGACTGCGACGGCGGCTGTCCGAATGGCGGCTCGGGCATGCAGATGGCCTGTTTCGCCCAGTGCGCGACCAGCGTTGGCATCATTGCTTCAGCGGTCGAGGTGCCCGCGCGCCCACTCGCTCGGCGGGCGCCCCTCACGGCGGCGCGTTTGCTTGCCGACCGCAACCCTCCGCCTGATCCACATCCTCCCAAAACTCACGCGTGATCCAGCGCGCCGCCGCGAGTGACGCCTCGGCGCGCTGATGGGGGCGCTAGCCCCGCATGCGAGCACGTTCGCGTGCAGTCGCGCGGGCGCCTGCAGCGATCGTCAGAGATGAGCGGATCAGAAACCGAAAGCTTGCCTGAGCAACGGGTCGGGCCGGCTGAGCGCAGGAGAAAGCATCCATGATGGACGGCATGTCCGGATCGATGATGTGGGGCATGGGGCTCATCTCGCTCCTTGTCGTCATCGTGCTTGTCCTCGCTGCCGCGGCGCTCATCAAATATCTGTTCTTCGACTGACGGCCGATCGCATGCAATGGGCGCCATTCGGGGGTGACGATCGAAGGAGGCTCAGTCCGTGAGGTATTTCGCGTCAATCACCATCGCCGTCCTCGGTCTCACCGCTGTGGGGCCGGCATCGGGCGCAGACGCCGAGCGCGGTCAGCGCGTGTTCGGAACCTGCGCAGCATGTCATTCGCTCGAGCCGAACCGCAGCATGACCGGTCCGAGCTTGGCAGGCCTCTGGAGTCGCAAGGCAGGCAGCCTTGCGAGCTTCTCGCGCTACTCGCCGGCCCTGAAATCCTCGAACATCACCTGGGACGACAACACGCTCGATCGCTGGATCGCCGACCCGCAGCATCTGGTCCCAGGCAACACGATGACTTTTCCTGGGATCAAGGATGCCGGGCAGCGCGCCGACCTGTTGGCGTTTCTCAAACGTGCCACGGAAGGCGGACAAAGCGCGCAAATGGCTCCGCGAATGGGCGGGATGACGGACGGAGCCGTGCCCAATCTGAAGACAGTCGGCGCTGATCAGCGCGTGAAAACCATACAGATTTGTCGGGACACCTACCGGGTGACGACCGACGATGGCCACACGCGCGAGTTCTGGGAGCGTAATCTGCGTTTCAAGACGGATTCGAGCGAGGACGGCCCCAACAAGGGCGCTCCTGCCATCGTCCATGCCGGCATGATGGGCGATCGAGCGGACGTGATCTTTGCCAGCCCGAATGAGATCAGTGCTGCCGTCGCGGATGGTTGCTGAGATCGCTTGCTGCGAATACGCGCCGGACGGCGCCTGGTCACCTCTCCGCGCGGTAGAGCTTGTGGCACGCCGTGCACGCCTGGTTCATCGCCTTGAACTGGGCGCGAAGCGCATCGCGATTGGCCGGGTCCGCCTGCGCGAGCTTGGTGCTTTCCGTTTCGAGCGCCTGCGCCTTGCGCTCGAAATCCGCCCAGTTCTTCCACACCGAAGCCTTGGCGTCGGTGGGGTGCTGCGTGCTCCCCGCCGGAAACAGCGCTGTGATCTTCGCGGCATGCGCCTGGATGCTGAGCGCTTCGACTTTCACCTTGGCCAGGTCCGCCCTGCCGTTGAACAGCTCTTTGATGTCCTTGACGGAACGGTCCATGCTTTTCATGGCGTCCATGCGCTCCTTGACCACGCCGGTGGCGTGCTCATGCGCGGCCGCAACTGAGGCGACAAGGGCGGTTACCAGCGTGGCCGATTGGATCAAGCGGGAGCTGCGCATCATTGCACCTTGAATCGAAAGAACACCATGTAGCTGGTCGGATCGTCGCCGTAGAGCGGCACGAGCTCGCTCGGCACGCCGTATTTGCTGACCAGTCCGCCGATCCCGAACTTGAGGTGGTCGGCGAGATGGAAGTCGTAGATGCCCCCGAGCGACGCCTTGGTCACGGTGAAGATCGGTGATGAAGGCCCGGCGAAGGCGTGCGGAACGTCATCCGCGTTGTCCAGAAGCTCGTCCTCCCTCACCCGCTCGACGCGCAGGAACAGGGTGTAAGTGTCCCGCAGGATGAGCTCGCTTTCCAGAAGATATCCGTCGAGCGTGTTGCCGGGATTGTTCATCTTGCGGCCCCACGCGGCCGTCGTGCTCCAGACATTGTCCCGCCCGAACGCGAGCGTGTAAGTCGCGGAGGCGGTGATGCGGTTTTGGTCGACGTTCGGCATCAATTGCTCGGGCGAGTGCAGGTGTCCGTAGGACACCTGCATCGACAGCGCGCGCACGGGATTCCAGGTCAGCCGGCCCGAGAAGCTGTCGAGGCTCGGGGTTTCGATGTCGTAGCGATGCTGATCCGGCTCCCGGCCGCGGAACGCCGAGCCCTCGATCTTCCACTGGTCGATGACGGTGCCCACGGTGAGAACCCCGAAGGTGATGTGGGTGCTGTCGAGCCAATGATGGGTGATCGGCGCCTCGGGAATGTCCATCCCGCTGGTGCGGTGCATGAAGGCGCTCGGCCCCAGCGCCGGCTCACCGGGCAGGCCGACATACACATACACGCTCGAGGTGGCCGACAGATCGTGGCTGTACGTACCGGCGAGCTCCATGAACAGGTCGTGCGGGTGCTGGCGATCGACCAGCGGGGTCCGGCCGTCCGCCGTCTCGCCCGTCGCAAACAGAAGCGGATAGCCGCTCGGCCCCATGAACGGGTCGGGCGACACCATGGCGCGGAGCCCGAGCGTCCCGTCGCCGAGCGGCCGCTGCGCCATTCCCATCAGCATGCCGCTGGCAAAGGTCTTGTCGCCGCCGCGCGGGCCGCCCTGATGATCGTACACGCCGTTGATCAGCGCATGCCCCATCAGCATCCAGTCGCCATAGGCGGCGTGCACGCCCTGGTGCGGCGTGCTGTCGGGCAGCCAGCTCGTGCCCGAACCTTCCCGGCTCATGTCATAGGGGCCCAGGAAACCTTGCATCGCCATGCCATCGTGCTGGTGCGACGCGCCGGCGCCGTGGTCGGGCGCTGGCGCCGTGTGGCCGTGGCTCATGCCGGGCATCGTGCCGTGGCCGGTGCCGGAAGATTGACGATGAGATTTTGAGTGCGGGCTCGTCTTCTTGGCCGGCGTCTTGGTTGCGGCCGGCGCCGGCTGCGAGGCGCCGTGCTGCATGTGCTGCATGTGCTGCATGTGGCTGTGGTCCATCGGCGTGGACTCGTGTGCGGATTCTTGCGCCGATTCTTGCGCCGATTCTTGCGCGGCGTCTTGCGCGGCGTCTTGCGCGGCCGCATGGCTTCGGCCGAGGCCCAGCAGCAAGGCGAGCGCCATCGCGCCGGCTGGGATGTGGCGGATCATGGATTTGCCCCGAAATTCAAAGACGCATGAGCGCGCGAACCTATGAGGCCGGCACGCGGCGGACTGGACGTTGCGGGCGCCGCGCCTGCGGCCCCCGGCCCTCACACCCTGCGTTTTGGGATCTCGGGATCGAGCATCAACGGCCGGCCGGCGAGGCGTTGAGCGTCAAGCGCGTAGCGGATCGGTGAAGGCACCTGGGCGATGGCCGGAACCATGGCGGGATCGACGGCGGCGATCGAGAAGCACATCACGCAGCACTTGTCGGCGTCGACGCCCTTCGTGCCTTCGGGCGACCCGTGCCGATGCTGGGCGTGCGCAAAGTGGCCCTGATGCGCCCCATGACTGTGCGGTGGGGTGGCCGGACTGTGCTGTGGGGCGCCGGGACACAAGGCGGTCGCCATCGCGGCAGAGCCCAGCACCGTGCCGACGCTGAACGCGACGGCAAGCAGCATCACCAATAATTTGCGGACGACCGCCCCCATGCGGCGAGTGTATCCGCGTTTGCCGACCGACGCCAGACAAGGAGAACCACCATGTCGCGCCATCTCGAACGGCTGCTGCACAAGGCGAAAGCCGCACGGCCGCAACCGCCGAGCCTGCCCAGCAACGCGCTCCCGATCGTCGCCGAACGGGTGGAGAGAGTGCCGGCCGGCATCGACCGCCTGATCGCGGCGGGCAAGCTCGCCGAGGCCGACCGGCCGCGCTGCGTGCACTGGCTCTATTTCGTCAACCGCGGCGGCCCGCTGAGCCCCGAACAGCTTGCCTTCGTGCGAGCGCAGGTCGAGCTCGCGAAGGAGCAGGTCCCCGACGTGGCGGCGGCGTTCGTCGTGACCATGGGACCGGTGGTCGAATGTCTCAACCCGCCAGAGGAAATTCCGTACTCAGCGGCTCCCTGCAGATCGCCTGCAGATCGCCTGTAGATGCAGGAAACGCAAGAATCGCACTTAGCGCCAATTCCTCATCCGCTTGTTGAAGCGGAGCCGGGAGCGATCCCGCGCAAAATGAAGGGAGCGACCCCATGAAATTCCAACCCGGGCAGAGCGGCAACCCGGCCGGGCGGCTGCGCGGCTCGCGCAACAAGCGCACGCTCGCGGCCGAAAGGTTGTTCGACGCGGCCGCCGAGAAGCTGACCGAGACCGTCATCAGTCTGGCGAACGCGGGCCATCCGGCGGCGCTGCGCCTGTGCATGGACCGCATCTGTCCGACCAAGGACCGCCCCGTCGCCTTCGAGCTGCCGGCCATCGCGGCGGCGGACGACGCGGTCGGCGCCATGGCCAGCATCGTGGAGGGGCTCGCCGACGGCGACCTCACCCCGACGGAAGCCGCGAAGCTCGCGCGCGTGGTGCAGACCTTCGTGCAGACCGTGAGCACGGCGGTGCTGGAGCAGGAGGTGAAGGAGCTGGTGAAGGGCGGGAAGTGAGCGCTGCCACACCGCGCCGTCATCGTGCGCACCCGGATCGGCGCTTCGCGCCGTCCGAGTGCAGGCTCCAGCGGACGATCCGGTAACCACCGCTGCCGGTGGTGAATACTGGATTGCCCGCTTGCTGTTCAGTCCGGGGACATGGTGGCAATGATGGATTCAGGCGACTCGTGACGCACGCATTCCGCGGTTTTCGCGCAGCCCGGCAGGCAGCCGTTGGCCACTAGCGCTTCGTCTCCGCCGCGCTGGACGGACATCGCTGATAGGCGGCGAGGCTGTCAAACGTCGGACCGGCCGACATGCCGTCCTTGCCGGGCCGGATGATAATGTTCGCGAACGCAAATGAAGATGAATGGTCCTGCGCATGGCGTGATCCTCCTCGCCGAGCGGGCGATGATCAAAGGATCCGGGCACCGGATGGTCGACGATACCGGCTTCTTCCCGCGGCGCGATTGATCCACGTCAAGAATACGCGCTTACCGGCCGCGGCCCGGCCCGCAGATCTGCATGCTCTGCGCCCGGCCCCAGGGACCCGCCCGAGGATCCGCGCAGCGGTTGATGCAGGTCAAAGCCGGGCCGTTCCCATGCTATTATCCGGATGACGTCTGCTTGCATGGTCGCGGCGGGAGGGCTCGATCCTCAGGAGGACGCGATGACCACGGCAACTGCGCAATCGGCAAACATGGGACAAGACGTCCGCGAGGCGATCCACGGCCATTGGGGCCTGTTCCTGATCCAGGGCCTGATCATGATCGTGCTCGGCGTGCTCGCAATCGGGGAGCCGATGGTGGCGACGATTGCGGTCGCGCTGTTCGCCGGGTGGCTGTTTCTGATCAGCGGCATCGTCGGGCTCGCCAGCATGTTCACGACACACCGCATGCCCGGCTTCTGGTGGCCGTTGATCTCCTCGGTGCTCGCCATCCTGGTCGGCATCTACCTGATCTGGCGGCCGCTGGTCGGCGTCCTCTCGCTCACGCTGGTCGTCGCCGCGTATTTCGGCGCGCAGGGCATCGTCCAGATCATCACGTCGATCGAGCACCGCCGTGTGCTCCCGTCGTGGGGCTGGATGGTGTTCGGCGGCGTCGTCAACCTCCTGCTCGCCGCGATCATCCTGTCGGGTTGGCCCGGCACCGCAGAATGGACGCTCGGGCTCCTGTTCGGCATCAACCTGCTGATGTGGGGAAT
>DASTZX010000400.1:0-3986 GCA_035764045.1 Xanthobacteraceae bacterium | reverse complement strand
ACGCTCGGCCCACACTTCAGGCCGAGCGGGTTCTTGATGCCGCGGCAATATTCGACATGCGCGTGATCGTGCTGGCGCGTGCGGTCGCCGATCCACACCATGTGGCCGGACGTGCAGTACCAGTCGCCGGTCGTCGAATCGACGCGCGTCATCGCTTCCTCGAAGCCGAGCAACAGCGCCTCATGGCTGGTGTAGACGTCGGTCGCGCGCAGCTCGGGATGGCTCTCGAGGTCGAGGCCGCAGGCGCGCATGAAGCCGAGCGCCTCCGAGATGCGGTCGGCAAGCTCGTTGTAGCGGCGCGACTGCGGCGAGTCCTTGAGGAAGCCGAGCATCCACTGGTGCACGCTGGCGAGGTTGGCGTAGCCCCCCTGGGCGAAGGCGCGCAGCAGGTTGAGCGTCGCGGCCGATTGCCGGTAGGCCTCGATCTGGCGGCGCGGGTCGGGCCGGCGCGCCTCCGCCGTGAACTCATGGCCGTTGATGATGTCGCCCCGATAGCTCGGCAGCTCGATGCCGTCGCGCTTCTCGGTCGGCGAGGAGCGCGGCTTGGCGAACTGCCCGGCAATGCGGCCGACCTTGACCACCGGCGAAGAGCCCGCGAAGGTCAGCACCACCGCCATCTGCAGGAAGACGCGGAAGAAGTCGCGGATGTTGTTGGCGCCGTGCTCGGCAAAGCTCTCGGCGCAGTCGCCGCCCTGCAGCAGGAACGCCTCCCCGGCAACGACGCGGGCGAGCCCCTTCTTGAGATTGCGCGCCTCGCCGGCGAACACCAGCGGCGGGAAGGTCGCAAGCTGCTTCTCGACCTCGGCCAGCGCGGCGCGGTCAGGATACTCCGGCACCTGAATGACTGGCTTGCGGCGCCAGCCGTCCGGCGTCCAACGTTCGGCCATGGCAGTTCCTCGAAAGGGATTGATTGCGTTGGATTATACACGATCCGGGGCGCCGGATGCCAGCGATCCGCTTATCTGTCATGGCCGGGCTTGTCCCGGCCATCCCGGCAAGGTGGGCGCTGCGCGTCCCTCAGCGGGATCGCCGGGACGAGCCCGGCGATGACGGAGTCGTGGGGTTTATTCCGCCGCCTTCAACCCGTAGCGGGCGGCGGGGGTCCGCATCGTCACCAGCTCTTCGGCGGCGGTCGGATGCAGCGCGATGGTGGCATCGAAATCGGCCTTGGTGGCCTTCATCTTCACCGCGACGGCCGCCATCTGGATCATCTCGGCGGCGGCTTCGCCGACGATGTGGCAGCCGAGCACGCAGTCGCTGTCGCCGTCGACCACGAGCTTCATCATCACGCGGGTGTCGCGGCCCGACAGGGTCGCCTTCATGGGCCGGAACGTCGCCTTGTAGATGTCGACCCGCGGGTATTTTTCGCGCGCCTCGGTCTCGGTCAGGCCGACGACGCCGACCTCGGGCTCGGAGAACACGGCGGTCGCCACGCTGCTGTGGTCGACCTTGGTGAGCTTGTTGCCGAACACCGTATCGGCGAAGGCATGGCCTTCGCGGATCGCGACCGGCGTCAGGTTGATGCGGTTGGTGACGTCGCCGACCGCGTAGATGTGCGGCACCGAGGTGCGCGAGAACGCGTCAACCGCGATGCCGCCATTGTCGGCGAGCTTGACCCCGACGGCTTCGAGCCCGAGCCCGGCGATATTCGGCTTGCGGCCGGTCGCGAACATCACGCAATCGACGTCGAAGCAGCGGCCGTGCGCAAGGTGCACATCATAGGCGCCGCCGCTCTGATGCACTGCCATCACGGTGTCGTGGGTGACGATCTCGATGCCGCGCCGCGCCATCTCGGCATGCAGATGGGTGCGCACGTCGTCGTCGAAGCCGCGCAGGATGTTCCCTCCGCGATAGACCTGGATGACCTTGCTGCCGAGCCCGGCGAAGATGCAGGCGAACTCGACCGCGATGTAGCCGCCGCCCTGGATCAGCACGCGCGCCGGCAGCTTCTTCAGATGGAACGCCTCGTTGGAGGTGATCACGTGCTCGCGGCCCATCAGCTCGCCGACCACCGGGGCGCCGCCGGTCGCGATGAGGACGTGCTTGGCGTGGACGGTCTCGCCGGTCGCGAGCCGGATGGTGTGCGGGTCGGCGATCGCCGCGCGGCTGCGCATGATCCGCACGCCGGGCTTCTCGAGGTTGGTCACATAAGCGCGCTCGAGCCGGTCGATCTCCTTGTCCTTGTTGGCGATCAAGGTCGCCCAGTCGAACGAGGGGTTTGCGACCGTCCAGCCAAAGCCCGCCGCGTCCTCGAACTCGTGGCCGAAGCGGGAGGCGTAGACCAGCAGCTTCTTCGGCACGCAGCCGCGGATGACGCAGGTGCCGCCAACTCGATACTCTTCCGCGATCGCGACCTTGGCGCCATAGCCGGCCGCGATGCGGGCGGCCCGCACGCCGCCCGACCCAGCGCCGATGACGAAAAGGTCGACCTCGCGAGACGAGTCGGTCACAGATTGTAGCCCCTCTTCTTCATCTCGACATGGAACCGCTCGATCACCTCGTCGGAAAAGTGCGTGGCCCAGGCCTGCGCCGCCTTGAGGCTCTGGTCGACTGCGAACGGCTCTTCGGTGAGCATCTTCTTGCCCAACGGCGACTTATAGAACGTGACCAGCTCCTTGAGCTCCTGCTCGGTGAAATGCTGGGCGTAGATCTTTGCCACTTCGTCGATGATCTCGTTGCGCTTCGGCTCATATTGCTTGCGCAGCTCGGCGGCGATCTCGTTGAGCGGCTGTGCCAGTTGCGGGTTGGTGGGCAGGAAGCCGTTCTTGGCGCTCTCGATCACGCCCGGGATGAGGGGCTCGAACATGGAGGTGGCGCCCTTGATGAGCACCAGTTCCTTGGCAGCCGCAATGGCCGAGGGCGTCGGCGTCTGCGCGCGGGCCATCCCAGCTGCCGCGAAGCACGCGACAGCGAGCAGGACGGCAAGCGCCAGACGGTTGGAGCGGAATTTCATGGCATTCACTCCTTGTGGCAACGGAAACTGGAGGACCGACTCGACGGCCAGCTCATGGGCGCTCGACGATTGTGACGCCGTCGGCTCCCGCGATGATGGCGATGTGCGCAAGTCCGATGAAGAGGCCGTGCTCGACCACCCCCGGGATGGCGGCCAGCCGAGAAGCAAGCGATGCCGGCTCCGGAATACGCCCGAATGCGGCATCGAGAATCAGGTGCCCCTCATCCGTGACGAAAGCATGGCCCTCGCGTGTCTGGCGCGGCAAGGCCGATGCCGGCCATCCGGCCGCCTTGGCGGCCGCCTCCACGGCCCGCCGGGTCGCCACCGCCCCGAACCGCACCACCTCGATCGGCAGCGGAAAGCGGCCGAGCACCGGCACGTATTTGCTGCCGTCGGCGATCACGATCATGCGTGCGGAGGCCGAAGCGACGATCTTCTCGCGCAGCAGCGCGCCGCCGCCGCCCTTGATGAGGCTCAGATCGGGCGCGATCTCGTCGGCGCCGTCGACCGTGAGATCGAGCGCCGGAGTCTCGTCGAGCGTGGTGAGGGGCACGCCGTGGCGCTCCGCGTCGGCGCGGGTCGCCTCCGAGGTCGGCACCCCGACCACATCGAGCCCGCCGCGCACCCGCTCGCCCAGGAGGGCCACGAAGTGCCTGGCAGTCGAGCCGGTGCCGAGCCCCAGCCGCATGCCGGGGCGCACGAACTCCACGGCCTTGGCGGCGGCGGCATGCTTGAGCTTCTCGGCCTCGGTCAGGGACATTCTCACAAATCCGGCACGGCGGCCGCCCAGGGTGGCGCGCGATGCGCGCCTGTCTAGCGTTGATCCGGGCGCGTTCCTAGCGGGAAAACTGGCGCGCTTTGCGCCTTGCCTCTCCCCTCCCCGGAGCGCGAGCGCATCGACCGCGGAGGATCGAGGGGGGCGAATAGCGGGCAAAACTCCTCGGCGCGCTGGCGCGCGTGGCTCAATCGTGCGATGTTGAAATTCTAGTCTCGCCTGCCTGCGCCCGGACGACACTCCCGGGCGTTTTGCATT
>DASTZX010000399.1:0-3938 GCA_035764045.1 Xanthobacteraceae bacterium | reverse complement strand
GACCATTGTCGGGGTCACCGGCCTCACGGACGAAGCGGCGTTGGTCTCCAGCGGTAATCTGATCGTCCCTGCCTAACCGGCCCTCCTAAGTTTTCCTAGGGTTTTTCGGCACTTGGACCACCAAAACCCAGTGCCCAGTTTGACCCTGGTTGGTCCACCACTCTCAAAGTAGCCGGGTCCGGCCCATTCCGACACGCCGCCGGTCGGCCCTTCCGACAATTGACTGGTTTTGTTCTCGCGGCCAGGCGCCTTTGCGCTCCCTCGCGCCGCTGCTTCATCGCCGGCGTAGCGCAGAGAGCGTCATGCTGCGGCTTTGTCGCCGCTCATGCCCATCGATGCCGCTGATACATGTGATCAACGACTCTCGTTTGGCACCTGACGCCGGGAATTCTGATGGCTGATGCCGTCAGCCGCGCGAAGGAGATCACTGAGCAGACGCCTGGCGCAATCAATCTCGACCAGTTCGGAAACCTGCAAATCCCGAACTGCATCGGCGCACGACGGCAGTCGAGATCTGGGAGGACACCGGCGGAAGAGTCGATCGTTTCGTATCGGCGGTCGGGACGGGCGGTACCATTACGGGAGTCGGCGATCTCCTGAAATCCAACGTCACCGACCGCTTCCTCGCTGAAGGCGCGATCTACGCTGAAGGCGCGATCTACCCCTATTGACTGGCGCAACTAGTCATGTATGATGATCATATTTTCATATTATATGACGATACTGTAACAGGACGATAATCCTGCATGAGTGAAGCGGCCGTGAGACAGGAATCCAAGGCGAGCTCCGGCTCCGTTACAGGGACTGGATCCGCACCGCCATGGCATTCCGCGGTGGTCGCCATCGCTCGACGCTTCCACCAGATCTGCGCTGGACGCACCGCCGAAGTGGTCCGCGCGAGCGGGCTCACACCCCTACAGTATGGCGCTCTGGTTCACCTGAGCCGACAGAGCGGCAAACCGGGCGTCGAACAGAACACCTTTGCGGAGCGGCTCAACATCGATCGCAACACCGCCAGCCTGCTTGCCGAGCAGCTTGCCAGGAAAGGCCTGGTGGCGCGGGAGATCGACAGCACTGATCGCCGCGTCCGACTGCTCAGCCTCACGCCGCAGGGCGAGAAGCTCTATGCGCGGCTAAGGCCAGCTTTCATCGCCGCCAACGAAGATATCCTCGCGCCGCTCAGGGCGCGTGAGCGCAAGGTGCTGACCGATCTGCTCATCCGCGTGATCGAGGGGAATTCGGCCGGGGCCGGGCGGGGTGCCCGTGCCGGCAAGCGGAGGAGAACGAACGGTTTCCGTTGACGCGTATCAGGAGGTTGCCATGAGCAGTGGGAAGGCGTCCCTCAACGCGTGCCTCATCGCGGCTGTTGCGCTTGCGGCGTGGGCGGCCCCGTCGGTTGCGCAGACCTGGCCGCAGCGGGCGGTACGCATCATCGTGCCGGTGCCGGCAGGAAGCTCTCCCGATCTGGCGGCGAGATTGTTCGCCGACCGGCTGGCGGCGCGCTGGGGCCGTCCGGTGATCGTCGAGGATCGCCCCGGGGCCGACGGCTTGATTGGGACTGCGGATTTCGTCGCACTGAACGACGATCACGTGCTGCTCTTCGCGCCCGCGGCGCCGCTCTCGGTCTATCCGGTGACCAAGGACAAGCTCTCCTATGATCCGGACCGGGACATCCTGCCGATCTCGATGGTCGCCGAGACGTTCGGGACGATCTCGGTGCCGGCCTCGCTTCCGGTCAAGACGCTCCCCGAGCTGTTCGAGCATGCGCGGGCGCGGCGCGGCCAGCTCAATTGGGCGAGTGGCGGCGGAGCATTTCCGATCGTCTTTGCGGGATTCCTCAAATCCGCCGGCCTCGATATGGTCGAAGTGCCATATCGCAACCAGAGCCAGGCACTTCAGGACACGGCCGAGGGCCGCCTGCAGATCATGCTCACGCCGATGACCCCGACCCTGCCCTTTGTGCAGGCCGGCAAGGTGCGGGCGCTGGCGGTCACCAACAGTGCGCGCTCGCCGCTCTGGCCCGACGTGCCCACCGCGAGCGAAGCCGGTTTTCCGGCGCTCACGTTCGAAGGACTGCTCGGCGTGTTCGGACCACGCGACACCCCGCGCGACCGGCTTGAGCGCATCTCGGCGGATATCGCATCGATCGCGGCACAGCCCGACATCGCGGACCGCCTCGCCGTCGCCGGCCAGATCGTGCGCGCCAGCACACCGACGGAATTCTCCGCGGCGATCTATGCGCAGCGCGCGAAGATCATGTCGATCGTGCGCCGCATCGGTCGCCCGAAGGGCTGAGGGCAGGCGCGCCATGTTCTACGAGCCGGACAAGGACGACCACGGGCTTCCATTCAATCCGTACAAATCAATCGTGGTGCCGCGCCCGATCGGCTGGATCTCGACGGTGAGCCGCGGCGGCATCGTCAATCTCGCGCCTTACAGCCAGTTCAACAATCTGGGCTACGATCCGCCTTACGTGATGTTTGCCGCGAACTGCTGCCCGGACACGGGGGCCCGCAAGGACAGCGTGCGGAACGCCACTGACACCGGCGAGTTCGTGGTCAACATGGCGACCTACGACCAGCGATACGCCGTCAACATGACCTCGCAATTCCTCCCGCCCGAGGTCGACGAGGCAGCGCTTGCGCGACTCGCGATGATTCCCAGCCGGCTGGTCAAGCCGCCCCGCGTCGAGACCTCGCCCGTCCACCTCGAGTGCGTCTTTCACGCCGCAATGGTCCTGCCCGGCTACGCGCTGGACCAGGTCGCGCACGTGGTGGTCGGCCGAGTCGTCGGCGTCCACATTCGCGATGACGTCATCACGGCGGAGGGAAAGCTCGATGTGCTCAGGATGCGTCCGCTCGCGCGCCTGGGATACCACGACTACACCACGGTCGAGTCGATCTTCACGCTGGCCCCGACAGGGCCGAACGTCGAGATGCGCCAGAAAGGCCTTGAAGGGCGACCACGGCGGCCGGGGCTTTGAGGCAAGTATTGAGACTGGCATCTCGTGGGCCCCTAAAGAGACGACCATCCAGTCAACGTGGCTGGTCAGATCGGGCAGCCCGCGAACCGCACCGTTACGCTTCGTACCGGCCGATTCGGAGCCAGACCTTCTGTTTCCTTTTGTGCCGCCGCACGTTCTGAAACGAACTGCACGAACCGGAGCATGAAATGTCGCAAGACTTGTTGACTTATCTCTGGGACAACGTCGCCGACCGCTTTCTCACCGAAGGCGCGATCTACCGCGAGCTGCGCGACCTGCGCCGGCGAATCGAGCGGCTCGAGGATTGGCCCGCGGCCTGGGCCGAGACCGCCGCCGAGACGGAGCGCCGTGCGGCGGCGCTTGCGTCCTCCGGCGCTCCGCAGAGCGCCGGCGCCGAATATTGGCGCGCGTCGATCTATTACTTCTTCTCGCAGTTCCTGCTCTGGGATGATCGCGCTGCGAAACAGCGCCTCTACACGGAATGCGCGCGCAATTTCCGTATCGCCTCCGGGTTTCTCGACATTCCGCAGCAGCCGATCGAAATCCCGTTCCGCGGCGTCGCGATGCCGGGCTATCTGCGGGTGCCGCCGTCACCCGAGCGCCCGCCGCTCGTCCTCCTGCTGAACGGGCTCGACACGACCAAGGAAGAGCAGTTGGTGATCGGCAACCTGTGCATCCAGCGCGGGCTTGCGACGCTCAGCTTCGACGGTCCGGGCCAGGGCGAAACCTTCTACAGGATGCCGATGACACCGGACTACGTCGAGGCCGTGCACGCGGCCATCGATTTCGCGCAGATCCGGCCCGAGATCGATTCCGATCGCATCGGCATCATCGGCCGCAGCCTCGGCAGCCATTACGCGGCCCGCGCCGCGATGCGCGACGAGCGCATCAAGGCGGTGGTCTCCTGGGGCTCGATGTTCGACCTGAAGAACTACCGCAGCATTCCGCCGCTCAC
>DASTZX010000398.1:0-13222 GCA_035764045.1 Xanthobacteraceae bacterium | reverse complement strand
CCCATAGGCGCCGAACGCGTAGAACGAGCCGTGCGTGACGTTGAGGATCTTCATCACGCCGAAGATCAGCGTGAGCCCGACCGCGACGAGGAACAGATAGGCCGCGTAGACGAGGCCGTCAGTCAGGATCGCAAAGGCGGTGAGCACGGAATTCTCCGACGCTGTTTAATGCGCACGGCGCCTGCGCTCCTCTCCCCGCCTCTTGCGGGGAGAGGATTGGGGCAAGGGGCCGCCGAACTTCAGCACGGCAGAACGCAAGAACGACTCGCGGCAGCACCCCCTCAACCGCCGCGCTTCGCGCGTCCGACCTCTCCCCGCATGTGGGGAGAGGTGAAGAGGGCCGATGCGACAATCCTAATTGCACTTGGCTCCTTGCATGCCGCCCTTGATCCAGTCGTCCGCGTTGACGCCGTTCGGCGGGTTGACGCATTCGGCCGGAAATCGGACGACGTCGACCACTTCGGGCTGCTTGGTCTGCTTGTTGAAGCGGTAGGTGCCGTAAGCAGTCTCCTGGATGCCCTGGTGGCCGTTCGACAGCGCGAGCTTCACGTGCCCGCTCGGTCCGTCGTACTCGATCCCCTCGAACGCCTTCACGACCTCGTCGGTGGTCGGCTTGCCGTTCTTCGCCTTCTGCGCCTTGTCCCATGCGACTTTCAGGCCGAGCATCGCCAGCGCCATCTGGTAGGACGGATAGGTCGGCGGCGTTCCGTAGCGGTCGATGTAGATCTTCTGGAACCAGTCGTTGAGAGCACTCTTGGGCGCGAGCGGGCCGTTCGGACCGCGGCCGCCGATGATCGACTTGTCGGGCATCTTGTCCTTCAGCCGCCAGATCGACGCCTCGCCCGTCGTGTAGATGATCGGCATGCGCTTATCGAGGCCGCGCGCCTGCTCCTGATAGACGAAGCCCTCGAGGTCGCCGTCCCAGAAGCTGGTGTGCAACGCCTGCGACTTCGAGGTGAGCAGGGTCGAGATCTCGGCGCCGTATTCGCCGGCGAACAGCTTCGGGAAAAGCTCCTTGTCGACCGCCGCCTTGGGCGCCAGCACCTTCATGGCGCCGGCAAAATCGCGCCAGGAATCCTGACCCCAGGCATAGTTCTGGTTCAGGCCCGAGAAGGTGGTGATGTCCTTGTGCTTGGCCACCAGGTATCGGGCCGCGCCGACGCTGTCCATCGTGGCGTGTGGCGGCGGGCGGAAGACGTATTTGCGCGGCGCCTCCTCGAAGATGCGCGGCGTGCCGCAATCGAAATAGACCGTGAGAGCCTTGAGCTCCTCGGCGACCGGCGTCACCGCGAGGCAGCTGCCCGACGAGATGTAGCCGACCACGGCGTCGACCTGGTCGCGCTGCACGAGATTGCGGAATTCGGTGACGACCTGCGCGGTCGAGCCCGCCTCGTCGACATATTTGGCCTCGATCTTGGTGCCGCCGAGGCCGACCGTGTTGAACGGCGCGGGCGCCGTGCCGGCATTGAGCGCCTCGATCACGATCTCGGCGCCATTGCGGCCCGGGACGCCGAACGGGCTGGCGGCCGGCCCGCTCAGGAACGAGACGATGCCGATCTTGATCGGCGGGGCCGATTGCTGCGCGGCGGCGAGCGACCCCGACCCGGCGAGCGCAGCCGCGGCGAGCGCCGCGACGCAAGGCGAGACTGCAATGCGATTGATCATGGACGTTGTTCCTCTCCGGTCCGAGCCCCTTGCCGGGATGCTCTTTTTTATTTGTCCCAAGCAAACGCGATCCGGACTCCATATTCAACCGGTTTTCGCGCCGCCTCCCGATGATAAGATGGGCACGGCCGCGCCGATCGCGCTGCCGCAAACGGATCAAGAGACCGGATAGCCCCATGTCGCTTGCGACCTCCGACCGCGACCACCTCACCCCACAAACCGGGCGCGATGCCCGTCTGATGATCCGTCGCGGCGAGCTCGACGGCCCGAGCTCGGGGCTGGCACCCGGTTACGTGCAGGGCAATCTCGCGATCCTGCCCAATGCGCTTGCCGGCGACTTTTTGCGCTTCTGCCAGCTCAACCCCAAGCCCTGCCCGCTGCTCGCGGTGTCGGCGGCGGGCGACCCGCGTCTGCCCCCCTTGGGTGAGGACCTCGACATCCGCACCGATCTCGCGCGCTACCGGGTCTGGCGCAGCGGCGAAGTGATCGACGAGCCGGCCGACATCATGCGGTGGTGGCGCGACGATCTCGTTTCCTTCGTGATCGGCTGCTCGTTCTCGTTCGAGGAGGCGCTCATCGACAATGGCATCGAGCTGCGCCACCTGAGCTGCGACTGCACCGTGCCGATGTATCGCACCACCATCCCGACCGCGGCGGCGGGGCCCTTCCGCGGACCGACCGTGGTGTCGATGCGGCCGATGAAACCCGCCGACGCGATCCGCGCCATCCAGGTGACCACGCGCTTTCCGACCGTGCATGGCGCGCCGGTGCACATCGGCAAGCCCGAGCTGATCGGCATCAAGGATCTGGGCCGCCCCGATTACGGCGATCCGGTCCCGGTGGGCGACGACGAGATCCCGGTGTTCTGGGCATGCGGCGTCACGCCGCAGTCGGTGGTCGCGACGGTGAAGCCGGAGTTCTGCATCACCCATTATCCCGGCCGGATGCTGGTGACCGACCGCAGGAACTCCGAGCTGGCGATCATGTAGCCCGCGACAAGGCGAGCGAAGCGGCGCCGTTCTACGAACGGCTGTGCGCAGGCAGGACGCCTCGCGCGTTATCCGGGACCGGCCTCGCGCAGCACCTCGACGGCCGCCTTGTGCGCTTCGATCGAGGCCGGGATGCCGCAATAAAGCGCGACCAGCAGCAGGACCTCGCGGATCTCTTCCGGGGTGCACCCGTTCTTCAACGCGCCCTTGAGATGGACGCGCAGCTCGGTCGGCTTTCCGGCGGCGGCCATCATCGCGATCATCGCCAGGCTCTTGGTGGCGAGCGGTAGCCCGGGGCGGCTCCAGACGTCCCCATACGCATAGGCGTTGATCAGATGTTGCAGCGGCGCGCCGAACTCGCCGAGCGCGTTCACGCGCTGCTCGACCGCCGCGGCGCCGAACAATTCGCACCGCAGCCGCAAACCGCGGTCGTGAAGATCCTGGGTATCCATCTTCAACCTCCCGGTGCGGAATCGGGCGGCATCTGACACGAATGGTGCGGGACTGACAACCGAACCGCCGCGGCTCGATCGCCGCTCCGTCGCGTGATCGTTCGCGCGTCAAGATGCTGTATACTGGCGATCCGCCCCGGCGTCCTGCGGGCGGCCTCGCGCGTTTGCAGCCTCCCGCATCCGGACATTTGGGATGACCTCTGCGGCCACTGCGACCGACCACCCGCCGGCGCCGCACGGCAGCCTCGCCACGCTCGCCCTCGGCGCGCTCGGTGTCGTCTACGGCGACATCGGAACGAGCCCGCTCTACGCCATGAAGACCGCGCTCGATTGGGAAGGCGGCCAGGCGACGCCGGCGCTCGCGCTCGGCATCCTGTCGCTCATCTTCTGGACGCTGATCATCACCACCTCGATCAAGTACGTCGCGGTGGTGATGCGGGCCGACAACGAGGGCGAGGGCGGGATCCTCGCCCTGATGTCGCTGCTCGGGATCCGGCGCGGCGCGCGGGTCTGGATCGTGAGCGCCGGGATTCTCGGGGCGGCGCTGCTCTATGGCGACGGCGCGATCACGCCGGCGATCTCGGTGCTGAGCGCGCTGGAAGGGCTGAGGACCGCGGCGCCGGCGATTGCGCCCTATGTGGTGACGCTCGCGGTGGCGATCCTGGTCGCGCTGTTCGCGCTGCAGCCGCAAGGCAGCGCACGCATCGGCAAGCTGTTCGGCCCGGTCATGACGGCCTGGTTTCTCGTCATCGCGGCGCTCGGGCTCGCCGGACTGATCCGGCATCCGGGCGTGCTCGCGGCGGTCGATCCGCGCTACGGCGCGTCATTGCTCGCGACCCACGGCTTCTCCGGCTTTCTGGTGCTGGGGGCTGTGTTCCTGTGCGCGACCGGCGCCGAGGCGCTCTACGCCGACATGGGCCACTTCGGGCCGCGCCCGATCCGCCTCTCCTGGTACGCGCTCGTGCTGCCCGCGCTCGTGCTCAACTATGCGGGTCAGACCGCGGTCGTGCTCGACGGACCGCGCGAGGCGGGCACAAATCCGTTCTACGAGCTCTGCCCCGGCGCGCTGCAGCTGCCGCTTGTCGTCCTCGCGACGCTCGCCACCATCATCGCGAGCCAGGCCATCATCACCGGCGCATTCTCCATGACGCGCCAGGCGATCCAGCTCGGCCTCTGCCCGCGCCTGCACATCAGGCAGACGTCGGCCGAAGGGTACGGCCAGATCTATGTCGGATTCGTCAACTGGGCCCTGATGGCGCTCACGCTCACGCTCACGATCACGTTCCAGTCCTCCGACAATCTGGCGGCGGCGTACGGGATCGCGGTCTCGCTCACCATGCTGTTGACCTCGGTGCTCCTCTACCGGGCGATGCGCGACGTGTGGCGCTGGAGCCTTGCCGCAAGCCTCGTCGTCGCCGGCCTTTTCCTCATCGTCGATGTGTCGTTCGTGATCACCAACCTGCTGAAGGTGCTGGAAGGCGGATGGGTGCCGCTGGTCGTGGCCGCGGTGGTGTTCTTCCTCATGTCGACCTGGCGGCAGGGGCGCGCGGCGGTGCTGCAAAGGCTCGAGCGGGACACCATGCCGCTCGCCAGCTTCATCCGCCACATGCAGGCGCGGCCGCGGGTGCCGGGCACCGCCGTCTATTTCACCAGCCGGACCGACATGGTGCCGGTGCCGCTGCTGCACAATCTCAAGCACAACAAGGTGCTGCACCAGCGCGTCGTCCTGCTGCACATCATGACCGAGAACCGGCCGCGCATCCTCGCCAATCGGCGCCTCCAGGTGCAGCATCTCGACGGCGAGTTTCATGCGGTCGAGGCCCACTACGGCTTCATGGAGCAGCCGCACGTGCCGCGCATCCTGGAGCGTGCGGCCGAGCACGGGCTGCCGCTGCCGATGGCGGACACGTCGTTCTTCGTCGGCCGCCTCACCCTTGTGGTGGTCAGCAAGTCGCGCTGGCAGCGGATCAGAGGCGCCGTATTCGAGTTCATGCACCGCAATGCGCTGCCCGCGACCGAGTTCTTCCGCATCCCGTCCAATCGAGTGGTCGAGCTCGGCGGCCAGATCGAGATTTGACGGCGCTCCACGCACGCCGGCACAGCATGATCCAACCATGGCCCGGCATAGCGTGGAGAGCAAACATGCGCCGCGAGTGAACTCGTTCACACTGGCCCGTCGCGATCGGCGCGTATGGTCCTCCGGTCGATCGGCCAGCTGCCGGATCGGCCCGCAGGGAGGCCCGCATGGCCATATCGCTCCCCCACGCGATGGACTCCGTTGATTTCCGCAGCCTCCCCCCGGCGTCCGCCCGGCCGCGCAACGCGATCGACCGCATCACCGACTGGCTCAACCGCGCGGAGCGGCGCCGCGCCGAACGCCTGGTCGCGCACTACATCGGGAATGCCGGCATCCAGCACCTCAGCGACTCGGTCGAGCGCGATATCGCCTTCCGCCGCGACTAGCGCGGCTTGATCCATCTTGCGTCGTCGCAAAGGGCTGCCTCGGGCCCTTGCGCATATGCGCGACGCCCGCGGCGTCAGCCCCGTCATCACCGCTGCGTGCGCAGGCGCTGGATCTGCATCTGGGCGAGAAACGGCACCAGCGGATGGGCGCCCATCTTCACGATGGTCGGCATGTCGAGCGTAACGAGCGCCGCGCGCTGCTCGGGCGGCAGGCGAAACTTGTCCGCATAGGCGCCGGCGTCGGCGATGTACTGGGCGCGCTTGTCGGCCTCGTGGGCGAGCCCGTGCAGCGCCGCGGTGAGCTCGACCAGCTCGGGCTTGATCGAGGGATAGTGCGCAGCGCGAGCGCTCGCGCCGTCGCCGCCGAACCAGGCGAGCGAGGCATAGTTGTGATGCCAGCTCGGATCCATCGAGACCACGTCGGGCTTGCGCTCGCCGAGCGCGCCCGCCGCGCAGGCCCAGCAGCGCAGCTCGATATTGCCGGTGTCGTCGAGCTCGGCCTCGTCGTATCCGATCAGCGACTTGAGCTTGCCGGCTGCAAGCTTCTCCAGCGCGTGCTGGTCCCAGGCGAGCTCGGGATTGGAGTAGCGATCGGTGCCCGGGAAATGCGACATGCCGCCGCTCGACAGGATGACGGTCTTCAGTCCCATGGCGGTGACGGTGCGCGCCACCGCCTGACCGAACGCGTAGCAACGCTCCATGGTGGGCTGCGGCGGCAGATAGGCATTCACGTAGATCGGCAGAACCGGCCCGGCGTGATTGAGGTGGGTGAGCGGGATGCCGATCGCGTAGTCGATCTTGGCGGTCGAGGTGAACGCCGGATCGAAGTTCTGCCGATAGAGCTGCCGCACCAGCTCGAAGCTGATCTCGCTCGGAATCGTCCAGTGGAACTTGCGCCCCGCGAACTCGCCGCTCGCCTCTCCGCCGACATGAACGGTGAACGGCGGCGCCGCAGTGTGGAAGAACTGCTCCGCGTGATCGTTGGAGAAGATGATCCACAGGTCGGGTTTGAGCGCCCGCAGCCTCTCGCCGATGTCGGCCGCGACGGCGCGCACGTGATCGACCAGCGTGCGGTCCTCGGTGTCCGGCATGGTGAAGAACTGGGGCGCATGCGGCAGCATGGCGCCGCCAACCACCGTCGACATCATGGGCTCGTCTCCTTTTACGCCGCAAACCGCGCCTGTGGCCGAAAAAATATCGCTCCCGGCCGCGCCCGACAAGCTGACGGCGCCGCCGGCATCTGCTTGAATCCCCGCCCCTTCCCGGACGCGCTTCAAGACATCATTGCGAGGACACCGATGCCCGACGTACCGATAACCATTGCGTGCGGCAATTACGATCGCACTCAGGCGATCAAGGACGGCGTCGTCAAGGTCGACGGCTGCGCGGTCACCTATCTCCCCCTCTATCCGGAGGAGATCTTCCACCGCGCGTTCAAATTCCACGAGTTCGACGTCTCGGAGCTGTCGTTCTCCAGCTATCTGCGCACGGTCGCAGCCGGCACCTCGCAGTACATCGGCATTCCGGCCTTCGTATCCCGCATCTTCCGCCATTCCGGCATCTATGTGCGCAGCGACGCCGGCATCCGCCGTCCCGAGGACCTGCGCGGCAAGCGCATCGGCGTGCCCGAGTATCAGATCACCGCGGTGGTGTGGATGCGCGGGATGATTCAGCACGAATACGGCGTCAAGCCGTCCGAGATCCATTGGCGCAGCGGCGGCCAGGAGCAGGCGGGGCGGCACGAGCGCACGCCGCTCAAGCCGATCGCGGGCGTCGACCTTCAGCCGATCGGAGCGGACCAGACGCTGGTCGGCATGCTCAGAGCCGGCGAGCTCGACGCCCTGTTCACGGCGCGCGCCCCTTCCTCGTTCCTCGCCGGCGAGCCGCACATCGCGCGGCTCTTCCCCGACACGCGGGCGGCCGAGATCGCCTATTACAAGAAGACCGGCCTGTTTCCGATCATGCACCTGGTCGGCATCCGCAAATCGCTGGCCGAGCGCTATCCCTGGCTGGCCACCAGCGTCTACAAGGCGTTCTGCGAAGCGAAGGCGATCGCGATGACCAACCTGCGCGACGTCAACGCGCTCTTGGTCTCGCTGCCGTTCCTCGAGGCCGAGACTCGCGAAACCGCGGCCGCGATGGGCGAGGATTTCTGGAGATACGGCGTGCGGGAGAACCTGCGGGAGATCGAGGCGCTCACCGGGTATGCCCATGAGCAGGGGCTGATCGACCGCAAGGTCGGCATCGAGGAGCTGTTTGCCGAGCCGACCTTCGACATGTCGAAAGTGTGATTTCTTGGCCGTCATTCCGGGCGCCGCGCAGCGGCGAGCCCGGAATCCAGCCGCATCCGGGCTGGATTCCGAGCTCGCGGGCTACGCCCGCGCCCCGGAATGACCCAAAAACTCACATCGGCTTGAAGGCGCGATCGAGCGCGACGTCGATCAGCAGCGAGGCATTGCTCTTGAGACCCTGCGCGATGAGATCGGTCGCTTCATGCACGCTCTTCGCTCGCTCGGCGGCAACGCCGAGCGAGCGCGCCAGCGAGACGAAATCGACCGCCGGGTCGACCAGCTCCATCCCCACATAGGCATCGACCTGCTCGGCGTGGCCGCGTAGCGCATGCAGGCGCTGCTTGAGAATGCGGTAGGAGGTGTTGTTGAGGATCACGAAGACGACCGGGATGCGGTCGTGCGCCGCGGTCCACAGCGCCTGGATCGTGTACATGGCGCTGCCGTCGCCGATCAGCGCGACGACCGGGCGCTCGGGCAACGCGAGCTTCGCCCCGATCGCGGCCGGCAGCCCCCAGCCGATGCCGCCGCCGCGCAGGCCGAAATAGCTCTGCGGATCGTCGCTGCGGATCAGCGAGCGGATGCCCGGCGCGGACGACAGCGTCTCCTCGATGACCACGGCGTCGCGCGGCAGCATCTCGCCGATCGCATTGAGCAGCGCGAGCGGCATCACCGGCGTCTTGTCCGCGAGCGCCCGCGCCTGCGCCTTGAGTTTCTCGCGCGCCGCGAGCGTCGCCTCGCTGGCGGTCTTGAGCCGGTCGCGCGCCGCGCCGCGGGCCGCGCTGGTCATCCGCTCGCGCGCCGCCGCCGTGAGCTCCGGCAGGGTCGCCTTGGGATCGCCGAGGATTCCGACCTCGGCGGGAAAATTCTTGCCGATCTCCCACGGGTCGGTGTCGAGATGAACGAGCCGCATGCCGGGCGGCATCGGCGCGATCTTCGAGGGCAGCGACCAGGTGAAGAGATCGCCGCCGACCGAAAAGAGCACGTCGTGCGGATCGAGCGCCTCGCGCACCGCCGCCTGGCTGCGCGCGGTCGCGCCGCGGAACAGCGGATGCGAGGATGGAAACGATGCCGTGCTTGGCACGAACTCGGCGTAGACGGGCGCGCCCAGCAACTCGGCGAGCGCAACCAGCTCGGCATGGGCGCGGCTTTGCGCGACGGCGTCGCCCGCGATGATCACCGGATGCTTCGCCTCGGCGAGGATCGCGGCGGCCGCCGAGACCGCCTCGGCGTCCCCGCGCAGGCGGGGCGCGACCCGCGTCGGAGCCATAAAATCGATCTCCCCCTCGTCTTTGAGGATGTCGCCCGGCAGCGACAGGAACACCGGCCCGGTCGGCGGCGCGAGGGCGGTCTTTGCGGCGCGATGGACGAGGCGCGGCAGGTCGGCGACGCGGTGCACCTCGTCGGCCCATTTGACGAAGGGTCGCGCCAGGCGCGGCAGATCGGCCGAGAGGATCGGCTCGGTGACGATGTACTCCTGGTCCTGCTGGCCGGCGGTGAGCAGGATTGGCGAGCCGGCTTTCTGCGCGTCGTAGAGCATGCCCATGGCGTTGCCGAGCCCGGGCGCGACATGGAAGTTGAGCACCGCGAGCTTGCCCGAGGCCTGCGCATAGCCGTCCGCCATGGCCATCAGCGCCGCCTCCTGCAGGCCGAGCACGTAGCGGATGTCGTTCTCGACCGCGAAGGCGTCCATCAGCGGCAACTCGGTGGTGCCCGGATTGCCGAACACGATCTCGACGCCCTCCTGCTTCAACAGATCGAGGAAGGCGCGCTTTCCGGACATCACTGGCAAGGCTTCGCTCCAGGCATTGAAGAGAGGCGGCGGCGGGCCGCCGAGTGTAGCCGGTTCCGCGCCAACGCGCCCCCTCATCCCACCTCTTCCGGCGCAGACCGGCATCGCCACCGCTCGCGCGGGATGGCGCGATGGCGTGCCCGGTGACCAAAATTCTTGGGCAATCAGGCCTGTGCAGGGGCCGCGGGGCTGGCGCTGCCGCCACAATCCTCGCTAGAATCACGCATAGATTCGGTGACGCGTTCGAAGGGGAGGCGCGGCCATGACTCCGTTCCGCCTGACGATGATGTCGCTGGCACTGACGGTCGTGGCGCGGCCGAGCCTTGCCGAGCCGCTGATGCCGGCGGAGGCTGCCAAGCATATCGGCGAGCGCGCGACGGTCTGCGGCGTGGTGGCGGGCGCGAAATACGCCGCACAAACCGGTGGCCGGCCGACCTTCATCGATTTCGAGAAGCCCTATCCGAACGCCACCTTCACGGCGCTCATCATGGGCAGCGACCGGCCCAAATTCGGAACGCCGGAAAAAGCCGTGGAAGGCAAGCAGGTCTGCGTCACCGGCGAGATCAGGCTCTTCCGCGGCACGCCCGAAATCATCCTGACCGATCCGACGCAGCTGACCGAGAAATAGGGCACCGCGCCCACGTCAGATGCATGCGCCTGGTGTCGAAACGCTATGCGCTCGCCGGCAATATCGCGATCAACAACTGCCTGAACGCCCGCGCCGCATACTCCGCGGTCGCGGCGAAGGCCGCGACCATGCGGCGGCCGCGTGACCGGTGGCATTTCGCACGCCGGGCGCGCCCACGGCTCTGCCATGAATCGGATCAGCGCCGACGGCCCTGCCAGCTCGCCAATGCGGCATTGAGATCGCCCGGGACCAGCGGCGGCGCCGGAACGCGCTTGGCGGCCGGCGGCGCGCGGTCCCTCTCGACGCGGATGGCGAGGCCGGGCCCTTTGGCCAGCGCCGTCGGCAGCCGGCGCAGCAGCTCGCGCACGTCGGCATCGAAGAGGCTCTGGCTCGTGGCGGGCTCGGCCTGCGGCGCGACACGCGGTTCGGCAATCGGTTCGCGGCGCTCCGGCATGTCGTCCGAGACCCAGTCGTCCGGGTGCAGCGGCGGCGCACTGTCCGGGCGCACGTCGGTGATGTCCGGGCGCGCGTCGGCCATGTGCGGCGCCAGCGGCGCGTCCGCATAGGCGTCGTCCCAGCGCGACACCGCGGCCTCTTGGAAGGCGTGGCGGCGCGGCCGCCGCAACACGCGTGCTGCAATCCGGAATGCGAGCGATCCGAGGAGAATGAGCACGAGCACCAGCCCGGTGCCGAGAAGCGCCGGAATGTGCTCGAACTCGGCCGCATGCCGGCGCGGCTGCTCCGCGGGCGGCTTCGGCGCAATGCGCGGCATCGGCGCCGGCGCCGGATCGGGTGCCGGCGCGTCGATCTTGCTGTCCAACTTGCTGTCGATGTTGGCGTCGGCCGCAGCCGGAGGCGGGGTCGGCTCGACGGCGCTGCTGCTGTCCGTCGCCGACGCGCTCGCGGTCGCGCTCGCCAATGGCGGCGTGCTCGGCGCTGGCATCGGCCAGTTTGACGACGGAAAGGCGCTCGGCGCGGAGATCATCGACGACGGCACAGGTGCGGCTTCGGCGCGCGCGGCAGGCTTGTCCGGTGCAGTGGCGGCCGACGCCCGATGTGCGGGTGCGGAGACGGGATGCGGCGCCACAGCGCGCTCACCCGCGGCGGGCTGCTGGTGGGCCCTGCCCTCGATCGTCGGCCGGAGATACCAGCAGTGGCGGCCGCTGTTACGATCGATGCGATAGTACCAATGGGTGCCGGTCGGCGATGTCCGGTTCGGGGCGGCGAGACAGTCGTCGGCAGCGGTGGCGGCCGGTGCCGTGGCGGCGACGGCGGGTTCGGCGCGCGCGGCCGCGCAATCCATCGCAAGACCGGTGATGAGCGCCCCAACCACAGCCGGCGCAAGCCGTGTCGTTCGACCCAGCATCGCAAGCCCCTCCCGTCCCAACAAGTTCCATGCCTGTGGACAATCTCCAAGCCGATTTAGGCCATAGTACGTTGTAAATTCGGCACCTATTGGCCGCGCGGAGGCCATCTGGCCGCTGCCGCGAGGTCAGGCGGACATGGGTGTCCCATTTCCGACCTTGGCGCTTGTGCATCCCGGCATTCCTGTGCGAGCTTTCGGCGGGCACTGGGGAGGGCTGGGAATGCGTGTTGCGTCTGCGGCGTTGGCGTGCCTCTGCGCGCTCACGGGTGTCGTCATCGACTCGGCGCAGGCCCGGATTCGGCTGCGCGACGCGGAGATCTTGGCCGGCACGCTGGTGGTGGTGGGCACCACCCAGCATCCCGGGGAGACCGTAACCCTCGACGATAAGTACACGACCACGAGCAACCGGCGCCGCCGGTTTGCGTTTCACGTTCCCTATTATCCGGCGAGCTGCACCATCAGCCTCAAGGCCGGCGCCGACCAGCGCAGCGCCGTCGTGGCCGTGTGCGCTCCCACCGGCAGCCAGGGCGCGCAAGGCGCCAGCGGGCCGCAGGGCCTTCCGGGCCCGCAAGGCCCGGCCGGACCGCAAGGGCCTCAGGGCGTGGCCGGCGTGCCGGGACCACAAGGGGCACAAGGGCCGCAGGGACCCGCGGGACCCCAGGGACCGGCCGGACCGCAAGGCCGGCCCGGACCGCAGGGCGCGCAAGGCGTCGCTGGCCCAGCCGGACCGGCAGGGCCAGCGGGGGCTGTCGGGGCGCGCGGTCCCGCCGGGCCGCAGGGCGACCGCGGCGAGCCCGGCGTGATCCCGGTCCGAGCGGATACCGGGCCCAGCCTGCGCATTCGCCAGGTGCGTCAGGATTGCACGGAAGGGCGGGACTGCAGCGTGAGCTGCAGCGACGGCGAGGTCGCGCTCAACGCCATCTGCCCGGGTGGCCCGGCGCGGCTGCAGGGCGAGCGGCTGATCTCCTGCGGCTCGACGAACGCCAAGGCGATGATCGCATTCTGCGCCCGCTGAACGCGGGCGCGAACGCAGGCGCAAGACGCAGGCTGGATCACCGCCGGCGCTCGGGCGGCGCGTCTTGTGCGAGCCGATCCGAATGGCCTTGTCCGCCGGGCTGGCAAACGCCGCTCCCAGTATCCATCTTGCTGTGGCCCGGGACGGTTCGTCCGCGAGGCGGGAGGACCATCGCATGTCCCTCTTGTCCCTTCTGCTCAACCTGCTGTGGATCGCGTGCGGCGGGTTGTGGATGGCGGCCGGATGGCTGATCGCCGCGCTGATCATGGCGGTCACCATCATCGGTATTCCCTGGGCGCGGGCCGCGCTCAACATCGCAGGCTACACCCTGCTGCCGTTCGGCAACCGGGCGGTGTCGCGCGCCGAGTATTTCGGCCGGGAGGACATCGGCACCGGGCCGTTCGGCACGCTTGGCAACATCGTGTGGCTGGTGCTCGCCGGCTGGTGGTTGGCGCTCGGCCATCTCATCACGGCGATCCTGCTTGCGGTCACCATCATCGGCATCCCGTTCGCCTGGGCGCACCTCAAGCTCGCCGGGCTCGCGCTCTGGCCGATCGGCAAGGT
>DASTZX010000397.1:0-2164 GCA_035764045.1 Xanthobacteraceae bacterium | reverse complement strand
GCCGTCGCGGTCGGCAGCTCCTTCAGCTGGTATTGCGCCTCGGCGCGCTTGCCTTGCTGCTCGGAAAGCTGGCGCTGCAACAGCGCGAGGTTCTGCTTGTGCTCGAGCACCGCATCCTCGCGGCGCTTGCCTTCGACCACCGACATGTAGCCCTTGGCGAGCAGCTCCTGCGCCGCCGACACCAGGGTCTCGGAAAGCTGAACCCGCTGGTTCTGGATGGCGATCTGCGACCGGAGATCGGCGATCTGCGCCTGCGTGCTGGCGGCAAGCACGGCGAGACGGTCGCGCTCGGCGGCAGCGTTCGTCCGCTCCTCGGCGATCTGATGCGCCAACGTCTCCTTTTGTCGTTTCAGCGCGGCGAGCTTTGCGGCGTTGACGTCTTCCCCGTCGGCGGCGATTTCCGGCGTCGCGACCGCGAAGAGCGGCTCGCCGGCTTTGACTAGCTGCCCTTCCTTGACGTAGAGCGCGGCGACGACGCCCTCGCGGGTCGGGAACACTTTCAGGGTTCCGGCCGCCGGGACCAGAAAACCAGAGACCGTCTGCTTGCGCGAGAACTGCGCGAAGCAAAGAAACACGATGGCGATCGTCACCACCCCGATCAGCAGCCAGCCCAGCAATTTCGTCGAAACCGGCTGCAACAGCGCGATCTCGCCGAACTCGCGCTGCCCTCTTTGAAACTCGATGGCTTCCTGGCGGAAAAGCGAGTGCCCCAGCGCCACCCCACACCTCACTTCACAGGAAGGAAAGCCGAAGATGCACCTGTGCCGGCTATCCGGCACAGGTGCCGCGCTCAGGTGAGCAGCTTAACAGCCCGTTGACGAAGTCTGGTTTTGTTGATTCCGTGAGAGCGGGGGACGGAGCGGGATTTACACGGCATGGCGATGGGTCGGGAGAGCGGTCGGCAAGGTGATCTGATCGTGACCTGGGATGAGATGCCGCGCTCGCCGGGACATGTGTTCTACGACCGGCTTCAGGAAGTACTGATCTCGGGCGATTTTGATCTTTTTGTCGAGAAGGCATGCCAGCCCTATTACGCGCCGAAGATGGGCGCACCGTCGGTGCCGCCGGGGCGTTATTTCCGGATGCACATGATCGGCTATTTCGAGGGGATCGCCAGCGAGCGCGGCATTGCCTGGCGCTGTTCGGATTCGATGTCGCTGCGCGATTTCTTGCGGCTGGAGAACCGGGAGAAGGTTCCCGATCATTCGTGGTTATCCAAGACGCGCGGGCGGCTTCCCCATGAAGTCCACGAGAGGGTGTTCGGCTGGGTGTTGAAGCTCGTGGCCGAGCATGGCTTGGTCCAGGGCAAGCGGATCGGTGTCGACGCCTCGACGATGGAGGCCAATGCCGCGCTGCGCATGATCGTGCGCCGGGACGATGGCCGGACATATCGCGAAATGCTGACGCAGATGGCCAAGGAGAGCGGCATCGAGACACCGAGCGCGGGCGATCTCGTTCGCATTGATCGCAACCGCAAGGGCAAGAAGCTGTCGAACGACGAGTGGATCAGCAGGACCGATCCAGAGGCCAAGATCGCCAAGCTGAAGGACGGTCGCACGCACTTGGCCTACAAACCCGAGCACGCAGTCGATCTCGATACCGGCGTCGTCGTCGCGGCGGTGCTGCATCCTGCCGACCACGGCGACACTACGACAATCGAGGGCACATTGACGGCGGCGGAGACGAACCTGGCGCAGGTCAGCGCCGCGCCGACCAAACAAGAGCCAAGCGAACTGGTCGCCGACAAGGGCTACCACTCGCGCGCCATCTTGAAGAACCTCGAGGGCGGGGTGTGGAAGACGCGCATCGCCGAACCCAAGCAGCCGGGCTTTTCACGCTGGCACGGCGACGACCAAGCCCGCGTGGCGGTCTATGCCAATCGCACCCGCCTCGGCTCGGGGATCGGCAAGCAGGCGATGCGGCGCCGTGCGGAAATCGTCGAGCGTTCCTTCGCCCATAATCTCGACCGAGGCGGCATGCGCCGGACTTGGTTGCGCAGACGCGAAAATGTCCACAAGCGTTATCTGGTGCACGTCGCCGGCCACAATCTCGGTATCCTGATGCGGCTGCTAATCGGGGCCGGAACCCCGAGAGAGGCGGTGGCCCGTGCGCTGGCCTATCTGTTCTTCGCCTACGCCAAGCAGGCCGTGGCTATAATCATCCT
>DASTZX010000396.1:0-9975 GCA_035764045.1 Xanthobacteraceae bacterium | reverse complement strand
GTGCGCTCGCGCACGCCGGCGAGCGCCGCCCGCGCCTCCGCGACCACCGTGCCCGGGTTGATCGCGGTGAGCTTGCCGCCGCGCTTGAGGATGCGGCCGTCGACCACCACCGTATCGACGTTATCCGGTCCCGTCGCCTCGAGCACGAGGTGCGCCGGATCGGTCACCACCCCCATATTGAGCGCGTTGGTGTTGATCGCGATCAGGTCGGCGCGCTTGCCCGGCACCAGTGAACCGACCTTGCGATCGATTCCCATCGAGCGGGCGCCGCCGATCGTGCCGAGCTCGAGCGCCTTGCGCGCCGGCATTTTGAATTCACTCTCGGCTCGCGCATTCTCCGAGTCGCGCGCGAGCTTGAGCACGGCAAACAGGTTCGAGCTGCCCGTCAGCGCCGAGGTGTCGATCGACACGCCGAGCGGGATGCCCTTGGCGAGCATCTCGGCGATGTGCGGATAGCCGAAGCCGGTGCGCAGCTCGGTTCCGGGCGAGACCGACACGGCCGCGCCGGAGTCGCGGATCATGTCGAGCTCGTCGGCGTTGGCCGAGATCGTGTGGATGAGCTGCACGTCCTTGCCCATCAGCTTCGCCTGGTAGAGCGGCGTGATCTGGTTGACCGCCTTTCGGGTGCTCGCGACGTGCACGGTGATCGGGACGCCGAGCTTGCGGGCATTGTCGAACTCGGGCTGGTAGACCGCAGGCTTGATCGGGCCGGCACGGAACTGGCCGCGCCACGCCATGCCGAGGTCGATCAGTCCCTCGTTCGACCAGCTTTTCCAGTCCTTGGCGAGCGATTCCAGCGGCGCCTGGTCGGCACTTTGCGTGTCGGGCATGCCCTGCGGCCAGCCGCACGAATGCCGGGCGCGGATGCCGACCTCGGCGAGCGCCCGGACATCGGCCTCCGCGTGCGCGGTCGATCGCACGTTGTGGCACCATGAATGGACGAAGGTCATCCCGGAATTGATCGCCTCCGCGGCGGAGAGGCGCGTGCTCTGGAAGATGTCGTCCGGCGTCATCTGCTGGCCAAAGCGCGCGACCGTCGGGAAATAGCCCTCCTCCGGCTTGTCGCCCGCAAAGCTGCGGAAGAGCGTATTCCACATGTGCCAGTGGGTTTCGACCAGGCCCGGCATGACGATCATGCCGTTGGCCTCCATGTGCTGGCCGCCCCCGGCGATGTCCTTGCCGACCGCGACGATCTCGCCGTTCCGGACATGGACCGAGGCGCCCGCGATGTCGCCGAGCGAACCATCCATGGTCATCACATAGGCGTTGGCGATGGTGAACTCGCCGCGCGCCGGCAGGCGCACGCCGCCGGCGGCATCGCGGCGCGCCTGCGCCAACAGCGGCGATGCCGGCAGTCCGGTAGCGCCCGCCGCGCCGAGCGCGGCCGCACCGCGGATGAAACTGCGCCTGCAGATCTCGCACATGGGACCCCCTCCCGATTTGGACCGGAATCAGTCCGCTTTTTTTCTGGGCGGTATCATGCGCCCGGGAGTCCCCGGAATTCAATTCGGCGCGCGCGGGAATCCGGCGGGCGCGGCACGCGCCACGCCGCCACGCGTCATTCGCCGAGCGCCTCCATCGGCACCGCCGCCGCATCCTTCGAGTTGCGCAGGGTCAGCGACGTCTTGACGTTGCGCACATGCGGCGCGGCGGTGAGCTCGGTGACGAAGGCCTGGAATGTCTTGAGGTCGGGCGCCACGCATTTGAGGATGAAGTCGATCTCGCCCGACAGCATCCAGCATTCGCGCACCAGCGGCTGCCCGCGCACGAACTGCTCGAACTCGGTCAGATCAGCCTCGGTCTGGCTGGAGAGATGCACCATGGCGAAGACGGTGACCTCGTAGCCGAGCAGCTTCTCGTCGAGCAGCGCCCGATAACCTTTGATGTATCCCGCCTCCTCCAGCGACCGCACCCGCCGCAGGCAGGGGGGTGCCGAGATGCCGACCCGGCGGGCAAGCTCCACGTTGGTGATGCGGCCGTTGTCCTGCAGCTCGCGCAGGATGTGGCGATCGATGGCGTCGAGGCGGGTGGGCACGGGGGTCTCCGAGAACGGCCGGCCCCGCATGGAAGGCCGGAATCGCCCCCGTATGTAGCGAGAAGCCGAGCGCTGCGAAAGATTGTTGCGCGCTGGTGCCGTAAACTTGGCAAACCAGTCACACCTCAGTGTAAAAGCCGGGTGTCCAGGGTTGCATCTGTTGCATAGCTGGCTGAAAGCCTTACATTGGGGACCGGAACCCGCAACCACCCGGCAGAGCCGGCCGGGCGCGTGTTTTCCCGCCATTAGGACCTCTGATGCCCAAGACCACCCATGCCAAGGTCGTCATTATCGGTTCGGGTCCGGCCGGATATACGGCCGCGATCTATGCGGCCCGCGCGATGCTCGAGCCGGTGTTGATTCAGGGCATCCAGCCCGGCGGCCAGCTCACAATCACCACCGACGTCGAGAACTATCCGGGCTTCGCGGACGTCATCCAGGGACCGTGGCTGATGGAGCAGATGCAGCGGCAGGCCGAGCATATGGGCACCCGCATCGTCACCGACCACGTCAACGCGGTGGATCTCAGCCAGCGTCCGTTCCCGATCACATGCGACTCCGGCGAAAGCTATCTCGCCGATAGCGTGATTCTCGCGACCGGCGCTCAGGCGCGCTGGCTCGATCTGCCATCGGAGCAGAAGTTCAAGGGCTACGGCGTCTCGGCCTGCGCCACCTGCGACGGCTTCTTTTATCGCGGCAAGACCGTGATCGTGGTGGGCGGCGGCAACACGGCGGTCGAGGAAGCGCTGTTTCTCACCAATTTCGCCAGCCAGGTGACGCTGGTGCATCGCCGCAACGGCCTCCGCGCCGAGAAGATCCTGCAGGATCGCCTGTTCAAGCATCCGAAGATTTCGGTGATCTGGAATTCGGTCGTCCATGCCGTGGTCGGCAGCGACGACCCGCTCAAGGTGAAGGGTGTCGCGCTGCGCAATGTCGAGACCGGCGCCATCACCGAGGTGCCGGCCGACGGCGTCTTCGTGGCGATCGGCCATTCGCCGGCGACCGATCTCGTGGTCGGGCAACTCGAGCTCAAGCCGTCCGGCTACGTCAAGACCGCGCCCGACTCGACCGCGACCTCGGTGCCGGGCGTGTTTGCGGCGGGCGACGTGACCGATGACATCTATCGCCAGGCGGTCACCGCGGCTGGCATGGGCTGCATGGCCGCGCTCGAGGCCGAACGCTTCCTCGCCGCCCAGGGCGAGACCGAGCGGCGCGCGGCGGCGGAATGATGGTGAGTAGGGCCGGTGCGACGGCCAAAGGTTCTGTGTCATGGATTGGGACAAGCTGAAGGTTTTTCATGCTGCCGCCGAAGCCGGCAGCTTCACCCACGCCGGTGAGCAGCTCGGGCTGTCTCAGTCGGCGGTGTCGCGGCAGGTGAGCGCGCTCGAGCAGGAGCTTTCGGTCGCGCTGTTTCACCGCCATGCGCGCGGTCTCATCCTCACCGAGCAGGGCGAGCTGCTCTATCGCACCGCGCACGAAGTCTTCATGAAGCTCGAGGCGGCGCGCGCCAAGCTGACCGACAGCCGCGAACGACCGCACGGCGATCTCAAGGTGACGACCACGGTCGGCATCGGCGTGCACTGGCTGACCCCGCGGCTCGGCGAGTTCGTCGATCTCTTTCCCGACATCCGCATCCAGCTCATCACCACCGACGAAGAGCTCGACCTCGCCATGCGCGAGGCTGACGTGGCGATCCGGCTGCGCCAGCCGACGCAGCCCGACCTCATCCAGCGCAAGCTCTTCTCGGTGCGCTTCCACGCCTATGCGTCGCCCGAGTACCTGAAGCGCTTCGGCACGCCGCGCAGCATCGAGGATATCGACAGCCACCGCGTCCTGCTCTTGGGCGGCACGATCCCGAGCTATCTGCAGCCGACGCGCTGGCTGGTCGAGGTCGGGCGCGACAGCAAGGGACCACGCGTCGCGCATCTCACCATCAACAACGTGCTCGGAATCCTGCGCGCCAGCCAGCGCGGCCTGGGCATCGCGATGCTGCCGGACTATCTGGTCGAGGAGAATGGCGGCCTGGTGCAGCTGTTCAGTGAAGCCGACCCGATCGCGCTCGACGCCTTCTTCGTCTACCCGGAGGAGCTCAAGACCGTCGCGCGGGTGCAGGCCTTCCGCGACTTTCTCGTCAGCAAGGCGCAGCGCTGGAACTTCTGACGCCGGCCGGTGGCGGGCTGCCGCGCCTTCCTCTCGCCTCCTCGCGATCCGCCAACCGCCGCATGGCAGTCATGCTAGGCTCCGCATTGCGGCGCGCCGAACCCGCGGACATAGTTTGGCGGTTCATCATGCGCGATCGTCGCGACCTTGAGGTCACGATGTTCGCTGCGGATGTTCCCCTCTGGAAGCCGATGCCGGTGCGCGTCGGCGGCAGACTTGGACGCCGGGCTCTTGGCCCGGCGTTTTTCTTATGGCCCGCGATCAGGCGAGGCTCACGCCCACAGGCGTTCGCTCTCGAGCCCGTTGTAGAGGCCGGCGACATATTCGCCGTAGCCGTTGAACAGCAGCGTCGGGCGGCGCTCGCCGGCGCCGATCACCTCTTCGGTCGCCTGGCTCCAGCGCGGATGCGGCACCTCCGGATTGACGTTCGCCCAGAAGCCGTATTCGGAGCCCTGCAGGGCCTCCCAGAAACCTTTCGGCCGCTGGTCGGTGAACGTGAACCGGGTGATCGACTTGATCGACTTGAACCCGTATTTCCACGGGATCGCGAGGCGCAGCGGCGCGCCCTGCGACTTGGCGACCGGCTTGCCGTAGGCGCCGGTGACCACGAAAGCGAGCTCGTTCGTCGCCTCCGCCATGGTCAGGCCCTCGACATAGGGCCACGGGTACCACGTGGCGCGCTGGCCGGACGCGACCTTGGCATCCTGAAACGTCTCCATGCGCAGATAGGTCGCCGACGACAGCGGCTTCGCCAGGGCGACAAGCCGCGCCAGCGCAAAGCCCGACCAGGGGATCGCCATCGACCAGGCCTCGACGCAGCGGTGGCGGTACAACCGCTCCTCGAGCGGCATCTTGGCGATCAGGTCATCGAGGCCGAACTCCAGCGGCTTGTCCACCATTCCGTCGATCCGCACGGTCCACGGCCGCAGCGGCAGCGCCTGCGCGGCGCGCGCGATGGTCTTGGCGGAGCCGAATTCATAGAAATTGTTGTAGGTCGTGTTGAGGGTCTCGTCGGTGATCGCGCGATCGAGCGCATACTTGTCGTTGCGCTTCACCGGATAGAGCGCCGCGCTCGGATCGGGCAGATCGGACACCCGCTGTGCGCGCGCCGCTGCGGGCGCCATCGCCAGCGCCGCGGCGCCCATGCCGAGAAAATGGCGGCGATTGAAGAACGCCGTCTCGGGGGTCGCCTGATGCTCGGGCAGCTCCCAACCGCGGCGATGAATCACGGGCATGAGACGATTCCCTCAATGATGTCCCACTGCTACGGCGAAGTCGGGGTTCCGGGCAAGTCACAACGAGGTCACGCCCACCTGACATCGGCGTGATGGCCGCGGGGCGGAGCCATTTTCAGGAATGGCGGCAAGCCTTTGCGAGCTTCGGTATCTCGCTCCTAGCCGGTCTTGAGCGTCGGCGCGGCGCCGAACTGCCACCAGCCGCGCGGCGCCGGCGCGGCGCGCTGCTTGCCGGTCGTGGCGGAGATCCGGGCCAGGAGGTCCTCCTTCGGCATTGGCTTGGCGAACAGGAAGCCCTGCCCGATGCCGACCCCCAGCCCCTGCAGCTTGTGGCTTTCATGCGCCGTCTCGATGCCTTCGCCGACGGTCTTGAGGCCGAACCGGCGCGCCAGCGCGATGATCGATTCGAGCAGCCCCTCCTTGACCCGGTCGCGGTGGCAATCGGTGACATAGGCGCGGTCGATCTTGAGCTCGCTGAACGGAAGCTGGCGCAGGCGCGCGAGCGAGGAATAGCCGGCGCCGAAATCGTCGATGGCGAGGCTGCAGCTCTCGGCCGTGAGCTCGGCGGCGACCTCGTTCGCGATCGTGAGATCGTTGACGATCTGGTCCTCGGTGACCTCGAGGATGAGCCCTGGCCACTCGGCCGCCTTGGGACGCGCTTCGCGGATGATCCGGGCGATCGGAAGCACGGCGAACGCGCTCGCCGGCACGTTGACGGCGAGGCCGAGCCCCGGCATGCCGAGCGCCGCGCACTCCTCCCAGTCGCGCAGCGCACCCACGATCACCCGTTCGGTCAACGCCAGCAGGTCGGCTTCGGGGGCGCCGGGCAGGAACGCGCCCGGGCCGAGCACGCCGAGCTCGGGATGGCGCAGGCGGATCAAGGCTTCGGCGCCGATCCAGTTGCCGGTCTGCAGGCTGACCTTGGGCTGATACCAGGCTTCGAGCCAATCGCGCTCGAGCGCCCTGGCCAACGTCACCTGGGGCTTGCCGGACGCATCGCGCTCGTCGTCGGCGGTAGCGGCGACGGCGGCAGGTGCGAACATCCCTTTCAGCGGGTTCTGCATGACGCGAATCCAAGCAAGGCAGCCCGCTTGCGCGCGGGCCCGGAGCCTCCTCCCTATGGGGGTGGAATGTATTTTCGGTTAGGCGCGGCCGCTAAAACGACGTCAAATGCTAAACAACCCGCGAATGCGGCCACCGCACAGGCCTTGGCGGCCGGCCCGCGTGCCATGCTCGTCGTTAACGCTCCGTTGCCGGCGAACGTTGCCGGGGCGAACGATGGCCTATTCGGCCGCTTGGGCGCGGCGCGCCGCCACGATCTGATCGGCATGCTTTCCGGTGAGCTCGGCCATGTGGTCGAACTTGAACGTGAAGCTGCCGACGCCCGCGGTGGCTGACCGCACCTCGACGATGAGGTCGCCGATCTCGGACTCCGGCATCATCGCCCGCACCACGTCCCATCCGGACCAGCCGTCCCGCGTGTCGAAGCTCAGGATCTGGCCGCGCCGACCTGACAGGATGGCGTTGATCTTCGCGGTCGCCTCGTTCGGGCAGACGATCTCGACCGTGTGGATCGGCTCGAGCAGCACCGGATTGGCTTGCGGCAACGCCTCGTTGATGCCGATGCGCCCGGCGATGCGGAACGCCATGTCGGAGGAATCGACCGCATGGTACGAGCCGTCGATCAGCGACACCGCGACATCGACCACCGGGAAGCCGAGCGGCCCATGCTTGAGCGCATCCACCACGCCTTCCTCGACCGACGGGATGTAGTTGCGCGGCACCGCGCCGCCGGTGATCTTCTCGTCGAATGCGAAGCCGGAGCCGCGCGGCAGCGGCTTGAGGTCGAGCACCACGTCGCCGAACTGGCCATGACCGCCGGACTGCTTCTTGTGCCGGCCGCGCACGGCGCTGATCGGCTTGCGGATCGTCTCGCGGTAGCCGACGCTCGGGGTGCGCCGCTCGATCGCGATGCCGTAGCGGTCCGCGAGCCGTTCGGTCGCGACGCGCAGGTGCATCTCGCCCTGGCCCCAGACGATGACCTCATGCGTTTCGGGATTGTGGTGCACCACCAGCGAGGGATCCTCGTCGACCAGCTTGTTGAGCGCGACCCCGAGCTTGACGTCGTCCTTGCGGTCCTTGGCCGAAATCGCGATCGCGAGCACCGGCGCATAGGGTGAGACCGCAGCGACCGCCTTGTGCGGCTGCTTGCCGCCCGAGAGGGTGTCGCCGGTCTTGGCGTGATCGAGCTTGCCCAGCGCGACGGTCTCGCCGGCGGAAGCCGGGCCGCGCTTCTCCGTCACCTGGCCGACCAGCTTGAGCACGCCGGACACCCGGCCGGCTTCCTCGGTCGGCGAGCTCAGGGTGGTGCCGTCGCCCACCTGGCCCGCCAGCACGCGCGCGACCGACATCTTGCCGCCGTGTGCGGTGTGGAACGTCTTGAGCACATACGCGACCGCATCGGCGCCCGGCTTGACCCCGAGCCGCTTCGCCGTCGCCTCGATCCCTTGCGACTCGTGCCGCAGCGCCTTGAGCAGCCGCAGCACGCCGTTGGTCCGCGTCGCGACCCCGATCAGCACCGGGCAGATGAGCCCATCGCGCTGCTCCTTGGCGAGATCGTCGAACACCTTGTCGCGGGGCGGCGGAATGTCCTCGAGCAGCTGCTCCATGAGCTCGTCGTCGTGGTCGGCGAGCGTCTCCAGCATGCTGAAGCGGGCGTCCTTCTCCCGCGAGAGATCGTCGCCCTCGAGCGGGATCACCTCGGACGGCACGTGCTCCTTGTAGACGAAGGCGCGCTCGAGCGCGAGGTCGACGAAGCCGGTGATGATCTCGTTCTTCCAGATCGGGATCTGGCGCAGCACCAGCGGCACGCGCGAGGCCGGCTGCAGCAGCTTGAGCGTCTCGCGCACGCGCCGGTCGGCCTTGTCGATCTTGTTGAGGAAGATGAAGCGGGGAATCTTGAGCTCTTCCAGTTCGCGCAGGACGAGCTGCAGCTGCGACACCTTGCGCTCATCCGCCTCGCACACCACGATGGCCGCATCGATCGCCGGCAGTGCGGCGCGCATCTCGTGGACGAACTCGATCGAGCCGGGACAATCGATAAACGTGTAATCATCACCCATGAAGTTGGCGGTGGCGACCGTGACCTCGACGCTCATCTTGTGATGGCGCGCCTCCTTGCTGGCATCGCCGACCGTGGTTCCGGCATCGACCGTGCCTTGACGCTGGATGGTGTTGGTTCGCGCGAGGATCGCTTCGAGGAGCGTGGTCTTTCCGCTTTGAAACGGGCCCACCAGAGCGACGCACCGGGGGCCCCGCGAAGTTCCGCCGTTTGCTGCCATTGCCATACCTCCCACTGGAGATCGGGGCTTCGGGTTTGGATCGTCATCGTTTCAAACAATGGGGTCGATTGGCAAGAGGCGGCAGCAAATCGCCGCGAACGCAGTGAGTACGATTTCGATCCTACGCGTCGCGCTGCGGATTTTCCGTCGCACCACGCGCCGCAATGCAGGCACGCTCATGCAAAACCACCCGGCCGAGCGGCCGGGTGGCGGATTCGACGGATGGCCACGCGGTCTCGAATGGACCGCGCGCGATCAGATCGCTGGATCAGAGATAGTCCGCCAGCATCGCGGCCGCTCAGCGCACGTAGCGCAGATCGAGCCCGGCGACGCCCGCCGCGATGTTGAGGCCGACCTGGCCCTGCACCGAGAACGGCTGCAGCGCGATGGTGCGGTTCGAGCCGCCGATCAGCGCATTGGCGCCGATGCCGGCGATCACCGTGGCTTCCGCTGTGCCGCCCGCATAGGTTCCGGAAAGCGCACCGAGCGGACGGTTGGTGGGCGCCCAGACCAGCCAGACCATGACGCCACCCGTGGTCACGCCAATGTCGACCCCGAGCTTGGAGATCGTGCCGGTGTAGTACTCGATCGGGCCGGGGTTCGACGGCGTGAACGTGCAGCTCACATTGCGCTGCGACCCGATGATGAGGCCGATGCCGGCCGACACATCGCAGGTGAGCGACCCGGCCTGCACGCGCTCCTGCGCCTGGGCTGAGCCGATGAGCGCCGCGAGCACCAGTGCGGCGGACGTGATGACGGTGCGGACCATGAAACCCCCTCCAGGATGGTAACGATCAGGCGTGACGCCAAAGGCCGTGGCGGCCGTGGCCGGCCCCCACCGCAATACTATTCTGGGGTGCCCTACCCTGTCACCAAAGGATTGGATTTCCAGCGGGAATGCCGCCGCCGGAAGGCGGCCCGGGGCCCCTGGACCGCCCGCCTCAGTGCGGCGAGAACAGGAGGAAATCGGCAAGAATCCCGGCCTGCGGGGCGAACATGGCTTCGCCGGTCACGATATTCGAGCCGCGCCGGTGGGCTGCCGCGAGCAGCGGCGTGACGATCGGCTTGGTGACCAGATCAGCCACCACGGCGCGCGGCTCGAGCCGCTCCGAATCGACCGGCAGGGCATCGCCCGGGCGCATTCCGAGCGGCGTCGCGTTGACGACCAGATCGAAGCCGTCCGGGTCGGCGGAGCCGATCGCAA
>DASTZX010000395.1:0-13315 GCA_035764045.1 Xanthobacteraceae bacterium | reverse complement strand
GCGCGTTAACCACCTCTGCCCCCTAATGCAGGCAAGCGCGACCTGGTTCGGCGAAGAATCGCCGGTGTCGCCTTGCGTAAGGGGCGGAGGGCTCCATGGGGATCGTGGTGACATTTCCGGAGGGGCGATCGGCCGGGCGTGCGTCAGTCGATCAGCACGCCGGCTCGGCGACCGTCATCATTCTCCCGGTTGTGCGTATCGAGCGTTCCGGCGAAGGCCCGCCGAGCGACGCCGAGCCTTCGAGCGTGTCGTCGGGCCGCAAGCGAAGGCGGCGCGTTTCGCGCCCTTGAGTGGTGCCCGTTCGTTCAGCGTCGCGTTCCCGCGGATCGAATAGCGGATCAAGGCATGCCATCGCGCGTGATGTCGACGCGCCTCGTGCGCGCGCTCGCCCTGCCGTTGCTGCTCGGCGCTTGCGCGGCGAACGGCGATTACGGCCGGCTCAAGCCCGGGCTCGTCGACGACGACATCCACGCGTGGGTCGGGCGCGATGCGGCGCGTGAGGCCGGCGTGCCCGTCTCGAAGTATCCGCTCACCGACGAGGAGCGCCAGCTGCGCGACCTCGGCTACCCGTTGATCGAGCCGCCCTTCGACCGCAATCGCTGGTACGCGATCGTCAATGAGTACGGCGTTTCCCACTCCTTCGGCTGGCCTGGCTACGAGGTCGTGCGCTACGGGGACCGCCTGCTGCACAGGCAATACCGCTCGGCGAGCGCGCGCTACGCGCAGCTCGACACCGACATCCGCAACGATGTCGCGCGAATCCCGGATTTCTTCGCTACCGCGCGTCGCGTCATCGATCTCGACAGCAAGCGCGCGCTGAGCTTCGCCTATGTGACAGCGCTGACGCCCAGGGAGCACGGCAACGCCATCGCCCGCATCGCCGAGAACCAGCTCGTCGTGGCCTGGGTGCAGGGCTCGCTGGTCGAGCGATCGCTCGCCTATTGCAGCGCGTTGCAGCGCCTCGTCATCGCGACCCCTTCACCGATGGCGGTCGAGGTCGAGCGCTCGCTCACGCTGCTCAATACGCGGATTGCCCAGAACAGGGTGATCGCGTCGCCGCATTTCGGGCCGCCGCTTGTCGCCTGCGGCGAGGCGGTGGCGGCGGCGGCAGTGCCTTCTGCGGCCGTGGTGATCTCGAAATAGAGCGGGCGACCGCGCGCTCGCCGCCTCACAGCTTCGCCACCAACGCCGCGAGCTGATCAGCGCATTGGCCCAGACGCGTGAGGACAAGCTCGCGGTCGGAAGCCGGCGTTGCCTGGACGGGCGTCGGGGTCATGGCGGTCTCAGTGGCGATCGAGGGCTTGAGCGGCGCTGCGGCTTTACTGCGCAACCTGGCAGCGCGCGGCGGCAAGCGCGGCCTGCGCCATTGGCATCAGACCCGGCTCCGGGCTGAGCGCGCGCAGCACGATCAGGCCGGTGGCGCTGGGCGATTCGATGATCAGGCGGTCGGCGGCAGTCACGTCCGCTTCCTCCGGCATTGCGTCATGCTGCGCGGTGGTCATCAGGTCGAGCTCGATGCTGCGCCGGCCGGCGGCGCGGTCGTTGATGCCGTAATAGGCGACGCCACGCCGGGTGTAGAAGGTGACGGAGGTATAGGCCTGGCTGACGGGCGCGGCGAGCTTGATGGGTCCACTGCCGAGATCGTAACGGCAGATGGCAACCGCGAAGGCCGGGTCCATGAACGGCAGCACCGCGTTTCCGGGCGTCGGCGGCGGGAGCGGCGTCACGGCATTGACCGGCGTCAGCGGCGCAAGGCGCGCATAGGCGTCCTGGGTCGCGGTGCGCGGCAGCGCCAGCACCGTCGCGAGATGCACGATCCCACCAAGCAGGAGGCCGGCGAGCGTCCACAGGATCCAGCGCATCACGAGCAGGCTCCCGTCGACTTGACCGCGGGCATCGGCGCCTCGCGCTCGGCCCGGGTCGCTACTCCCACCGAGGTGTCGTAGAACCGCAGCACCAGCACGTAGCGCTCGACCCCGCCGGTCGGAAGCCAGTTCCCGGCCCGGGCGCGGGGGGCGACGGTGATCTCGAAGCTGCCGTCCTGGTTGCGCACCAGCTCCTGGCTGGTGAAGCCCTGGCGGTCGAGCGAGTTTGCCACCAGGCGGCCGTCCGGGTCGTACAGGGTGAGCGTGAAGTAGCGTGCCGCCGGCGTGGTGCCGCTGACGACCGTGTCGCAGCGGCCGTCGAGAGGCCGGCCGTCATCGTCGGTCCGCGCCAGGAATGATACGCCGTCGCCGATGGCGACGGGCAGCGCGCCGTTGCGCGCGATCGCGGCGCGCGCGTACGGGTCGATATCGGCGGTTCCGGCGCGCGGACGGGCGCTCCAGCTGCCGATCTGCAGGTTGTTGAAGCCTGCGCTGTGGGTGAGCGCAAACCACGTGGAGCCGAGCCCGATCGCCGCCGCGAGGGCGAAGGTGTAGAGGGTCCCGATGAGCAGCCGCACGGCGTGATCCCGATTGAATGACGAACTGAATAACGAACAGCGTACGGAGGAACAGCTAATCGCTATTCGCGACGCGCGGCGGGGCGAGAGAGGCCGCCGGGCCGGGCGGTGCGGGCAGCGCGCGGCTCGTCTCTTCCATCATCCGCTCGATCCCAACCAGCACCTGGGCGCCGCGATAGGTCAGCATAGCGGGACGCGCGGGCTCGCCGTTGGGCGTGTTCTGAGCCACGGGCGCCGTCGGCGCCGGATTGGGCGGCAGACCGGGCAGGTTCTTGAGCTCGATGCCCTGGTGCGCGTATTCCATGATCTCGTGCCACGTCATGGCCGGCAGCGCGCCGCCGGTCATGCGGTTGAGCGGCGAATAGTCATCGTTGCCGAACCAGACGCCGCACACGAAGTTGCCGGTGTAGCCGACGAACCAGGCGTCGCGATACGCGTTGGTGGTGCCTGTCTTGCCGGCCGCCTTGATGCCATTGAGCATGGCGCGCCGTGCGGTGCCTTCCTCGACCACCTTGTTCATCATGAAGATCATGTCGGTCGCGACCTGGGGCGGGATCGCCTGGGTCGGCTTCTTGCCGTCGCGGTCCCAGCGCCAAATGGTCTCGCCGGCGCCGGTGCGCACCTCGAGAACCGTGTGCGGCGTCACCGCCTTGCCGAGGTTGGGGAATGTCGCATAGGCGACCGTGTGCTCGAGCACGTTGACCTCGTCGGCGCCGATCGGCAGCGACGGCGTGTCGGGCAGCGGGGTGACGATGCCCATCTTGCGCGCGGTCTCGACGATGCGGGCGCGGCCGACTTTCGGATTGCCGTCGCCGACGTAGATCGACAGCTTCACCGCGACGGTGTTGATCGAATTCTTGAGCGCCGACCAGAGCGGCTGGGCGCCCGAGAACCCGCCGCCGTAATTGTGGGGACACCAGTTGCCGATGCAGACCGGCCCATCGACCACCGTAGTGGTCGGCTTCATGCCGTGCATCAGCGCGGTCGAATAGACGTAGGGCTTGAACGAGGAGCCCGGCTGGCGCATCGCATCGGTCGCACGGTTGAACTGGCTTTCGCCATAGTCGCGCCCGCCCACCATCGCGCGGACGCCGCCGTCGAGGTCGGCGACCACCGTGGCCGCCTGCTTGGCGTGGTAATCGCGGCCGTACTGACGCAGCGCGTTCTCCACCGACTCCTCGGCCTTGTGCTGGACGCCCATGTCGAGCGCGGTGCGCACCACGAAGACGCGCTCGACCACCGATTTCGGCAGCGTGTCGACCAGCTTGCGAACCTCGTCGAAGGCGTAGTCGAGATAATAGTCGGGTGCGTCCTCGTCGCGCCGGTCGACCGGCGTCGCCGGGTTGCGGCGGGCGCCGAAAACCTGGCCTTCGGTCATGAACCCGGCATCGACCAGGTTGTCGAGCACCACATTGGCGCGCGCGCGGGCGGCGGGCAGGTTGATGTGGGGTGCAAACCGGGTCGGCGCCTTGAACAGGCCGGCCAGCATCGCGGCTTCCGGAAGGTTCACGTCGCGAGCCGACTTGCCGAAATAATACTGCGCTGCGGCATCGACCCCGAACGTGCCGCCGCCCATGTAGGCGCGGTCGAGGTAGAGCTTGAGGATCTCGTTCTTGGTGAGACGGGTTTCGAGCCACAGCGCGAGGAAAGCCTCGTTGATCTTGCGCTCGATCGTGCGCTCGTTGGAGAGGAACAGATTCTTGGCGAGCTGCTGGGTGATCGAGGAGCCGCCCTGCACGACGCCGCCGGCGCGCGCATTGGTGACCAGGGCGCGCGCCGTGCCTGCGATGTCGATGCCGAAATGCTCGTAAAAGCGCCGGTCCTCGGTGGCGAGCACAGCCTTGATCAGGTGATCGGGCAAGTCCTCGAGCGGGATCGAATCGTTGTGCTTGATGCCGCGGGAGCCGACCTCGTTGCCGTAGCGGTCCAGGAAGGTCACCGCGAGATCGGATTTCTTCAACCAGTCCTCGTCCGAGGTTTCGCGGAAAGCAGGAATCGCGAGCGCCAGCGCAAGCAGCAGCCCGAGCGTGCCGAGCGTGCCGAGCTCGGACAGCGGCTCCACCAGCACCCAGCGCCGCCAGCCCGCCACATGGAAGCGGTCCATGAACTCGGCAAAGCGCTCGAACAGCTCCCGGCCCCAGATCCGGCTCTGGAAGAGCCCGAAGTCGAGACGCGAGTCGAGGTCGAGCAGGAAGCGCTTGATACGCTCCCGCCAGCTCAGATTGGACCCGTCACCGGGGAAAAGGGGGGCCACTTCCACGTCCTTCGCGGTGTGCAGGTCCGTCAACGCCCGACGCGGACCGCTGGTCCGGTCTTAGCCGAAAGGGCCGTTCCGGCCAATGACTGAGATTGCGCAGGGTGAACGGAGATTGGGGGTATTTTCGGGGCGGATCGGGGCGGGCGGGGAGCCCGCGGGGTGGAGGTAAGAAGTTATGCTGGCAGCCATCCGGACATCGCGCCGGTCCCGCCGGCAAAGAGGTCGGCCCGAGAGCTGGATCTGTCGGCTGCCGGCAGGCGGTCCACGCCGGAGTGGGGTTACGCGCGCACGATGAATCCTGTGCCCGGGAGCGTGCCGGATCGCGAAGGAGGAAAGACCCCTCGGCCGCATCGGCACTCCATCAGATTGCGGCACGCGGCCGCAGCGAGCGCAATCGCGCGTGAGCGTCCGTCGGTCATGCCCGCTCATCAGAGACGCGGCCGCGCCGGCTATGACCGCGCCGTTGCATCTCCGCGGTCGCAAGTATGGGCGGCACTTGATGAATCAATGATCGTGCGCGATGGTCCGCACGATTCTCGTTCGCCATCCGCCCGTCATCAAAAGGGTGTTCATTGCAGATGGTCAATGCGCGGAAGCGAACACCCGGATGGCGACGTCGGCGATCTACCGCAGTGTGCCGCAGAAAAGACTCGCAAAAAGTCAACGATGAGCGCACGATGTCCACAATAGAAAAATCAGGCGACGCCCGGTGTGATGATCGCCTGCAACGATAACGAAGACCCGGGGGAACGGGGATGCTGCAAAAACTCGAGGGCCATATCGCCGACGCGCTGGCGCGCGCCGCCGCGGCCGAGCGACGATCGGCCGAGGCTTCCGACCTCGCGATCGGCGACGAACACGACAAAATCGCGAAGAGCTGGCGCCACTTGGCGGCGAGCTATCAGTTCGTCGAGAGCCTGGAACGATTTCTGCTCGACGCCCGAATGAGCAGGGATGCGGCGTTGCACCGCCTGCAGGCCGCGGAATAGCGGCGGGTCGCCAAACCGGGTGACGGAGGCTGTCCTTCGGCGAACAGTGCAGTGGCGCGCGACGTCGACACGCGACGCTAAGTACTTGCCCTCAATCGGGAAATGATCGCCGTCAGGCTTGGCTCGCCTGAGAGCGATGGCCGGGCCTGTCCGTCACGGCGCGTCTGGCGTCAGGCCCGGGCCCTGCGACCTCAGTCGTCGTATTCCGCCGAGATGTCCTGGCCGGTGTAGTCCGGCATGAAGGCCGTCGACACCAAGCTCACCACGGCACAGGCCGCGACGTAGACCGCGATCGCGTAGCCGGTCTTGTACTGGGCATAGAGCCAGGTCGCGATGAGTGGCGCCGGACCGCCGGCGATGATCGAGGCGAGCTGGTAGCCGAGCGAGGCGCCGCTGTAGCGCAGCCGTGGCGTGAAGGCCTCGGCGATCAGCGCGGCCTGCGGGCCGTACTGCATGTCGTGCGGAATGAGCGAAAGCACGATCGCGATGAACACCAGTGCCGGGATCGCAGTGTCGACCATGCCGAAATAGATGAACCCGAACACGCCGACGGTGGCGGCGCCGATCAGGTACATCTTCTTGCGGCCGATCCGGTCGGAGATGTGGCCCGACAGCGGAATGGTGATGAACGAGACGCAGGCTGCGACCAGCACCGCGGCGAGGATGAGGTCGCGTGACATTTTCAGCGTTCCGACGGCATAGGCGAAGATGAACGCCGTGAAGATATAGAACGGCGCCTGCTCCGCCATGCGCAGCAGCGCGGAGAGGATGATCTCCTTGGGCTGCTTCTTGATCACCTCGACGATCGGCGCGCGCTCGATCTTGTTGTCGTTCAGGAGCGCCTGGAACACCGGCGTCTCGAGGATGCCGAGGCGGATCCACAGGCCGACCCCGACCAGCACGATCGAGATCGCGAACGGAATCCGCCAACCGATCGTGTTGAACTGGTCGCCGTACACGGCGCTGAAGATCAGCACCGCGAGATTCGAGAGGAAGAGCCCGCAGGGCACGCCGAACTGCGGCCAGGACGCGACCAGCCCGCGGTGGCCGTGCGTGCGCGCCCATTCCATCGCGAGCAGGACCGAGCCGCCCCATTCGCCGCCGACGCCGATTCCTTGGAACACGCGCAGGATCGTGAGGATGATGGCGCCCCAGATGCCGATCGACTCGTAGGTCGGCACGAAGGCGATCAGGAAGGTCGCAATGCCCATGCACAGGAGGGTCGCGATCAGCGTTCCTTTGCGGCCGATGCGGTCTCCATAGTGGCCGAAGATCGCCGCCCCGATCGGGCGGCCGATGAAGCCGATGAAATAGGTGCCGAAGGCGAGCAGGGTAGCGGAAAGGGGATTCTCGTTCGGAAAGAAGAGCTTGCCGAACACCAGCCCGGCCGCGGTACCGTAGAGGAAGAAGTCATACCATTCGATAGTGGTTCCGATGGTGGAGGCGATCACCGCCTTGCGCAGCTGGGCGCTGTGCTCGGCCTCCGTCATCCCTGATTTGTAGGTGGTTGCGCTCGCCATCGTTCCATCCCTCCTAAGCTTTCGCCCGGTAATCCGGGTCTTGTCGCCCGCGTCAACGATACTGCAGGTCACATGCGCTTCCAAGTTGCGGCGGCCCGCGGTCAACAGGAACGGGCGAGCAGTCCGGCCGCCTGCCGCGCCCCTGCGCGGCCGTCGAAATTACGCAAACGGCGCGCTAAGCGACTCGGCGCCTGCCAGTCAGCTTCTGCAATTCATCGATGCGCCGCCAGAGCGCGCCGGCCGCCTTGTCGACCGCCGATGCATCGGCTTCGGCGATCGCGGCCGCGCAGTCGGCATAGAGGCGGTCGAGCTCCGGATCGCGGTCCGGGTCGAAGAGACGGCGCGGAACGAAGGGCGGCGGCTTGGCCATGCGAGGATCATAGCCGCGATCGGTTCCCGTGGCGAGTCGGTTCCCGCTATCGGGCGTCGTGGAAGATCACGCCGAGCGTCTGGCGCTGTCCCGAGCGCAGCCGGCTCACGCCATGGCGCATGGTGACCCGGTAGGTGCCGCGAGTGCCCGCGACGGGACGGTGGTGCACCGGGAAGATCACGCCTTCGCCGAAGCCGAGCGGCACCACCTCGGCGCGCGACTGCATGCGTGGGCGCTGCTCGGTGAGCAAGAACTCGCCGCCGGAAAAATCCGCGCCCGGCCGCGACAGGAGAACCGTGGCCTGGAGCGGAAACACGTGCTCACCGTAGAGATCCTGGTGCAGGCAATTGTAGTCGCCCTGGGCGTAGCGCAGCAGAAGCGGGGTCGGCTTCGTCTGGCCCGCGGCGTGGCAGCGTTTGAGGAACGCGGGGTGCTCTGCGGGAAAGCGCAGATCGATCCCCATGGCCTCGTTCCACCGGTTGGCAATGGCGGCGAGCGGCGGATAGAGGGCGGCGCGCAGCGTCGCGACCTCATCGGGCAGCGGATAGGCGAAGTATTTGTATTCGCCGCGGCCAAAGCCGTGCCGCGCCATGACGATGCGGCTGCGAAACAGCGTGTCGTCATCGTAGCGCGCCGCGAGTCCCGCGCATTCCTCGGGCGTCAGCAGCGGTCCGGTGGTGGCGCAGCCGTAGGCATCGAGCGCGGCCGCGATCGCCGCCCAGTCGAGCGCCCCGATACGATCGGCGAGCGGAGCAGGGGCGTCCGGGCCTTCCGCGCTCCGCTTCTGCGCCGACGCCATCACGCCGAGGCCTCGCGGCTGAGCAGCGCGCGCTTGCGCGCGATGCCCCAGCGGTAGCCGGCGAGATCGCCACTCATACGCACCACCCGGTGACACGGGATCGCGACCGCGATCGCATTGCCGGCGCAGGCGGCCGCAACCGCGCGCACCGCCTTCGGATGGCCGATGCGTTTCGCGATCTCCGTATAAGTCGTGGTCGTGCCGGCCGGGATTTTCTGCAGCGCCTGCCAGACCTTCTGCTGGAAGGCAGTGCCCTGCACGTCGAGCGGCAGATCGAGGGCCTGAGCGGGCGCTTCGACCATCCCGACCACGCGCGCCACGAGGCGCTCGAACGTCTCGTCACCGCCGATGAGCTCCGCTTTGGCGAAGCGGTCCTGCAGGTCGCGCAACAGGGCCTCCGGATCGTCGCCGAGCGAGATCGCGCAGATGCCCTTGCGGGTGGCTGCCACGAGGATCGATCCGAGCGAGCATTGGCCGATGGCGAAGCGGATCGCGGCTCCTTCGCCTTGGGCGCGGTATTCGCTTGGCCGCATGCCGAGCAGTCGCGGAGAGGCGGCGTAGAAGCGGCCGCTGGAGTTGAAGCCGGCGTCGTAGATCGCGGCTGTCACCGAGGGTGTGCGCTCGCCCCTGTCGCTGTGCGTGAGTGCTGCGCGCACCCTGTCGGCGCGCTGCGCATCCGCATAGGCTTTTGGCGTCACTCCGGTTACCGCCTTGAACACGCGGTGGAAATGGAAACGGCTCAGGCCGGCCCGCTTGGCGAGTGCCGCGAGGCTCGGCATCTCCTCCGCCCGCTCGATCAGCCGGCAGGCTTTGGCGACGGCCTGCGCCTGCCGCTTGGGAAGGGCGGACTCGTTCGGCCAGCAGCGCTTGCAGGGCCGAAAGCCTGCGTCTTCGGCCGCGGCCGGGCTGGGGTGGAAACGGACATTCTCCCGCCGTGGCAGGCGCGCCCCACAGCAGGGGCGGCAATACACCCCCGTCGTGCGCACCGAGTACCAGAACGTACCGTCGGCGCCGCGGTCGCGCCGTTTTACTGAGTCCCAGCGTGCCTCATCGCTCGCATAGGGCATCCGCGCCGCCATGGATGGATTCCTCACAGGCCCGGCTTCGGTGATCGTCAGTGCGCTCATGATCATGCTCCCTTGCGTCGCGACGAGAAACCGGTTTTCGGGGCCGGGTCGCATGGCATTACGTAAGCGGCTCTCGACGCGCCAGCACCCCGGTCCTTGCGGTCGAATTCCATGCCGCAAGGCGGGGAGTTCCCCCGCCCGGCAGCGCAATCTCCGTGAGTCCGACCGGTATGGGACCAGAGGCCCGCGCACCCTCATACCAGCCCCGCATCGCCCCCCATTGTCACCGCAGCGCGGGGGGGCGATACGGTGGCCGCATCCGAGTCCAACCCCCTGACCACGAGAGACTGATGGCTCAACCCGATGCGCGGGTTCTTGGCGTGTCTGGCGACATGACGGCGGCGCAGCAACCTGCGTCCGCCGCCGCGCCGCTCGACCACGCCCTGGTGCGGCGGATCATCGGGGGCATCCTGCTCGCGATGTTCCTGTCCGCGCTCGAGCAGACCATCGTGGCCCCAGCGCTGCCGACCATCGGCCGGGTGCTGTCGAACGTCGAAAATCTGTCCTTCGTGGTGACTTCCTATCTGCTCGCCGCGACCGCGGTGACGCCGCTGTTCGGCAAGCTTGCCGACATCCATGGCCGGCGCGCCGCGCTGCTGGTTGCGGTCGCGATCTTCATCATCGGTTCCGTCGCCTGCGCGCTCGCCCCCACCATGGGGGCGCTGATCGCCGCTCGGGCGCTGCAAGGCATCGGCGGCGGCGGCATCCTGCCGATCGCCCAGACCATCATCGCCGACCTGCTTTCGCCGCGCGAGCGGCCGCAGTACCAGAGCTACTCGGCCGTGATGTTCATGGCGGCGAGCGTGCTCGGGCCGGTACTCGGCGGCCTGCTGACCGATTACCTGCACTGGTCTTTGATCTTCTGGATCAACGTGCCGATGGGCGCGGTCGCGCTGGTGATGACCGACCGGGTGCTGCGCCGGCTGCCGCGTTACGAGCGACCGCACCGGCTCGACTTGCTCGGCGCCGGCCTGATGGTCGCGGCCGCGCTGCTGCTGATGCTGGCGCTGACCTGGGGCGGACGCCGCTATGCCTGGGGCTCGCCCGAGATCCTCGCCATGGTCGCGGCCTCGGCGCTGCTGTGGTGTCTGTTCGCGTTGCGGATCGGTCGTGCGCCCGAGCCTTTCATCCCGCCCGACATGCTGCGCGACCGGGTGGTGCTGGCCATTGTGGTCACCGCCTTCTTCTCGATCGGCACCATCATCGGCCTCACCATCATGACTCCGCTCTATCTCGGCCTGGTGCTCGGCATCAACGCCAGTCAGTCGAGCGTCGCCCTGATCTCCTTCGTGGTCGGGACCACGATCGGCTCGGTGGTCGCGGGCCGTCTGGTGGCGCGCATGGCGCGCTACAAGCGCGTGCCGGTCGCCGGGCTGGCCATCGCGGTTGCGGCCATTGCAGCGCTCGCGGTCGATCCGGCGGGGGTGTCGCTCGCAAGCGTATCCGCGATCCTGTTCGTGGCCGGAGCCGGCGTCGGGCCGATGTATCCCGTGACCACGGTGGTGATCCAGAATATCGTCCCGCCACACCACACCGGGACCGCGACCGGAACGCTCAATTTCTTCCGGCAGCTCGGCGGCGCGATCATCGTGGCCGCGTTCGGGGCGATCGTGCTCGGCGCGCTGGACGGGGCGGGGGATTCCGCCGCCCTCGAGACGCTTGCGGGAATGAACCGCGCCGGAGCCGACTTCGCGACGACCTTTCGTTGGGTGTTCATCGCGGCAGCGGTCTTTCTTGGACTTGCCTGCCTGTCCATGATGGCGGTGGAGGAACGGCCACTGCGCGGGCGGGACGACCCACGATGAACGTGCTGTCCGAGCCGGCGCCCGTCGCCTACCTGTCGTTTGCCGAGGCGCGCAGCGTCATCTCCGGGATTCTGCTCGCGATGTTTCTCGCGGCGCTCAACCAGACGATCGTGGCGACCGCGCTGCCGACGATCGGCCGCGACCTCAACGATTTCGAGAATCTGTCCTGGACGGTGACCGCCTATCTGCTGACCTCGACGGTGGTCGCCTCGCTATATGGCAAGCTGTCGGACATCCACGGCCGCCGCGCCATGATGCTCACCGCGATCGGCATCTTCGTGCTGGGCTCGGCGATCTGTGGGCTCGCGCCGAACATGATCACGCTCATCCTCGGCCGCGGCCTGCAGGGGCTCGGCGGCGGAGGCATCATGCCGCTCGCGCAGGTGATCGTCGCCGACGTGAGCCCGCCGCGGGATCGCGGGCGGTACCAGGCCTACATCGGCATCGTGTGGGTGGGAGCCGGGATCGGCGGCCCGGTGATCGGCGGCTTCATCGCCGAACATCTGACGTGGCCGCTGGTGTTCTGGATCAACGTCCCGCTTGGAATCGCCGCGGCATATCTCACCAACGCGGTGCTCAAGCGCCTGCCGCGCAACGATCGCTGGCATGAGCTCGACATCCTCGGCGCTGGCTTGATGATGGGCGGGGCGATCGCGCTCCTGCTCGCCCTCACCTGGGGCGGCAGTCGCTATGCCTGGGTGTCGCCGCAGATCGCCGCGCTGTTCGCGCTCACGCTCGCCTTCGCAATGGCGTTCCGCTGGCGGATCGCGCGGGCGGCCGAACCCTACCTGCCGCTGCCCATCCTGAAAAACCCGGTGGTGCGCATGGGCGCCGCCTCCAGCGCCTGCGCGGTCGGCGCTTCGATCGGGCTCACTGTGTTCGTGCCGTTCTATTATCAGCTCGTGCACAAGCTCTCGGTCAGTGACTCCGGGCTCGCGCTCATCCCGATCGCCGTGATGACCACGCCGGGCTCGATCCTCGCCGGCCGCGCCATGATGTTCTTGCGGCATTACAAGCGGGTGTCGCTCGTCTGTCTGTCGATGGCAGTCGCGGCGACGACGTTTCTGGCCTGGCGCCCGATGTCGTCGCCGTTCGTGGTGATCGCGGCGCTCGCCTTGGTCGGCGTCGGCGTGGGCTCGGTCTTTCCGCTCTCCACCGTCTGCATCCAGAATTCGGTGCAGCCGCACCAGATGGGGACCGCAACCGGGGTGATGAACTTCTTTCGCGCGCTCTGCGCCTCCCTCGTGGTCGCGATCATGGGCGCCATCATGCTCGCCGGCTTCGGCGTGGTCGCCGGACGCGGCCAGGGCGCCGAGGCACTGATCGCGGCCGGCACGAGCGCGGGCGCCGCCGCGGAAGTCTTCCGCTGGGTGTTCGCGGCGGCAGCGGCATTTCTGGCGATTGGTCTGCTCGCCCTGATCGGCCTGCCCGAGCGCCCGCTGCGCGGTGGCTCGGGCCGACCGGACAAATGACTGCGCCGTGCTGGCCCCGCCATGATGCCCAAAATTGCAGCAGGGGCTCCCCGGCCACTCAGGGTTCCACGAAGGGCTGCGGACGCTGTCCCGCGGAATCGGCATCGCGGACCAATTGTCTCCGCGCCTCAAGGGATTGGGTTCGCGACCCGGGCCCGAGAGCGCGTGAGCGGTACGATAGGCCTGAGTTCCATCCCGCAAGGCGAGTATGCATCCGGAACGGCGCGTTCCACGATGGGTTGGTTCCAAATGGAGAGCCCAGCCAAATATCGCGAATTTGCCGAAGAGTGCGAACGCCTCGCCAAGCAGACCAGAGACGACCGCCATCGCGCCGTCCTGCTCGAGATGGCGCAGGTTTGGAAACAACTCGCCGAGGCGGATGACCGCAAGGGCATAGGTGAGAGTGCGCGGAGCTAGTCGGACGTCCCTGCGTTCGCCTCGTGCGCCTGCGCGAGCCGCAGCCAGACCTGCGCCATTTGGATGAGTACTGCGCGCGATCGCTCGTCTTCGGTGGTTCGCGACATCTCCAGGCA
>DASTZX010000394.1:0-7821 GCA_035764045.1 Xanthobacteraceae bacterium | reverse complement strand
CGGGACGCGACCCGCATGAGCTGGCCGAGCCCCCACAGGATCAGCGAAAATTTCACCGTGGCGATGCTCATGGCGTGTCCTCTGGGGATCCCTCGTCGCTTTCGGCCTTGCGGCCGATCACACGCCGGCCGCCGACGGGCGGGAACCGCGGCGTCGATGGTTCTGGTCGAGGGTCATCATAGCTGGATTGCGCCCGGCCTGTCGACGCGTTGAGGCGGCGCAGGATGTCGGGTAATGCCTGCCGGGCGGCCGCAAAACGCGGGGTCGCGCGTCCGCGCGCCGCAACCGGGAGAGAGCCATGATCGTCGATTTCCAGCACCACTTCACGCCGCGCGAGCTGATCAAGGGCGATCCCGGCGACAAGCTGATCCTGCACTACGACGAGAACGGCGCGCCGAGCTACACGGTGCATTCCCTGCTCTACGACCTCGACGAGCACATCCGCATGATGGATCTGGCCGGGATCGACGCCGCCTGGCTGACCAGCGCGGCCGGCATGTCGGCCGACCTCGAGCGCTCGCGCATCTGCAACGACCGGGCGAAGCAGGCCGAGCGCGACTATCCGGGCCGCTTCATCGGCGCCGCGCACGCCAATCCGCTGGGCGGGCCGGACGCGCTCAAGGAGCTCAACCGCTGCCGCCACGAGCTCGGCTTCCAGGGCGTGACCATCACGTCGGAGCAGGATGGCCGCTATCTCGACGCGCCGGAATTGGAGCCGTTCTGGGCCGAGGCGGAGAAGCTCGGCATGTTCGTGTTCGTGCATCCGGCGCTGCGGCTCAACGAGTCACGGCAGTTCGATGGTTACGACACGGCGCGCTCGGTCGGGCGCGAGTTCTCGCTCATCATGGCGACGATCAGGCTGATCAATTCCGGCGTGTTCGACCGCCACCCTTCCCTTACGGTCCACATGGCGCATCTCGCCGGCGGCATCGCCTCGATGATCGGGCGGGTGCGCGCCTATCAGGACAAGGTGTTCTGGGGCACCAAGGGCAATGAGCGCCACGGCGCGCTGCCGAAGCACGACTTCGACCATTACTTGAAGCACAACATGGTGTTCGACACCGCCGGCTTCTGCGGCGCGATCGGCGCGGTCAAGACGGCGCTGATCGAGCTGCCGGCCGCCCGCATCGTGTTCGCGACCGATTACCCGCAGGAGATCCGCGCCCGCGAAGCGGTGCGCGACTTCGTGCGCGAGATCCGCGCGCTCGGGCCGGACGGGGAGCGGATCCTGTCGGGGAATGTGGGGCTGCTGCTGAAGGGGTGAATACCTCTCCCCGCTTGCGGGGAGAGGGAGCGCGGGCGCAGTGCCGCGCTCAGCCCTTCCCCACCCCGATGAGCCGGTGCAGCCGCTCGGGATCGCGCTTCAGGTCCTCGCTCGGGCCGTCGTAGACGATGCGGCCGCGGTCCATCACGGCGGTGCGCGGCGAGATGTCGAGGGCAAGTCGGGTGTTCTGCTCGACCACGATCATGGTCAGGCCTTCCGTTGCGGCGAGGCGCTTCACGGCGCGCGCGAGCTCCTCGACGATCACGGGCGCAAGCCCCTCCGAGGGCTCGTCCATCAGCACCACCGACGGATTGCCGACCAGGGCGCGGGCGATCGCCAGCATCTGCTGCTCGCCGCCCGAGAGCTGGTTGCCGCGGTTGCGCTGCCGCTCGCCGAGGCGGGGAAACAGCGCGAACACCTTGTCGATGGTCCAGGGGCCCGGGCGCGCCGCGACCTCGAGGTTCTCCCGCAGGCTGAGCGAGGGAAACACCTCGCGCTCCTGCGGCACGTAGCCGAGGCCGGCCCGGCAGCGGCGATGCGGGGCAAGCCGCGCGATCGTCCGTCCGTGCAGGCGGAGCTCGCCGCGATGGAGCGTGTTGTGGCCCATCACGGTCGCGAGCAGCGTGGTCTTGCCCACCCCGTTGCGGCCGATGATCGAGAGCGTCTCGCCCTCGGCCAAAGCGAAGGAGATGTTCTCGAGGACGACCGTCTCGCCGTAGCCCGCCGACACCGCATCGAGCGCCAGCGCCGGCCCTGTGCCGCGGCTGCGAGCTGCCTGATCAGCCATGGCGGAACTCCTCGCCGAGATAGACCGCGCGGACGCGCTCGTCGGCGCGGATCTCCTGCGGCGGACCTTCGGTCAGAACCGCGCCCGCGACCAGCACGGTGATGCGGCTCGCGAAGCGGAACACCACCTCCATATCGTGCTCGATGATCAGGATCGCGATGTCGGGATCGAGCGCACCGACCGCGTCGAGGATCAGGTGGCTTTCCGACGACGGCACGCCGGCGGCCGGCTCGTCGAGCAGGAGAATGCGCGGACGCTGGGCGAGCGCGATCGCGATCTCGACCAGGCGCTGGCGGCCGTACGGCAATTCGCGCACCGGCCGGAGCGCATCGTCGGCGAGCCGCAGCGCCTCGAGCTGGTCGAGCGCCTCGTCGATCACCTCCCGCTCGGCGCCGGCCGGACGCCACACCCGGTGGGAGGCGCGCCTGCGCTCGGCGACCGCCAGATAGACGTTCTCCAGCACCGTGAGGCCGCGGAAGAGCTGGTTGATCTGGAAGGTGCGCGCGATGCCGCGGCGGGTGCGGGCGGCCTGCGGCAGCGCCGTGATGTCGTCGCCGTCGACCAGGATCTGGCCCGCCGAGGGCCGCAGCACCCCGGTGATGAGATTGACCAGCGTGGTCTTGCCGGCGCCGTTCGGGCCGATCAGCGCGTGGCGCGCGCCCTTCGGCAGGGCGAGCGCGATGTCGCGCGCCACGGGAAGCGCGCCGAAGCTCTTGTTGAGGTTTTTGATCTCGAGCGCGGCGGTCACGGCCGCTTCCCCCGGCCGAACAGCTTTCCGGCGTCCTCGGCGAGGCCGAGAAGCCCGCGCCGCGCGAACATGACGGTGAGCACGAGCAGGAGCCCGACCGCGAACTGCCAGTATTGCGGGCTCACCTTCGAGAGGTAGTCCTGCAGCACCATGTAGATCACGGCGCCGATGAAGGCGCCGTAGAGCCGGCCGGCGCCGCCCAGGATGAGCATCACGAGGACGCCGGCCGAGTTGTCGAAGTCGAACACGCCGAGCGTCACGTACTGGTTGGTCTGGGTGAACAGCGCGCCGGCGACGCCGGCGATCGCGGCAGCGATGGTGTAGACGGTGACGAGGCGCAGATGCACCGGCGAGCCGATCGCGTGCATGCGGGCGACGTTCTCGCGGATGCCAGCGAGCGTCTGGCCGAACGGCGAATACACGATGGTGCGCACCACCATGAACAGCACGAACAGCACGGCGAGCGCATAGAGATAATTCACGTGGCCGTAGAGGTCGTAGTCGAACAGGCCGAGCAGCGGCGTGAAGGTGAGGCCCGGCAGGCCGTCATAGCCGCCGGTGAGATCGCGCCACAGGTTGCCGAGCTCCTGCAGCATGATCGTGGTGGCGAGCGTGAGCACCAAGAGGGTGAGGCCGCGGTAGCGCAGCAAGAGCCAGCCGGAGGCGGCGCCGGCCACCGCCGCGACCGCGGCCGCAACGATCAGACCGGAGATCGGCTCCTCCCAGCCGCCGCGCAGGGTCAGCAGCGCCGCCGTGTAGGCGCCGATTCCAAAGAACGCCGCATGGCCGAGCGACACGATGCCGGCAAAGCCGAGGATGAGGTCGAGCGAGAGCGCGAACAGCACCATCAGCAGCACCTGGCTGCCGAACGCCATCCGGTCGGGAAAGACAAAGAAGGCGGCGATCGCGAGCACCCAGGGCAACGCCTCGAAAACGCCAAAGCGGTGGCGCGTGGCGAGGAACGCCCGCGCGCGGTCGCGCGAGTCGAGGCCCACGGCCGCCGTGACGTCACTCGCGGCCATAGAGCCCCGCCGGCTTGACGAGCAGGATCAGCATCGCCACCGCATAGATGATGAAGCCGCCCGCCCCCGCATAGATGTACTTGCCGGCCGTGTCGCAGACGCCGAGCAGGATCGCGGCGGCGAGCGTGCCCTTGAGGCTGCCGAGGCCCCCGACCGCGACCACCAGCAGGAAGAACACGAGATAGAGCACCGCGAAGCTCGGGGTGAGCCCGAACAGGTCGATGGCGAGGCCGCCGCCCAGCGCCGCGAGCCCGCTGCCGACCGCGAAGGTGAGCGTGAACAGCCGGTCCACATCGATGCCGATCGACTGCGCCATGCGGCGGTTGTCGACCGCGGCGCGGATCTTCGCCCCGATATTGGTGCGCTCGAAGGCGTACCACAGGGCGGCGGTGAGCGCGGCGCCGACCGCGATCACGAACACCCGATAGGCCGGAAATGTGCGCGACCCGATATCGACCTGGCCGGTGAGATAGCTCGGCAGCACGATGCTCTGCGGCCGCGGGCCGTACACATAGGTGTAGGTCGCGATCGCCATGAAGGCGAGGCCGATGGTGAGCAGCACCTGGTCGAGCTCGGTCGCCTTGTAGAGGCGGGCGTAGAACACCCGCTCGAACACCACGCTCGCGGCGCCGACCACCACGAAGGTGAGCGCCAGGGCGGCGAAGAACGGCACGTCCCAGCTGCGCATCGCGGTGAGCACGAGATAGCCGCCCGCCATCGCGAAGGCGCCGTGCGCCAGGTTGACGAAGCCCATCAGCCCCATGGTCACCGAGAGGCCGACCGAGACGATGAACAGGAACATGGCGTAGGCCAGTCCCTCGAACAGGATGCTGACGATGATGTTCGCGGTTGCCGACACGATGAGCAGTCCCCACACTCAGCGTCATGGCCGGGCTTGTCCCGGCCATCCACGTCTTTCTACCTTGTAATGCTGCCAAGACGTGGATGCCCGCGACAAGCGCGGGCATGACGGTTTTGAGTCCTACTGCGACTGGGCGCAGCGGCCGACTTTGAGCTCCTTGCACTCGTCCTTCACCTGCGCGACGGTGCCAAGCACCTTGAGGCCGAGCTTGCCGTCGGGCTTGCGGTAGACCTCCATGGCGCGCTCGTCCTGCACCACGTCGCGGGTCGCCGGATCGATCGAAACGTGGCCGCGCGGCCCGTTGGTCGACCAGCCCTTGAGCGCCGCCATCACCTTCTGGCCGTCATCGATCTTGCCGTTGAGCTTCTTGATGGTGTCGAAGATCGCGTGCATGGAATCCCACGCGGCGGCGGTCATGAAGTCCGGATAGGCGTTGGCGCCGTAGGCGTCGTGGAAGGCCTTCACGAACTCCTTGTTGGCGGCGTTGTCGAGATCGGCGGCGTAGTGGCCCATCACGATGGTGCCGATCGCGGCATCGCCCATGTCCTGCAGCTTGGTGTCGGGCACCACGTCCATCGGGCCGATCAGCTTGATGCCGGCCTGGCGCATGCCGAGCTCGCCGTAGGTCTTGACCACGCCCGACGCGTGATTGCCGGAGGGGATGAAGACGTAGAAGCAGTCGGGCTTCTCGTCCTTCACGCGCTGGAAGAACGGCGTGAAGTCCGGCACCTGAGCCGGGTTGCCCATCGGAATCGAGTCGACGACCTTGCCGCCCGCCTTCTCGAAGCCGGCCTTGAAGGCATCGGTGGAATCCTTGCCGGGCGGGAAGTCGGTGTAGCCCATGGCTGCGGTCTTGCAGCCCAGCTTGGTGGCCGCGTAGGTCCCCATCGGGTAGGCCGGATGCCACATGCTGAACGAGAGCCGCGCGATATAGGGCGACAGGTTGGTGATCCAGGCGGTGCCCGCATTGGCGATGAGCAGCGGCGTCTTGGCCTGCGTCATCACCGGCGCCATGGCGATCGCCGACGGCGAGAACACCACGCCGGTGATGATGTTGACCTTGTCGCGCGTGATCAGCTCGGTCGCGACCGTCTTGGCGTTGGCGCCGGACGGCGGACCTTCGTCGCGCTCGATCACCTGCACCTGATGCGGCGCGATGTCCTTGGCGTGCAGCTTCACATAGAGATCGAAGCCCTTCTTGCTGGCATCGCCGAGATCGGCATTTACGCCGGCGAAGGGCAGGATGATCCCGACCTTCACGGTTTCGGCGTTTGCCTGCGCGGCAAGGCCGAGCACAAGGGCGGCAATTCCCAGTGACGTCGCTACTCTCATCGTATTCCTCCCGAGACGGGTTTGGCGCCCCTGCTGGTCGTTCGGCGGGCCGGTACGGCGCCCGACTCCGCCGAAGCTTGTCGGCTGCGATCATATCCGATCGTTGGCACTCCAACTAGCATGCGGCATTCGGTCCGCGATGGGACAAAAGCCGGAAACACCTGTTAATTTGCCGCGCGCAGCGATGGGTCGGCCGCAGGTGCGGCCGGGCGCGCCGAGGACCGCAATGTCGCAGGCACTGCAACGCGGATACGACGGGATCATCATCGGCGCCGGCCACCATGGCCTCGTGCTCGGCTCGTACCTCGCCAAGGCCGGGCTCGACGTGCTGCTGGTCGACCGCCGGCTCACCTACGGCGGCGGCCTCAACACCACCGAGGCGACCCTGCCGGGCTTCTACCACAACCTGCACTCCATCAATCATTTCCACATCAGCGAGACGCCGTGGTTCAAGGACCTCGGGCTCGCCGAGCGCGTCACCTACATCACGCCGCGCTACGAGTTCGGCCAGGCCCACCGCGACGGCAGCGCACTCGTGCTCGGGCGCGATCTCGAGGAGACGGCCGTCAATATCGCCCGCTTCTCGAAACGGGATGCGGCCACCTTCCGCGAGTGGAACGCCCAAGCCGAGGAGATGACGGCCCGCATCCTCATCCCGGAACGGTATGCCGAGCCGCTGCCGCAGGGGGAGCGCGAGGCCCTGCTCGGGCGCACCGCGCTGGGCCGCGATTTCCTCGCGGTGTCGCGCCGCCAGCCGCTCGACGTGGTGCGCGAGCTGTTCGAGAACGAGCACGTGCAGCTCCTGTTCCTGTTCAAGGTGTCGCTGTTCGGCACCTGGCTCACCGACACGCTGTCGAAGACGAGCCCGATGGGCTCGGTGATCCGCGCCTTCGACCTGCAGACCGGCTACCAGCTCTGCCATGGCGGCTCGTTCAACCTGGCCCGCGGCCTGATGGAGACCTTCATCGCGGCCGGCGGGACCTATGCGCCGCAGGTCGCGCTCGACCGCATCGTCGTCGAGGGCGGCCGCGCGACCGGGATCGCGCTCGCCGACGGGCGCACCGTGCGGGCACGGCAGTTCGTGGCGAGCACCATCGACGTGCACCAGACGTTCGAGGACCTGATCGGGCGCGCGCAGCTGCCGGCCGCCTTCGCCGCCAAGCTCGACAAGTTCCAGTACACTCAGTGGGCGCTGTTCGGCCTGCACCTGGCGCTGCATGAAAGCCCGCGCTTTGCGGCGGAAAGCTTCGATCCCAACATCAATCGCGCGCTCAAATGGAGCATCGGCGCCGAGACCATGGAGGACCTCTTTGCGGCGCATCAGCAGGTGATGGCCGGAAAGATGCCCGACATCGTGCAGTTCGGCTCGGGGCCGCTGAGCCTGCTCGACCCGACGCAGGCGCCGCCCGGCAAGCACACGAGCTATGCGTGGCATGTGATGCCGCTCGATCCGGACATCGGCGGGACGGACTACGAGCGCTGGAAGGCGGAGTTCTCCGAGCGCATCATCGACACCTGGGCGCGCTACTGCCCGAACATGACAAGAAAGAACATCATCGCGCAGTACGCCTATACGGGCCGCGAATACGTGCAGGAGCTCGTCAACATGCGCGGCGGCGACATCTTCATGGGCGCCTTCAATGCCGAGCAGGTGATGTACAACCACTTCGGCTATCGCACGCCGGTGCCGAACCTCTATTACGCGGGCTCGGCGGCCCATTGCGGCGGCGCCATCTCGGGCGGTCCGAGCTACGTGGCGGCCGGGATCATCGCGCGCGACCTCGGGCTCAGGCTGTGGTGGAAGCC
>DASTZX010000393.1:0-19115 GCA_035764045.1 Xanthobacteraceae bacterium | reverse complement strand
TACCGCAGGCGTGCCGACGCGTGACAGCCGATATGTCCATCGCAAAACCTCTCGCCATCGCCGACGGAAACATCCGGGTCTCCGGACTGCTGCAAGCGCCACCGGACGCGCGCGCGTGCTTCGTGCTGGCGCACGGCGCCGGCGCCGGGATGACGCATCCCTTCATGGCGGCGGTCGCGAGCGGGCTTGGCGCGCGCAGGATCGCCACGCTGCGCTACCAGTTTCCCTACATGGAGCAGCGCAGCAAGCGGCCCGACCCGCCCAAGGTCGCGCAGGCGGCCGTGCGCGCCGCGGTCGCGGCGGCCGCGCAGGCGCTGCCCGGGCTGCCGCTGATCGCCGGGGGAAAATCCTTCGGCGGCCGAATGACCTCGCAGGCGCAGGCAGCGAGCCCGCTCGCGGGCGTGCGCGGACTCGCGTTCGTCGGCTTTCCGCTGCATCCGGCCGGACGCCCGTCGCGCCAGCGCGCCGATCATCTGTTCGATGTCCAGGTTCCGATGCTGTTCCTGCAGGGGACGCGCGACGCGCTGGCGAGCCTCGGCGAGCTCGAGCCGGTCTGCGCCGCGCTCGGCGACCGCGCCACGCTCAAGCTCTTCGCCGATGCCGACCACTCGTTCCACGTGCCGCGGCGGAGCGGGCGCACGGACGCGCAGGTGCTCGACGAGGTGCTCGATGCCTTCGCGGCGTGGGCGGATGAGGTGATCGCGGGGTGAGGCGCCCCTCACCTCGCCGCTGCGCCCAACGCGAGCAGCGGCCCCAACCGCGAGTCGAGCAGCAGCGCCGCGAAGAGGAAGAACAGGTAGATGATCGACCAGCCGAACAGGCGCTTGGCCGCGGCATCGGTCGCGGACCTATGAAGCGCGAACGCAAGCGCCGCGATGCCCGCGCCGGCGGCAAGCGAAAAGGCTCCGTAGACCACGCCCGCATTGCCCAACAGCCACGGCAATGCGCCGCTCGGCGCGAGCGCGAGCGCGTAGCGCAGGATGCGGCGCCGTGTTTCGATTGGCCCGGCGACGACGGGCAGCATGGGGATGCCGCTGCGGGCATAATCGCGCGCCCGCCACAGCGACAACGCCCAAAAGTGCGGCGGCGTCCACAGGAAGATGACGAGAACGAGCGCAAGCGGCTCGGGCGCGATGTGTCCTGTTGCGGCCGTCCAGCCGATCAAGGGCGGAACCGCGCCGGCCAGGCCGCCGATGACGATGTTCTGCGGCGTGCTGCGCTTGAGCCACATGGTATAGACCACCACATAGAATGCGATGGTCGCGGCGAGCAGGACGGCGGACAAACCGTTGACGAAGAGCGCGAGGCCGGCGACCGAGGCAGCCGCCAGGGATACGCCCAGCGCGAGCGCCTCGCGGCGGGCGATGCGGCCGCCCGGGATCGGCCGACCCGCCGTGCGCGCCATGAGCGCGTCGATATCGGCGTCGTACCACATATTGAGGGCTCCGGCGGCGGCGGCGCCCGCCGCGATGCACAGGAGCGCGATCCCGTCGCGCAGTGGATGCGGATGCGCAGGCGCAATCGCCAATCCCACCACCGCGGTGAACATGACAAGCGACATTACGCGCGGCTTCGTCAGGGCCACATAGTCGGCCAGCGTCGCGCTCGATGCGCGGCCACTTACGGCGGGCTCCATGCGCTTGGCGAGCGCGTCATCCTCGATGATCAGGGACATCGTTGCAGATCCAGGCCGACAATCCTGCGGCGAAAAGGTTCCTCCGCCGCTATGGCGCCGGGCTCGCGCGCCGGCCGGGCTCTTCCATGCCGTTGAGCCAGGCGCCAAAAGTCGCCAGCCCGTATGCCGTGAACAACAGGCCGCCCGGCACCCACATGATGAGGCCTCCGAGCTCCTGGTCCTGCAGGGGCGAGAGTCCCCACGGCCAGGTGGTGGCAAAGTGCACGGCAAACAGCGCGCGCGGCGCCAGGGTCAGAATGGCCCCGAGCAGGCTCATCTGCATCGCGGTGCCGAACCCGACGAGGAGTGCCGATCCGGGCAGCTCGGCGTGACGCAGCAGGAGCTCGTGCCACAGCAGCAGAGCCGCGCCGAAGGTCGTGATGTGCATCGTCCAATAGACGACATTGTTATGCAGGGTCGCGTCGTAGGGACCCGGCAGGTGCCACGTCCAAATGGCAACCGCGAATGCGGCGCCGCCGACGCTCATGACGTGACGCGATGAAGCGAGCCGCGTTCCGTGCGCGCGCCCCGGCCAGCGGAGTACGAGCTCGGGGCGTCCAAGCGCGATGAGCGGCGCAGCGACGAGCGTGAGCAAGAGGTGCTGCGCGACGCGGGCCGAGAACAGCGCCACGCTCAGATTGCACAGGGGCGATATCAGGGCAGCGGCCGCGACCGCGAGCCCGGCCGCAAAGCAGGCCCGCTGCGCGCGCGACGGCACCTGTACGACACCACAGCCAAGCGCATAGGCGACGCCAATCCCGATCAAGACGGTGATCAGCACCGGATCGCTGTTCCAGACCAGCGCCCCCGGGGTGGGCGGATTTCCACAATAAGGGACGAAGGCCGGTGAGCTCATGATCGGCTCCTAGGGTCGGCCGGGACGGCCCGCATCGGGAGCCCGGCCGCAATAACGACGCACCCGTCCGTCAGCGTTGCCACTTCGGCAAAGTGTCGTGCCCGCCGCTCCCGTTCGAGCGGGGCGCCTGCGCGGGAGGCGGCGGGTTTGGTTGGCCGAGTTGCCCTCCGGGATCGGGCGGCGGATGGTCGAGCTGCGAGAGCACGATCCCGGCGCCGATCTGCTTGGCGACCTGGGACCCATTGTGCCCGCAGGTCGGATGGCCCCAGCCGCTCTTGCTCTTGCCATCGGAACCGACGTCGTAGACCACCGCGTCGTTGTGCTCCGAGGTGGGCCCGTCCGGAACCTGGTTCAACCCGAGCTTCTCGCGCACGCGCCAGGCGATGTTGTGGTCGGCGCAGGACGTGTTGCCGCTTGCGCCGAGGCCGCCGACCAGGTGACCGTTCTGGTAAAGGGCGAGCCCGCCGCCGAACACGATGACGCCGCCCGGACGCTTGCCGACGAGAGGATCGGAGTCGCTGCCGTATTGCGAGGGATCTCCAGCATAGAGCAACTGCGGGACGGGCGGGTTGCTCGTATTGGCGCCGAACAGGTAGCCGCCAGGTTGCGCCTGCGCCCACAAGTTCGCAGTCGAGACCGCAAAGGTGTCGAGGCTGAATGAGACGACCGTGTTCGCCTTCTCGACCGCGATGGCGCGGCTGCCTGTCCATTGATCGGTCGGCTTTGCGCCACTGAAGGCTACGGCGCACACATTGCCGAGCCGGTCCACCACCGCGGCCCACTCATTCACGGGCATGCCACCGTTGTCGGGACCGCCGCTCGCCTTGACGTTCTGCTTGAGCGTCTGGACGAGCTGGTCGTGATTGACCGGGCATCCCGTCTGAGCGTTTGCGCCCGTCGAGAGAGGAACCGCCAGCACGATGGCCGCAAGCCAGGCTGCGGCGCACGGACAAAAACCAACTGACGCCATCGATCGGCACTCCTCGGATCCACGCCGTACGCTCGCCATCGGACTCCTTCCGATCGCGCTATTTCGCGCCGCTCGGGGGCGGCTGCTGCTCGGACGGCGGCGATTCGGGCAGATGCGGCCGGCCTTGCGGCGGATGAATGTTCACGTCCTTGCGCGCCGAGGCGACCTGGTCCGGCTTGACCGGACCGAACTGGTTGCCCCAGCTGTTGCGGACAAAGGTCGCGACCGCCGCGATCTGATCGTCGTTCAGCATGTCCTCGTAGGGTGGCATGATGTCCCGGCCAACGAGGATCTGGCCGACGACGTAATCAGTCAGGCCGAGGAACCTGTTTTCGCGAAAGCGAGGACCTGCGCCACCGAACCCGAACTGGCCGTGGCAGGCGAAGCATCTCGCCTGCATGTAGATCTGCGAGCCGCTCTTGACCTCGGCCTGCTCGGATTGATTGGCGGGCGCGTTTTGCGCACCGGCCTGTCCGATCCATGACCAACCCGCAACCGCTGCGGCGAACGCAGCGCGCGAGAATCGTCTCGTCCACAGTCGCATGGACGCTTTCATCGGATTGCTCCCACGTGCAGGATCGAATGAAGCATTTGCAACACAGCGCCGTGTCGCTCATTGCGCCGACATTGCGTCGGCACTCGCGAGGCGAACTGCCGAAAATCTCCGCAGTTCCCGCGCGTGTTCACGGAAAAACGCGATGGCGCTCCAGAACGTCGAGCGACGGGGCGGTCTTATGCGAGCAAGCCTTTCGTGCCGCTGACAAATACAGGCCCGTACGCCCGCGTACGAAGCTCGCGTTGCATTTGGCAAACCCACGGAACGATCCATTCGGCGGTCGGTTGCTCTCGCGAATTAGCTCGTACTTTAGTGCCGGGGTTTTCCGATGACTCGATCGAAAGGTTTCGATGGGTTCACGCTCTTTCTCTTTATCGTCGGCTCTCTTAGTTGCCTACCTGACTTAGCCATCGCGCAATCATCCCAAAACCAACCCGGCGGCGCGTCCTCCGATCTCGTCTCGCTCAGCCGCGATCCCAATCAATGGCCGATGGCGCCGCGCGATTACGCGAACACACGGTTCAGCCCGCTCGACCAGATCAAGGCTTCCAATATCGGCCAGCTGCACGTCGCCTGGACCTTTTCCCTCGGGGCCGATCGGGGCCAGGAAGCGGCGCCGCTCGTGATCGACGGCACGATGTACGTCGTGGGGCCCTATGCGGGGCCGCATCCAAACCAGGTCTTCGCGCTCGATGCCGCAACCGGCGAGCTCAAATGGTCGTACAGCCCGAAGCCCAACCTGTCTGCGGTCGGGGTGGCGTGCTGCGACGTCGTCACGCGCGGACTCGCCTACGACAACGGCAAGATCTTTCTCAACACGCTCGACAACTATTCGGTCGCGCTCGACGCCAAGACCGGCAAGGAGCTCTGGCACACGCAACTCGGCGACATCAACACGGGCCAGACGGTCACGATGGCCCCGCTGGTGGTCAAGGGGAAGGTCCTGATCGGCAACAGCGGCGGCGAATTGGGCGTGCGTGGCTGGGTGACGGCCGTGGACGAGAACAGCGGCAACATCGCGTGGCGCGCCTACGCGACAGGGCCGGACAACGAGGTGTTGATCGGCGACAACTTCAAGCCCCAGTTCGACTGGATGAAGGGCAAGGACCTCGGCGTGAAGACCTGGCCACCGGACGCGTGGAAGATCGGCGGCGGCACCATGTGGGGATGGATCCAGTACGATCCCGAGCTGAACTCGATCTACTACGGGACGGGCAACCCCGGTCCGTGGAACCACACGCAACGGCCGGGCGACAATCTATGGACCACGGCCCTGTTCGCCCGCGATCCCGACAGCGGCATGGCGAAATGGGCCTACCAGATGAGCCCGCACGATCTCTTCGATTATGACGAGATCAACGAGAGCATCCTGCTCGACCTGCCGATCAACAATCAGACGCGCAAGACGATCGTCCACATGGGGCGCAACGGCTACATCTACGTGCTCGATCGCGAGTCGGGCGAGCTCCTGTCCGCCGACCAATACGATTACGTGAATGCCACCAAGGGCGTGGACATGAAGACGGGGCGGATCATCCGCAACCAGGACAAGATCCCGCAGCTCGGCCAGGCGGTCGTCGATGTCTGCCCCAACGCGGACGGCGCGAAAGATTGGCAGCCCTCGGCATATTCGCCGCGCACCAAGCTGATCTACGTGCCGCACCAGCATCTGTGCATGAACTGGAAGGTCTCCGACGTCGGCTACATCGCGGGCACGCCTTATGTGGGCGCGACCGTGGACATGTATGCGGGCCCCGGCGGTTATCGCGGCGAGTTCATGGCCTGGGACCCGGTCCAGCGGAAGAAGGTGTGGGCCATCCAGGAGAAATTCCCGGTCTGGAGCGGCGCGCTCGTGACCGGCGGCGACGTCGCGTTCTATGGGACCATGGACCGCTTGTTCAAGGCGGTGGACGCGAAGGACGGAAAGGTGCTGTGGCAGTTCAGGACGCCGTCCGGAATGATCGGTCAGCCCGTGTCATATGCCGTGAACGGCGTGCAATATGTCGCGATCCTCTCCGGCGTCGGCGGCTGGCCAGGCGTGACTGCGAACGCCGCGGTCGATCCGCATGTGCGCAACGCAGCGCTCGGCTTTGCCGGCGCGACGCAGGATCTGCCGGCGTACACGGCCGGCGGCAGCACGCTCCTCGTTTTTGCGTTGACGCCGCCGCAGCAGCAGACGCAGTCGCAGCCGCAGCAGCAAACCACGGGCGCGAGCCCGCCACAGCCCGCCAACCAGGGGCAGGCTCCTGCCAACCAGGGACAGGGCAATGCGCCGAAGTAAACCCCGCTCGCGCGGTTGCCTGATGCTCGCCTCAGCGGCGATTGCGGCCCTCGCGTTCGCCGCCCCGGTGCGGGCGGAGGACGGCCACGCGCTGCGCGTCTGTGCCGATCCCAACAACCTGCCGTTCTCCAATACGGACAACGCCGGGTTCGAGAACAAGCTCGCCGATCTGGTCGCGGCCGATCTGGGTGAGCCCGTGAGCTATACGTGGCACGCTCAGCGCCGGGGTTTCATTCGCCAGACCCTCAAGGCGAACGAATGCGACGTCGTGATGGGGCTGCCCAAGGGGCTCGATCTCGCCGACACGACGCAGCCCTACTATCGCTCGGGGTATGTGTTCGTCACCCGCGCGGATCGTCATCTCGATATTGCGTCGATGACCGACTCGCGGTTGCGCAAGCTGAAGGTCGGCGTGCAGATCATCGGCAACAACGGCGTCAATACCCCGCCGGCGCACGCGCTCGCCGCCCAAGGCATCATTGACAATGTCCATGGTTATCCGGTGCAAGGCGATTATCGGGAGCCCAATCCGCCGGCGGAGATCGTCAGCGCGGTCGAGCATGGCGACGTGGACATCGCCGCCGTCTGGGGGCCGCTTGCAGGCTATTTCGCCAAGCAGTCCTCCACATCGCTGACGATCGTTCCGATCGCCGATACGGCGCAGTTCGCGCCGCTCCGGTTCGAGTTCAACATCGGCATGGGCGTCCGCAAAGGCGATCACGCGATGAGGGACAGGCTCGACGACATCATTGCGCGCCGGCGTGGGGAGATCACGGCGTTGCTCGAGAGCTTCGGAATTCCGCTTCTCCCGGCTACCGCCCAGCCGGAGAAGCGGGTCGGCCAGAACGGAAATTGACGAGAGGTGCGCATGTCCCGACATGTCCTTGGGCACTTGAGCGCCGCAGGGCTCGCGGCCGCCGCATTGCTGATCGCCGATCAGGCCCTCGCACAAAGCAACAGCCCGAGCCAGCTGCAGCCGAGCAGCGAGCAACGATCCAATGGCGGAAACCTGGTCAATGCGATGCCTCCGACGGACCTGCGGCGCGTTCCCATGGTCAACACCACGCCCGGAAACGTATCGCCCGAAGCCAACGTCAAGAATCCATTCGCGAGCGACCCGAAGTCCGCCGAGCGTGGCATGAAGTATTTCATCGCCTTCAACTGCGTGGGCTGTCATGCGGCGAACGGCGGCGGGGGAATGGGGCCGGCTCTGAGCGATGCAGCGCTGTTCAAGTACGGCACCGACCCGGCGACCCTGTTCCTGGTGATCAATCACGGCGCGCCTCTCGGCATGCCGGCCTGGGGCACGGTACTGCCGCAGAACGTGATCTGGGATCTGGTCAGCTACGTCGAGAGCATCAGCAAGTTCCCGCGGCCGGCATGGGGTAATACCGTCAACGCGAGTGCGCACCTGCCGGGGATCGAGCAGGTCCCTGCCGAATTCAAGGAAACCGCCAACCCCTGGGACTACACCGAGCCCTTCAGCAACGGCCAGAAGCCGACCGAGCACCCTCCGACCACCTCAGGCGGGACGACCGGTTCCGGCAACAAATGACGGCGCACGGGCATGCGCCGGGATTTCGTCATTCGCCGTCCGATCCTTGCGCGTGCTGACAGCTCATTCCGTTACGCCGCACTCGGAATGGGCATTGTTCTGGTCAGCGTCGTTCGCGCAGCGGCGCAGACACCCGAACAGCCGTTGCTGACGCGCGGCCTCTCCTACATGGCGGCTTTCGGACCCAAGCACTACTCGGTGCTCACCCTGCTTTATGCCCTCATCGCCATCTCCCTCGCGGTCGTCGCGATCATCGGCATCTTGGTGCTCGTCGGCTCCGTTCTTCGGCAAGCGAGGCCGCGCAGCGGCCAGGTCGGCGACGTCCCGATCGAGCGCGCCGGGCGCGGGCTGCCGGTGATCTACGTTGGGACCGCATTGACGTTTGTCGTCCTCCTCGCCGTAGCGATATGGGATTTCGTCGTTCTGGCCGACGTGGCGGGGCCGCCGCAGAAGCCGGCCTTCACGATCAGCGTCATCGGTCACCAGTGGTGGTGGGAATTCCGCTACCAGGACGGCGATGTCTCGCGCAGTTTCACCACCGCAAACGAAATCCACATTCCGGTGAACCAGCCGGTGCGACTCGAGCTGGCCACGGCTGACGTGATCCATTCGTTCTGGGTGCCGGCCCTGTCGGGAAAAACCGACACCATACCGGGGCAGCAGAACCGGACCTGGATCCAGGCCGACCGTCCCGGCTTCTACCGCGGCCAATGCACCGAGTTTTGCGGCCAGCAGCACGCGCACATGGGGCTCCTGGCGATCGCGGACCCGCCGGAGCAATTCCAGGCCTGGTGGGACCGCCAGCTCCAGCCTCCCGCATTGGGCAAGAACGAGGCCGAGGTGCAGGCAGCCGAGCGCGGTCGGCAGGTCTTCATGCGACGATGCGCCGTGTGCCACGCCGTGCTCGGGACGCCGGCGCAGGGCCGGGTCGGCCCCAATCTCAGCCACGTGATGGAGCGGCATGGCATTGGGGCGGAGAGCCTCCCGAACAACATGGGCTACCTGTCAGCCTGGCTCTCCGATCCGCAGCGGATCAAGCCCGGCAACCTGATGCCCACCCTCGACATTTCTCCGATGGAGCTCACGGAGCTGCGCTCCTTCCTCCAGACATTGCGATGAGGGCCGAACCGTGAGCGTCGCCCAATATGACCGCCTGCCGGAAATTGCCGAGCGCACCAAGCCCGGGCTCACCGCAAAGCTGCAGGAAATGTGGGAAACGCCGCCGGGCCTGCTCGGCTGGATTTCCAGCGTCGATCACAAGGATGTGGGCCGGCGCTATCTGGTGACCTCGTTCCTGCTGCTGATCGCGGGCGGCATCCAGGCGCTCATCATGCGCCTTCAGCTCGCCGGTCCGAACCAGCACCTGCTCACGCCGGAGCAGTACGACGAGCTCTTCACGATGCACGGGAGCACGATGATCATCTGGTACGCGTTCCCGGTCCTCTCGGGATTCAGCAACTTCCTCTGGCCGCTGATCTTCGGCTCGCGCGACATGGCTTTTCCACGGCTCAACGCATTCTCGTACTGGGTTTTTCTGGCGTCCGCGATTTTCCTGTATGTCAGCTTTGCCGTCGGCTCGGCGCCGAACGCCGGCTGGTTCAACTACGTTCCCTATGCGAGCAGGACATACAACCCCGGCATCAACATCGACTTCTTCGCCCTGGCCAACATCTTCTTCGGGATCTCGACCACGGCCGGAGCGGTGAATTTCGTCGTCACGACCTTGCGCACGCGCTGTCCCGGCATGTCGGTCAACCGCTTTCCGATCGTTGCCTGGGGCACGCTCACCGCGAACGCCGCAGCCATCCTCGCCAATCCCGTCGTCAGCCTTGCATTCTTCCTGCTGTGGCTCGACCGCACGTTCGGCAGCGACTTCTACGGCGAGGCCGGCGGCCAGCTCTCCGGCCACCCGCTGCTATGGCAACACCTGTTCTGGATGTGGGGCCATCCCTGGGTGTACATGATCGTGCTGCCCGCCCAGGGCATGGTCTCCGACATCATACCGACGTTCTGCCGGCGGCCGCTCGTCGGCTACACCGCGGTCGTGCTCGCGACCGTCGCGACCATGATGCTCGGCTTCGGCGTGTGGGTGCACCACATGTTCGCGACCGGCCTCACGCCGTTGTCCCTGGCGTTTTTCAGCGCGGCCAGCCTCATCATCACCATTCCGAGCGGCATCCAGGTCTTCTCCTGGATCGCGACGATCTGGACCGGGCGGCCGGTGTTCAGGACGCCGATGCTCTATGCGGCGGGATTCATCTTCACCTTCGTGATCGGCGGGGTGTCCGGCTTCATGACCGCGGTCGTCCCGGTCGACTGGCAGCTTACCGATACCTACTTCGTCGTCGCGCATCTCCATTACGTGCTGATCGGAATCAATTTCTTCGGGGTGATGGCGGCTATCTATTACTGGTTCCCGAAAATGACCGGCCGGATGCTGAGCGAGAAACTCGGCCAGCTGAACTTCTGGCTGACGTTCATCGGCTTCAATGTCGCGTTTTTCCCGATGCACATCAGCGGACTCATGGGGATGCCGCGGCGCATCTATACCTATGACGCGGCATGGGATCTCGACACTCCCAATCTCATCACGACGATCGGCGCATTCATCCTGGCGCTGGGAATCCTGGTGTTCTTCCTCAACGTCATCGCGAGCCTGCGCAGCGGCGAACGCGCAGGTCCCAATCCATGGGATGCGCCCACGCTCGAATGGTCGGTCCCCTCGCCTCCTCCGCCCTATAATTTCACCGTGATCCCCAGCGTCGCGAGCCGACACCCGCTGTGGGAACGCCGGCTCAGCGAAGGATACGGAGAGTCGGTATTGGAGCGCGGGCTGGTGCTCGATGATCATCACGAGACGCTCGGCGTCACGGCGCTCGACGGCGAGCCCGACGTCATCCTGAAGATGCCGAGCGAATCCTACATGCCGTTCGTGCTGTCGCTCTGCATCAGCGCGGTGTTCGCCGGCCTCCTGATCCACCTCTGGTGGCTGGCAGGCGCCGGCGCTGCGGTCGGCACCGTGGTCGTGATCGCCTGGCTGTGGCCGCGTGCCGAGGCGGGAGAGACGGAGTTGATCGAATGAACGAGGCTCTCGTCCGCGGCGGTCCGCTTCCGGTCGGCTCGATCGGCACCCGAGCGTCGGGCTGGTGGGGCGCGTGGTTCTTCCTGATCTCGGAAAGCTCGCTCTTCGCCTATCTCTTCTTCAGCTATTTCTATTTCTCGGTGCAGCCATCGGCCGGCTGGACGCCCGGCGGGCCGCCGCCCTTCACGTTTTCGGCGCCGCAGGTCGGAGCGGTCCTGCTCGGAGCCGCGAGCGCCGTGTTTGCGGAGCGCTCCATCCGCCGCAACGAGACCGGAATGACGCTGCTCGGCCTCGGGCTGACCGCCTTGTTCGGCGCCGGTTTCATCGCGTTGCAGTTCGCCGACTGGCTCAGCAAGCCCTTCAGTTTCGGCAGCAGCACGTACAGCTCCGAATACTACGTCATCTCCGGCACGCATCTCGCGCACGTGGTCGCCGGCGAGATCATGTTCATCATGCTCTTCGTGTGGACCGCGATGGGCTACTTCGGTCCGATCAGGCACCTGCCGATCTCGGTCGGGGCGCTTTATTGGTACTTCGTCACGGGGCTGTGGATCGCCGTCTTCTTCGTGCTCGACTGCACACCATACTTCTTCGGGTAAGACGATGTCGGACGAGATGATCGCATACAGCGCCGCCCATCATCCGGGACCTCACCGCGAGCGCGTGAGCCTAACGATGCTCTTCTTCGGCATGTTTGCGCCGCCGATCATGTGGGCCGGGAATCTCATGGTCACGTTCGCCCTCGGCATCCACGCATGCTATCCGGGGCATCTGCCCCTTTCGGAGGCGAGCGACGGGTTCGGTTTCGTCTGGCCCTTCGTTCTCGCGTCCTACCTGGCGAGCCTGGCGGTCTGCGTGGCCGCATTCGTCGCCTCGCTGCGGATGTTTCAGGTGGTCGGAACCGAATCGCACGGCCATTGGGAGCATCTGACCGAGGTGGGCGAGGGCCGCACCCGATTTCTCGCCATCGTCGGGATGGCCTACAGCCTGCTGTTCTTCGGGGCCGTGCTGTTCGGCGTTCCCGCCGTGTTGATCGTGCCGCTATGCAAATTCTGATGCGCATATCTCCCGCCCCTCGCCGCCGTCCGCATGCGGTCGCGCTGCCGATCGCGCTCGCGCTCATCGGATGCGTGTGCGGGCAAAGCGTTGCGCAGCAGGCAGCGGTTGGCGGCGATCCGAACCGCGGCGCGACGCTCATCCGCCAATCCGGGTGCGGCGCGTGCCATGAGATCCCCGGCATCGAAGGTGCCGATGGCCTGGTCGGCCCACCGCTCAACCGGATCGCCAGCCGGATCTACATCGCCGGCGTACTCCGTAATACACCGGCAAGCATGACGGCCTGGCTGCGCGATCCGCAGGCGATCGTGCCGGGCAACGCCATGCCGAACGTGGGCCTGACCGAGAAGGATGCGCGGGACGTCGCGGCCTATCTGTTCACGCTGCGCTGAGAGACGCGACGACATTTCGACGCGCACGGCCATTCGAGACTGACGAAACCGTCACGCGGCCATGTGAAGATCACCCCGCAATCTCCTGGCGCAGATCGAAGAACCCCTCCCAGGGATCGCGCCGCAGGAAATCCAGCCGCTCGCGCAGGTTATCGACCGTGAAGTGGTCCGCGCGCACGCCTTCCGAGAGCTCGTCCCAGGCGAGCGGCGTCGACACCGGCGCGCCCGGGTGCGCGCGGGTCGAATAGGCGGCGACCGCGGTCGCGCCGCGGCCGTTGCGGAAGTAGTCGATGAAGATACGTCCGCGCCGCGCGCGCTTCGACATGGTGGCGACATAGCGGTCGGGATGGCGGCGGCTCATCGTTTCGGCGACACCTTGCGTGAACGCCTTCGCCTCCTCCCATTCGGCGTGCGGGACGATCGGCAGCACGACGTGCAGGCCCTTGCCGCCCGAGGTCTTCACGAAGGTCTCGAGCCCGCGTTCCTGAAGCTCGGCGCGCAGCTCTTGGGCGGCCGCGATGACGGCGGTCCAGGGCACGTCCTCGCCGGGATCGAGATCGAAGATCAGCCGGTCCGGCCGCTCGAGGTCGTCGGCGCGCGAGCCCCAGGGATGGATCTCGACCGTGCCGCCCTGGACGAGGCTGATGAGCCCCGCGAGGTCGTCGATCGCGATCATCGGCTCCTTCTCGCCGACGTCGATCGAGCGGACGTGCGAGAGCCCGTTCCAGGCATGCTTGGCGTAAAAGCTCTTCGCCTGCGATCCGGACGGCGCGCGCACCAGGCTCAGCACGCGGCCCTCGAGATGCGGCAAAACCCAGTCGGCGATCTCGGCGTAGAATTCGGCCAGCGCCTGCTTGGAGATGCCTTCGTCCCACAGCAGCCGGTCCGGATGCGTGAGCTTGATGCCGGCGAACTCCGCAGTCGCCCGCGCCTTGAGGAGCTTCGGCTTGCCTTCGAGCACGATTTCGTCGGCGGTCCTGTCCTCGCGGATGCCCTTGAAGGAGGACTGGCGGATCAGGCCATCCGCGGTCCAGCCGCGGTATTGCACCTCGCAGACGAGGCGTGGCTCGCACCAGCGCGCGCCCTTGTCGGCGCCGGCGGGCAGCGGCCTGGCGAAGGCCGGGCGGCGCGCTTCGATCGCCTCGAGCTCCTGCTTGAGCGACTGGGCCTGAGCGCTCGACCATCCGGTGCCGACGCGGCCGGCATAGAAGAGCTTGTCCCCGTCGCGATAGCCGAGCAGCAGCGCGCCGACCATGCCGAGCGCGACGGTCGAGGGGATGTAGCCGACGATGATGAACTCCTGCCGCTCGACGCACTTGCTCTTGAGCCAGTTCTCGTCGCGCCCCGAGCGGTAAGGCAGATCCTTGCGCTTGGAAATGATGCCCTCGAGCCCGAGCCGGCCCGCATGCTCGAACATCGTCGGGCCGTCGGCATCGAGATGCTCGCTGAAGCGGACCGGCGAGCCGGACGGCACTCCGGCGAGCACTTGCGCCAGCAGATCCTTGCGATCGAGCAGGGTCGCCGGCATGAGATCGTAACCGTCGCAGTAGATGAGATCGAAGACGTGATAGCGCATGCGGTCCTGGCGGCCGGCTGCGAGATCGCCCTGCAGGCCGTTGAAGGTGGAGAGCCCGTTCGCCTCCTCGACCACGATCTCGCCGTCGAGCAGGGCCGAGCCGAGGCGAAGCGCCTTGAGCCCCTTCGCGATCACCGAAAAGCGGTCGGTCCAGTCGAGACCCTTGCGGGTGAGGAGCTTGACGGCGCCGCCGTCGATGCGGGCCTGGATGCGATAGCCGTCGTATTTGATCTCGTGCACCCATTTGGTTCCGCTCGGCGGGCGCTCGCAGGGTGCGGCGAGGCTCGGGGGAACGAAGGCCGGCAGCAGCCGCTTGCGGGCGCCGCGGATTTTTCCGATGTCGGGCAGCGCGGCCTTGCGGGCCGCGCGCTCGCCCGCCCGCGCGGCGTGGTCCTCGCGCAGCGCGCCCTCGGCGGCGACCTCCTCGGAGGTGCGGCCGGTCAGGCGCGAGGTCGTCTCCTCGTCGGTGATCTCGCGATCGCCTGCCCGTCGCGCGAACACGTCATCCGACTTGATCAGCAGCCACGGATCGCTCTTCTCGCCCGTCTTGGGACGGATGCGCACGAGATGCCATTTGCCCTTGAGACGGCTGCCCTCGAGCGTGAAGGCGAGATGTCCCTTGGCGAGCCCGCGATGCGGATCGCCTTCCGGCACCCAGGTGCCGCGGTCCCACACGATCATGGTCCCGCCGCCATATTCGCCCTTGGGGATGTTGCCCTCGAAGGCGAGGTACTCGAGCGGATGGTCCTCGGTGCGCACCGCGAGCCGCTTCTCGCCGACCGTCAGCGTCGGCCCGCGCGTCACCGCCCAGCTCTTCAGGGTCCCGTCGAGCTCGAGCCGCAGGTCGTAGTGCAACCGGCGTGCGGCGTGCCGCTGAACCACAAAGGCATGGCCGGCCAGCGCAACGCGCTCCGACTTTGCGCGACGGTTGGATTTGGGCGCCGGCTCGGGCGTGCGGGAAAAATCGCGCTTGCCCGCATAGGCCTCGAGCGCCTGCCGTGCAGCCCGTCGCGGTGCCGCCTTCGAGCGCTTCAAGACGGCCCTCGGGCGGCTCCCGGCCTCGGTCGCACTCTCAGGGCCGCGCTATCGGATCGCATGCCCGCAGCATAGGCCGAAGCGGGCCGCCCGGCCAGGATGAGGCAGCGCACATCGCGTCAACGCCTCTCCAATAACTCACTCGATGTTGCAGCAGATTGCCTGCGGCAGCGCGGCGATCAGGAGCGGCTGAACCAGGACTTGATCTTGTCGGTGATGCCGCCCGAGGCAGTCTTGGAGTTGGGCGGGGTTGCGAGGCGATCGACCACGACCAGCCGATCGACCTTGCCTTCCAGATAGGCGTTCAGGAACGCCGGGTAGTTCGAGAAGGACACGCACCCCATCGACGCGCCCTTGGAGCCGAGCATGTAGGTGTGGGCGAGGATCCCGTCGCGGCCGTACATCTTGTTCTCGTTGACGGGCGTGAGACGAAGCGCGCGCACGCCATGGAACAGGCGCTCGCGCAGCGAGAGCTGGTAGACGTTCGGCGGAGTCGGCCCCCGCCCCTTCATGGTCACGGCGCGGGGATCGTCGAGATAGCTGCCGCGGCCGGAATGCGCCTCGAGCTTACGCCCGTCGGGCAAGTACACGGTGTGAGCGGCGATGTCGTAGATCGCGGTGCGGCCGCCGAGATCGGCGGGCAGGCTCGAGCTCTTCGCCCGAGGCGGCGTGTCGGCGGCGGGCGGCAGCGAGGCGACCGAACTGGACGGAGCGCGTGGCGGCTCCGGCGAGGGGGCGGCCGCATCGGCAGGCGGCGGTGCGAGATCGCTTTCGGAATCCTCGGTGTCGGCGGAAGCGTAGGCCAAGACGCCGTCGCCGTTGAACCGGTCGCCGAACGATATCGCTCCGAAGCCGAAGCGCTCGGCGAAAGACAGATGGGTCCTTGTCTGCGCCGGCGAGCCGGACGGCGCTTCCTCCCGGGTGGCGGTATCGAGGCCGACATCCGTCTCGAGGCTGGCTAGGCGGACGGCGCGACGTTCCGAATGACCATAGGTCTTGGCGAGAACCGAAACGCCGGCGTCGGCGCGCACGTCCCCATCATCCGGGATGAGCCCGTACGTTACGCCGGCGTCAATAATGAAACCGCTGGCGAGCGCCGCAATGCCTGCGGACGCCAGCCGCACCCCGATCCGAGCCAAGATTTCCCCGCTGCTCGCTGGCGCCCTGGGGGGGCGCCCACCACCACTCCATTTCCCCCAATGTCCGGGTCACAAAACAGCCGGATTGCGGCAAAGGCTGGCCCGGGAGTTGGCCTTCTTACGGCGGCAGCGGAACGATTTTGTTGCCGGTTCAACGTGTTGGCCCCTCACGCGGGCCCGCGGCCTTCCGCCAGCATGATTTCGCAGAACTTCAGCGCCCGCTTCGCCCGCGCCGACCAGGGGGAATCCGCGTCGAGCTTGAGATAGCGCTTCCACTGCGCCGCAGCCTCGGCGTGTGCTTCGCGCTTCTGCAGCAGCAACGCCAGATTGAAGATCGCATCGGCGTATTCGGGATCGGCCCTGATCGCCACTTCCAGCGCCGCGATCGCTTCGTCGACACGGCCGCTCTCGTCGAGGAGATCGGCGAGGTTGTACCAGCCCTCGGCGAAGCCCGGCTCGGCCTTCACCGCCTCGCGATAGATCGCTTCGGCCTCGACCGGCTGGCCCTTGGCGCGCAGGAGGTTCGCCAGGTTAAATCGTGCCGCGGCATCCGCCGGATCGATCTTGATCAGGCGGCGATAGAGCCGTTCCGCGGCCGGCGCATCGCCCTCCTCTTCCGCGGCCTGCGCGGCCGCGAAGATCGCATCCGGGTCGTCCTCGCGCGCCTCCACCGGCAGCACGAACTGACCGGTCTTGTCGGTGCGCCCCTTGAGCTGCTCGATCAGGATGCAGTCGGAGCTTTCCGGGAACAGCCGCAGATTGGGCAGCCGCGCATCGGGCAGCCATTTGCGAATCTCGTGCAGGCTTTTGGTGATCACGGAGAGCGCGATGCCGGACGCGAGCAGGCCGGCGATCTGCCGCGCCGCGGCGAGGTCGCGGAAGCCGAACAGGCCGCCCTTCGGCTCGATCAGGCCGAACATCGCGAGCTGATCCAGGACCTCCTTCGGCACCTTGCTCAGCGCCGCGATCTGCTCGGCGGTGTAGGTCTTCGTCTGCTCGGCGGGCGCCGCGCGGCCGAGCCATTGCAGGAACTGCCGCTCGCTCGCAACCGGGATGCCGTAGGACCGGGCCTGCGCCAGGCTGTTCGAGGGCCGCCCGTCGTCGACGAGGGGCCAGCCGAACTCGCCCACGATCAGCACGTCGGTCTTCTTGGTCACGCCCTCGCGCGGGGTGCCGCCACGCTCGCGCACCAGCGCGAAGGCATCCGCCCGCTTCATCGACGCGAGCCGGCCCGTGAAGGCGACCGTGCCTTCGATGACGCGCCCGTCCGGTTCGGCCTTAGGTCTCAGCGTCCCGTCTTCCTCTTGCCGGCGGCGGCCGTGCGACTGCGCGTGCTCGCAGCGGCCGGCTTCTTCTTGGTCTCAGACCCGATGCTCGCGCGCAGCGCATCCATCAGGTTGACGACACGCGCCGGCGTCGGCTCCTCCTTGGGCTGCTGGATGACGCGTCCGGCCTGCTTGGCGCGCAACATCTCGACCAGCGCGGTCTCGTAATGGTCCTCGAAGTTCGCCGGATCGAAATGCGCCGCCTTGCTGTCGACGATATGGGCGGCGAGATCCTTCATCTCCTTCGGCAGCTTCAAGTCCGGAATGTCCTCGAAATAGGCCTTGGCGTCGCGCACCTCGTAGGCGTAGCGCAAGGTCGTGCCGAGGAGTCCGCTCTCGAACGCCTCGAGCATGACGACGTGCTCGCGGCGGCTGAGCACCACGCGGCCGAGCGCCACCATGCCCTTGTCGCGGATCACGTCGCGGATGACCGCGAACGCCTCCTGGCCGACCTTGTCGGTCGGCGCGATGTAGTACGGGCTCTCCATGTAGCGATCATCGATCTCGGTGCGCGGCACGAAGCTGTCGATGTCGATCGTGTGGGTGCTCTCGATCTTGATCTTCTCGAGCTCCTCATCCTCGACCAGGACGTACTCGCCCTTGCCGACCTCATAGCCGCGGCCGATGTCCTCCTTGTCGACCGGATCGCCGCTCTCGGAATCGACCAGCAGCTGCTTGAGCCGGTGGCCGGTCTTCTTGTTGATGCGGTTGAACGAGACCCGCTCGGCGCTCGAGGCCGCCGGATAGAGAGCGATCGGGCACGAGACGAGGGACAGCCGCAGATATCCCTTCCAATAGGCGCGGGGGGCCATGGAGCAACTCCTGACGCGGACACCAAAAACACCGCGGGACAGAACTTGAGATAAATATAGGCCTTCGCGATGAACAGTCATTGAATCGGACGGCGCCGACGGCCGCAACAATGTTCCGATTCCGTTCACCCCGGCGGCAGTCGGAGAGGTTAACGGCCCTCCCCGCCGATCCGCCGCACCAGCTCGGGCCCGACCTCGCCGATGCTCCTCACCCCGAGCAGCGCCATGTCGCGGTCCACCTCCTCGCGCAGCAGCCCAAGGGCGCGCCTGACGCCGGCTTCGCCGGCGACCACCGCCGCATAAAGCATGGGTCGCCCGACGAAGACGAACTGCGCACCGAGCGCCAGCGCCTTGAGCACATCGGTCCCGCGCCGCACGCCGCCGTCGAACATCACCGTCATGCCGTTCGCATCGGCCGCGATCTCGGCCAGCACGCGCAGGGGCGAGACCGCGCCGTCGAGCTGGCGGCCGCCGTGGTTGGAGACCATGATGCCGTCGACGCCGCATTCGCGCGCGATGCGGGCATCCTGCGGCGCGATGATCCCCTTCACCACCAGCTTGCCTTTCCAGCGGCGGCGGATGAGCTCGACATGCTTCCAGGCGAGCTGGTCGCGGTTGCCGAGATTGCGGATGAGATTCTGCGACAGAACGGGCGGGCCGCGGGTCGCATCCATGTTCTCGAAATGCGGCATGCCATGGCTCATCAGCGTGCGCGTCCACGTGCCGAGCAGCCAGCGCGGATGCAGCGCGGCGTCGCATGCGACGCGCGGCGTGATCACCAGCGGCACCTGGAAACCGTTGCGGA
>DASTZX010000392.1:0-46029 GCA_035764045.1 Xanthobacteraceae bacterium | reverse complement strand
CCCCACTCGGAGAATCCCATGACAAGACCGCACCGATTGGCGCGCCTCGCCGCACTGTTTCTGCTGATGGTGCCGGTGGCCGCCCATGCGCAGGCCGACAATTACCCCACCAAGCCCGTGACCATCATCGCCGATGCGGCTGCGGGCGCTGCCCCCGACGTGGCGGTGCGCTTCTTCGCCGAGGGGCTCGGCAGGATCTGGAAGCAGCAGGTCATCGTGGTCAATCATCCGGGCGCGAATGGCAGCATCGCGGCGCGGGCCGCAGCAGACGCCCCGAACGACGGCTATACCCTTTACACCCCGGCACTCTCCACCTTCGTGGCGCTGCCGACGGTTGCGCCCAATCTCCCCGTCAAGCTGCCACGCGATTTCCTGCCGATCGGCTTCACGGCCGAGCAGCCGATGTTCATCGCCGTCGACCCGGCACTCGGCGTCAATACGCTGCCGGAGCTCATCGCGCGCGCAAAGCAGGAGCCGGACAAGCTCTCGATTGCCTCGAGCGGCGTCGGCCGGCTGACGCATCTCACCGGCGAGCTTCTGCAGATGCGCGCCGGCGTCAGGATGGTCTCGGTCCCCTATCCGCGCGGAATTTCCGCGGCCCTCAGTGATGTCGGATCGGGCCGCGTCTCGACCATCATCGAGAATTACTCGGGGATCGCCGGCGCAGCCAAAGCCGGACAGGTGAAGCTCATCGCCACTGCGGCACCGCAGCGCCTGCCCGAGTTTCCCGATCTGCCCACGGTCGCCGAAACCATCCCGGGCTTCTCCGCCACCGGCTGGACGGTGCTGCTCGCGCCGAAAGGTGCACCGACGCCGATCATCGCCAAGGTGAGCAAGGACCTCACCACGGTGGACAACGATCCCGAGATCAAGAAGCGGCTCGCGGCGATCGGCAGCTATTCGCGCGCCATGACCCCCGATGGAGTGCTCGCCTTCGTCGCCAAGGAGCAGGAGACCTGGTTGCCGGTGCTGCAGCGGACCTCGCCGAAGTGAACGGATCGCCGGGCTGAGCCGGATGACGGCGCGCATGATCGCCGACGCAAAGCAGCCCCCGAGCAGCAATCTGGTGCGGCTGCGCGACGTACGGCGCCCCCCGGCCCCGCCGAAAAGCGAGAATTAGCAGCGAAAAGTCCCCGCAGGACCGAGCCCGCCGGACGGGCGCGGCATTTTGGCCCGCCCATTCCCGCGCGCATTTTGGCCCGCCCATTCTCGCGCCATGCAGAACCAATCATCGCCACCGCCGTTATCCGACGGCGGAACCTGGGCGGCGCCGCTCGCGGGTGACGTGAGCCGCTCGATCGCATGGATAAGGACGCGAGCCTCATGGCGAAGGATGTGCTCGAAATCGTCGGCCTCGCGCATGGGGCCCCCCGGCTCCCGAAGGTGCAGGTGCTCGACTACAACGCGGAGATCAAGGACGACGAGGGCTTCGTCGGCGATCGCGCGACCAAGAGCGCTTTTCGCGATTTCATCGAGAGCTGGCGCAAGCCGCTACGCGAAATCGGCGAGGATCCGTTCGGCGACGTTCCATCCAGTACACTGGCCAAGAAGCGTCTCGACGGGATCCTCGCCAACGGTGATCCGGAGACCGCCGGCATCATCCAGGGAGCCATCGAGTCGTTCGCGCAGGAGCTCGCGCTCGTGCTGCGCCGGTTCTTGAAGCTCAAGGAGTGGAAAGCGGCGGAAAGGATCGTGATCGGCGGCGGGTTCAGCGGCAGCCGCGTGGGCGAGCTTGCGGTTGGGCGCGCGTCGGTGCTGCTGAAGACTGAAAAGGTCAAGGCGCAGGTCAGCATCATCCGCAACGATCCCGACGAGGCCGGGCTGCTCGGGGGCGTCCATCTCGCCCCGGCCTGGATGTTCGAGGCGCACGACGCTCTCCTCGCGGTGGACATCGGTGGAACCAATATTCGCGCCGGGATCGTCAAGCTGAACATCGACAGCGCGCCCGACCTCGCGAAGGCGAAGGTATGGAAGTTCGAGCTGTGGCGGCACGGCGACGAAAAGCTCAACCGCGAGGAGGCGGTCGACGGGCTTGTCCGGATGATCCGGCGCCTCGTCGCGCGGGCGAAAAAGTCCGACTTGCGGCTCGCGCCCTTCATCGGCGTCGGCTGCCCCGGCCGGATCGAGCCCGATGGCTCGATCAAGGCCGGCGCTCAGAACCTCCCGGGAAATTGGGAAAGCCCCCGCTTCAATCTGCCGGAGCAATTGCGCGACGGCATCCCCAAGATCGCCGACCACGACACCACCGTCGTGATGCACAACGATGCGGTGGTCCAGGGCCTGAGCGAGGCGCCGTTCATGCAAAAGGTCTCGCCCTGGGCGGTGTTCACCATCGGAACCGGGCTCGGCAATGCCTTGTTCGAGAACCGGTCCGACTAGGCGCCGGCATGAAAGCCATCTTCCTCGACATCGATGGCGTGCTGAACTGCCGACGCACCCCAAATCCGCGCAAGCTTCCTTACGTCGTTCAACCCGATCTTCTCGCCCAGCTGAGGCGTATTCTCGAGCAAACCGGCGCGGAAGTCGTGCTCTCTTCAACGTGGCGCTACGATCCCGCCGGATTGTTCAGCGCGAAGCGGTATGGGATCCCGTTTGTCGACGTCATTCCGGATCTGCCGGACCGGCCTCGACGCGACGAAATCCTCGCCTGGCTCGACGCCCACAGTGAGGTCGATCGCTTCGCCGTCCTCGATGACGAGGACGACGAGCTCGACGACCTGCCGCTGTTCCAGCCATCGCCGGCCACCGGGCTCACCGATGACGTCGCCGACGGAGTCGCGGCGTATCTCAACGGCGCGACCGATGCCGACATGCGGCGCGGCCGGCTCGAGCGGTTTTTCCAGAACGTGCGTGGACTGGTGGAAGGCCACAAAGGCTGATCGGGCGCAGCGGCCGGATGATCACACCCCGGCAGCGGCGTCGGCACTCTCGAACACGAGGCCGCGCGGACCGGCGTAGAAACGTCCCGCCAGGCTTCGGTCGAGCTCGCCGTTGACGACGCCGATGCGGACCGAGAATGCGCAGACGTGACCGCCGCTGTCCCCGCCGCGGCCCGGGCTCGGCACGCACTCGCGCTTCACGAAAGAGCGGATGACGAATTCGTCGGTGCGCGCCGTGCGCAGCGCCGCCAGCGCCTCTTCGCCGCCGGTCTCCGCCACGAAGGCGACGGCGGATTGCACTTGTGCGGCCAGGCGCGCCTCGAAGGCGGCGCGCATCGCCGTCTCGGTCGGCTCGTCGGAACCGGTCATGACAAGAACGCCAGCCATCACAGCCGGCAGGGTCCACGCGCGCATGGCGGAAAGCCCCCTTCAACCCGTGCCGCGAAGGTGCCACAAAGAGCTTGCCCTGCCGTTTGACCGACCCTTCGAATTTTACCGAATGGCCGAAACTCCCCTTCACCAGGACAAGGACCCATGCCCGCCAAGCTGAAGCCCCGCCTGCCCGCAATCCCGGATGACAAGCTCACCGACCGCCAGAAGGAATTGATGGAGGCGATCCGCTCCGGACCACGCGGACGGGTCAGCCAGGGCGGGCCGTTCGGGGTCTATCTGCACGCGCCCGACTTCGGAGACCTCACGCAACGGCTCGGCGCGCATTGCCGCTACAAGACCGGCGTTCCCCCGCGTCTGTCCGAATTCGCCATCCTGTGCACCGCCCGGCTGTGGCGGGCGCAGTACGAATGGCATGCCCATGCGGCCATCGCCGAGAAGGCCGGGGTGGCGCCGCAGACGATCCGCGATGTGAAGGCAGGCCGTGCGCCGAAAAAGGCGGCGAAGGACGAGCGCGCGATCTACGATTTCATCCAGGAGCTCTACAAGACGAGACGGGTCAGCGAGCGCAATTTCCGCCGCGTGCAGGCATTCCTCGGCGACGCCGCCACCGTCGAGCTCGTCGGCATCCTGGGCTACTACGGCATGGTCGCCATGATGCTCGACGTGTTCAACGTCGCGCTGCCCGAGGGCGCGAGTCCGCCTTTCCCGGAGAAGTGAAAGCGACCGCCAGCGCCCTCACGCGCTCGCCGCCGCCGGCGGCTCCTCGGCGGCGCGCGCGGGACCCGGCGGCCGCCCCTTGTTCATGCGCTGGCGCAGCAGGGCGAGGAAATCGTCCCGCGTCAGCGGCGGCGCGATCAGTGCGCCCTGCGCGAGATCGCAGCCCATGATCTGCATCGCCTGCAGGTCGGCGACGGTTTCAATGCCCTCGGCGACCGCCGCGCTGCCGAAGCGATGGGCCAGATCGATCGCGGTCTGGCAGATCGCCGCATTGGTTGGGTCGCCGGCGCAACCCCGGACGAAGCTGGAATTGAGCTTGAGCTCCGCGAAGGCGAGCTCGCGCAGGCTCGCAAAGGACGAATAGCCGGCGCCGAAGTCATCGATCGCAATCGCGATCCCGCTGCCGCGCAGCTTCTCGGCGATGGCCACGCTACGGCTGATGTCGCGCGCGATCTGATCCTCGGCCACCTCGACGATCAGCCCTGGCCATGACTCCGCCTTTGGACGGTGCTGGGCGACGATGTCCGCGATCGGCAGGCGGTCGAGCAGATGGACCGGCACGTTGATGGACGCACGCAGGTTGAAGCCGGCCTCCTCGAAGATCGTCCAGTCGCGCAAGGTTGTGACCAGCGCCTGCTCGATCAACCGGGCGATCTCGTCGTCGCCGCGCTGCCCGCTCGCGCCAAGCGGCATGAGTGCGCCGCCGGCGTCGCCATTCTGGCGCATCAGCACTTCAGCGCCGGCGAGGCAACGCTGCTTGATGTCGATTTTGGCCTGATAGAGGAGCGTGGCCGGATTGTCCTGCGGGGCATCGGAACGCTCAGCGCGCGCAGGCGCAGCGCAGTCGCTCGGGGGTGCCGCGGGTTGATCCTGCTCGCCCGCAGTGAGCGCAGCGAGCACGCGCTCGAGATTTGCCCTGGTCTCGTCGGCCGCCATCGTGACTTTCGCCGCTGCAGATCTTTTCCGCGCAGGGTCTCCCTGCGAAAGGCGCCGTGCCTGAATGACGCCCGAAACGGCCTGCGCCGAGAGCCGCGCTCGCACGGCATAAAGGAATTGTCTTAAGCAATGGTGTTGCGACGCAGCGGACACGGCAGAGCCGTACCGATGTCAGGCCGTTCCCCGGGCCGCAGCGCGAACGGCGCGGTTAACCGCCGCATAACCCTCGCAGAGGCAGGCGGCGCTCGCCGCCCGCTAAGCTCAATGCATGTGGTCCATCTTCATGCCCGCTCCACCCGGCGCGGCGCCGCGCATGCCCTCGACCGTGTACTCGATGTCGACGGGACCGGCCTTCTCGAAGGTCAGCGTTCCCTTGATCTTGTCGCCGAGCTTCAAGGGCTGCTTCAGGCCGGTCAGCATGAGATGGTTGGAGCCGGATTTGAGCTCGACCGTCTGCCCGGGCTTCACTTCGATGCCGTCCTGGACCGGCCGCATTTTCATCACGCCATTCGTCATTGTCATTTCATGGATGTCGACCTTGCTGGTGGCCTGCGCGCTGGCGCTCACCAGCCGATCCGGCGTGCTGCCGGTGTTCACGAGGGTCATGTAACCGGCCGCGACGCTCGCGCCACGCGGGGGAACGATCGTGAAGGGATGATCGATCTCGATCGCGCCGGCCTTGTAGTCGGCCGCCGAGGCGGCCTGCACGAACGCGGCGAGCGCGAGCGCCGCCGCGACGAGGGAAGTCCTGGGAGTCATGTGTTTCATCCTGGAGGGCGGTTGATGTCGGCCGGCCCGCACGGGCAGCCGTCTCTACTGGCATTCGGGTGGCACAGGCTGTGCTCAGACGGGTGGCGCCCGGGCAAGCCCGGCGTGCACCGGGGCGCGCGCGACAGGCGCGCCTGCGGGCAGCGCCCGCATCGCTTCGCTCGGGCCGAAGGCCGGGAACAGGCTTGCGGCACGCGAGGGCATAGTTGCGCCGCCACAGGCGAGTGCACAGCCAAGACAATCGGGGCGATGAACCGGTCCCTTGCGGCCCGGTTCGCCGTGCGAAGGCGTGGCCGTCGAGCAGATCGCGGCGTTGGGCGCGAGCGCGGGTGAGACCGACGAAACGACGGTCAGCAGGCCCTGCAGCGCAAGCGCGTAGGCCGCGACGAGCGCGACCAGCCGGCGGTGAGTGCTGCGATGGACCATGACCTGCATTTTAGCGCCGCTGCCCGCGGGCCGTCCACGCTCCGCCCCGTCGCTACGAGGAGGCCGGGTAGCGGCCCATGAGGTCCGCACGCTGGATGAACGCGGCCAGGCATTCGCCGAGCGGGACCGGCGCGACCCCGTCGGCGCGATTGCGGTCGCCGATCGCGAACAGCAGACGCTGATGCGCAAGCAGGCGGCGAACCGCCTCGCGCAACGACAGCGCCGGGTCGAAGGCCGCCTCCACCTCGCCCTCAGGGCCACCGATCCCAATAATGCAAATCTCGCCGCGCATCAGCGCCTCGAGCGATCGGAACCGCAGGCCGAGGCGTCCGCAGTGAAAATCGGGAATTGCGCCGGCGACTGCCGCGAGCCTTTCGCTCAAGGCCGGCGCCAGGGCGGTGTCCGCATCGAAAGAGAGTGCGCCGGCGCGGCGGCTCGCGATGAGCGCGAGGCGCACCACCTCCCCGCGCGCAGGCACACGGTCGAGCGTGGCGCGCTCGCAGCCGAGATGGCCCGGGTCGAGGCCGAGATGGAGGCCGGCATGCCGGCGCGCCCGCTCATCGCGGGCGATGAGGGCGCGCACAGTCGAAAAGCCGTCACCGACGACGTGCGAGCCATGGCACAATGTCAGCGAAACCATCCAGCCCTGGTGACCCGGTCTGCGCGCCACCAAGGCAATCGCTTCCCCGGCAGCGCTGACGTAGCGCTGCAGGATCAGCTTGGCGCCGTCCGGAAAGTCCGCGAGATAGGCCTTGAGGCCGGCGGCATCCCCGATCAGCCGCACGCCGAGGCCATCGCGCCCGATATCCGGCTTGGCGACGAGCGGGAAGCGCAGGCCGGCTTCGGCCATCAGGCGCAACGCCCGAGCGTGATCGAGATCGATCGGTCCGGGATCGGCGCGCCGGCGCATGACCACAAATTCGGCGACCAGCGCCCGGGGCTCGCCGCCAATCGCGCGCAGGAGCTCGCGCTTCGAGCCGCCGGCGAGACCGCCCCCACGGCCCGGATTGACGGCGCTCGGCAGGGTGAAGCAGCGGTAGCGCAGCCCGAGCGTCATCCAATGGAGCAGCAGCGCGATGCGCAGGAGGACGCGCGGGATGCGCTCGATCGGCGCGATCCGGCAGCCCAGACCGGCGGGCGCTCCCAGAATGGCGCGACCGTCGGTGTCGAGCGGGGGCAGGCGGGGCGCCTCCTCGGAGCTGCCGGCCGCGGCGCCCTGGAACGCCAGGACCTGCCGGCGCGCGAATGCGGTAGCGGCAAGCACGGCGAGCAGCGCCGGCCATGCCCACAGACCGATGTGATCGTCCAACGCATCGCCGAAGACGACGACGAGATAGAGCACCAGCGGGACATAGAGCGCGGAGACGAAGAGGCTCGCGAGGGTGAAGCGCGCGAGCGAGACCTGCCTCCAGCCGCAGGCGACGCCCGCAACGAACCGCAGCCCGGGCACCAGCCGAGACAGCGCGACCAGCGCGAAGGTGTTGCGCTTGAGCATGTCGCCGAAGGTCTGCACCCGGTCGTCGACCGCATGGCGCTTAAGCCAGGGCAGCCGCCGGGCGCCGGCGCCGATTCCGTAGAGGGCAAAATCGCTCCCTACGATGCCACCATAAATGCTCAGCAACACCAAGCCGGCAGGCATGAGGTCGTTCACCACGATATAGCCGCCGAGCACGATGGCGATGTCGGCGTGGGCGAACGGAAGCGCGATGAGGGAGAGAAGCTGGAAGAGTTGCGCGAGCGAAACGAAATCGACGCCCGCGACATGACTGGCAAGCTGCGGCATGACCCCACACTGGACGCGGCCGCCATTTTCGGCTGGCGATTTGGATCGTTTCCCTTGCGCGCGATCTAATCGAAGCCATATGGTTCCGCAAGCCACGGCCGCAGGATTTCGCGACCTGCGATGGAATCCTTTGGGCCGCCCGGCCCGCTCTTTTCGCTATCGCTCTGGCCAAAAATGCCTTGGGGTCGGCCGTATAAGCAATCAGCCAGGGTTGGTACCGAGGGCACACGCACAGCGTGTAATGCGATACCGGCGGTGCCGGGCAACGCCTCGGATAGGCCAGCCGGCGGCGGTCTTGGCAAAAAAACGGGGCAGGCACGCAAGCTCCGCCCGAGCGGGACGGCGCAAAAGATGCTACAATGTGCCTCGAGAGACGGCGCCGATGCCAGCGAACCATCCGATCAAGTCCGAGCGGCCGGTGAAGAGCGAGGAAACCGGACGCGTGCTGCGGTTCGAGCCGCGCCGCAGCTCGAACTGGCCGCGCCCCTGGTCCGCGGCGCCGCTGCGTCCGCCGGCCGACCTGGCCGAGCCCCAGAGCCGCGGCGCCGAGCAAGAAGAATACCGTCACCGCATGCGGGCGAACCTTGCCGCGACCCTGCTGGTCGGGCTCTTGATCGGGTGCGGATTCTGGTTGTTCAATTCCCTCACCGAGCTGAGAAAGAGCGAGGATTGCGTTCTTTCCGGCCGGCACGATTGCGCGCCGATCGAGGTCCCGCCGAGCCGCTGATGCGTGCGGCGCTCCGGCAGCCTCGTCGATTGCAGTCTTGTCGTGTCCATGGATCCGCAGCAGGCCGCGCGAGCGCGATCATGCGAGACAAGCCCCGAGACGGCACCGACACGGTCGTGAGCCGCGCCGCGGCTCTGATCTTCGGCCTCGCGCTCGGGCTGGCGGCCGCCGCATCGGCGAAGGCGGCCGAGCCGTTCTCCTTCTCGACGGTCCATTTGATCATCGGCTTCGGTGCCGGCGGCAACTACGACCTGTGGGCGCGTACGCTCGCCCGCCACTACGGCAAGCACCTGCCCGGCCAGCCGACCATTGTCCCGCAAAACCGGCCGGGCGCGGGCAGCTACGTCGCGGCGGGTCACATGGCAAAGGTCGCGCCGCGCGACGGCACTGTCATCGCGATGATCTCGCGCGATGCGGTTCTCGGACCGCTGACCCGCACCACGGACGCGCCGTTCGATCCGCGCACCTTGTCCTGGCTGGGCAGCCCGGCGACGGAAACCAACGTTTGCATCGCCTACCACACCGCGCCGGTCAAAACCGTGCAAGACCTGTTCGTCCGGCCGCTGACAATCGCAAACTCGGGCGCCGGCACCGGCACCTACACCTACCCGAAGGTGCTGGGCGCGCTGCTCGGCATGAAGTTCAAGATCGTCGGCGGCTATACGTCCTCCGCGGAAGTCTTTCTGGCCATGGAGCGGGGCGAGGTGGAGGGCTTTTGCGAAAGCCTCGACAGCATCCGCAACCGCCGGCCGGACTGGCTTGCGAACAAGACCGTCTCCATCCTGTTCCAGGGTGGCGCCACACCCAATCCCGAGCTGGCGGGGGTACCCTTCGTTCTCGATCTCGCGCGCACGCCCGAGGAGCGCGCGCTCATCGAGTTTCTCTATGCCGGCCAGGGAATCGGCCGGCCATTCATCGCGCCGCCGGGACTTGCGCCCGATCGCCTGAAGGTCCTCCGCGACGCCTTCGATGCCACGATGACCGACCCCGATTTCACCGCCGAAGCGGCCCGCAACGGGCTCGCAATCGAGGAAGTCACGGGCGAGCAATTGACCACGCTGGTCAGGAAGATCTACGCGACGCCGAAAGTGATCATCGACAAGATCACTGCGCTGATGAAATAGGCGAGCGGGCAGGCGGGCGACGCTTTGCGGTCGGCGGCGAAAAACGAGCGGCCGCGTGTGGACATCGTCACCCTCGCCCGTTCACAGCCCTGGTACGGCATTCGGCCCGGGCGCCCGCCCGACGGCGAAATCGCCCACGCATTCAGAGCCTTGGGCTGCGCGGCGGGCGTCCGTGCGGTGGGCGATCACCTGGTGGCAGCCACAGCGCGGCATTGCGCTCACCCGCCCACTTGGCTATACGGGCGACACGCAACGCGTTTTCCATTGAACGGGCTGCCAGGCCCGGCGGGGGATTGCGCGCCTCCTCCGGCGCGCGAGTGAAAGCCTGAGCCTTTCCAGAGAGTTGATGATGTCCTCGACCTTCGACACCGTGGCCAATATCATCGCCGAGACGTGCGACATCCCGCGCGAGAAGATCCAGCCGGAGAGCCACGCGATCGACGATCTCGGCATCGACAGCCTCGACTTCCTCGACATCGCGTTCGCGATCGACAAGGCATTCGGCATCAAGCTGCCCCTCGAGCAATGGACGCAGGAAGTCAACGACGGCAAAGCGACGACCGAGCAGTACTTCGTGCTCAAGAACCTGTGCGCGCGCATCGACGGCCTGGTCGCGGCCAAGGGAGCGTGATCGCCCCGCTTCCCTCATGCGGATCGAGTATTTCCAGCTCATCGACCGTATCGTCGACCTCGATCTCGATGGGCGGACGATCCGTGTCGACGCCCAGGTGCCGAACGAAAGCACCATCTTCGAAGGGCATTTCCCCGGCCATCCGCTGATGCCCGGGGTGCTCCTGATCGAGGCGATGGCGCAGACCTCGGGCTGGCTGGTCATCGCAGCGACCAAATTCGAGCGCATGCCCTTCCTTGCTGCGGTGAAGGAGGCCAAGCTGCGCTCCTTCGTCATTCCGGGCCAGCTCCTGTCGATCACTGCGAAGCTCATGCACGAGGGCTCCGGGTTTGCCATGACCAAGGCTGCGGTCAGTGTCGGCGGAAAGCCGACCTGCGAGTCCGAGCTCACCTTGCGCGTCATGCCGTTCCCGGACCCGCGCCTGCGCGCCAACATGGAAGAGGTGGCGGCGCGCATCGGTTTTCCCAAGGAGGCGCTCGCCCATGGCTGAGGCGCCGCGCGAGGCGTGGATCACCGGAATCGGGATCGTCTCCTGCCTGGGCGAAGGGCTCGACGCGCATTGGCAAGGCCTGAACGACTCGAAGCTCGTGATCGATCGCGAGACCTTCGCGCCCTACATCGTCCATCCGCTCGCCGCGATCGACTTCGACAAGCAGATTCCCAAGAAGGGCGACCAGCGGCAGATGGAGCCGTGGCAGCGCATCGGCACCTACGCGGCCGGCCTGGCGCTCGAGGCCGCCGGCTGCAAGGGCAACCGGGACCTGCTCGGCCGCATGGACATGATCATCGCCGCCGGCGGCGGCGAGCGCGACGAGACCGTCGACAGCGCGATCCTCTCGGCGCTGCCGCAGGCAGGGCGGCCGGACCTCTTCCTCAATGAACGGCTGATGAGCGACCTGCGGCCGACGCTGTTCCTCGCCCAGCTCTCCAACCTGCTGGCCGGCAACATCTCGATCGTTCACGGCGTCACCGGCTCCTCGCGCACCTTCATGGGCGAGGAGCTCGCGGGCGTCGACGCGGTGCGCATCGCTCTCGGCCGCATCAGCGGCGGCCAGAGCGAGATCGCGCTGGTCGGCGGGTCCTACAACGGCGAACGCTCCGACCTGGTGATGCTGTTCGAGTTCGGCGGCTACTCGCTGAAAGGCGAATTCCGTCCGGTGTGGGAGCGCGAGGGAGCGCCCGGATTTGCGCTCGGCTCGCTCGGCGCATTCCTGGTCATCGAAAATCGCGCCCATGCGCAGGCGCGCGGCGCAGCGCCGATCGCCCGCCTCGCGGCGGCCGCGAGCGGCTATTCAAGGCGCGCCGACCCGGGCGGGATCAAGGACGAGCTCGCGCGGCTGTGGGCACGGATCGCCGGGTCGGTGCGACCCGATGCAACCGCCGTGATCTCGGGCGCGACGGGCGCGGCCCCGGCGACCGCGGAGGAGAAGGTTTTCCTCGCCGGCCATTCGGCCCTGCCTGTGCGCGCACCCGGAAGCCTCATCGGCCATGGCGTCGAAGCAAACATGGTCATGAACGTCGCGCTTGCGGCGCTGGCGGTGAACCGGGGTAAACTGTTTCCGCCGCTTTCCGGCTCGGCTTTCGAGCGGCCGATGGAAGGCGCGCTCACCCAGGCGGTGGTGACCGGTGTCGGCCATTGGCGCGGCGAAGGGCTGGCGCTCGTCGAGGCGGTCGGGTGAACGGCAGGCAACAGTCGGGAGACCAACATGGCATCCGTTCGCGACAAGTCGGGCCGGCCCGTGGTGGTGGTCACCGGCATGGGTGTGGTCACCTCGCTGGGCGCCGGCAAGTCCGATAATTGGGCGAAGCTCGTCGCCGGCCAGTCCGGCATCCGCGCCATCAAGCGCTTTTCGACCGAAGGGCTGAAGACGCGGATCGCCGGCACCGTGGATTTCGTTCCGGTAGAGCCCCTCACCTCCCCGGCGCTCGCCAGCCGCCTCGCCGACATGGCGGCCGAGGAGGCTGTGGCTCAATCGAACATCGGCACCAAGGGCCGTTTTCCCGGCCCGCTGTTTCTCGCCGTGGCGCCGGTCGAGGTCGAGTGGCCGCAGCGCCAGGAGCTCGCCAAGGCGTCCGGCGCGAACGAGCAGATCACCTATGCGGACCTCATCCGGGCTGCTTCGAGCGGCAAGTTTCGCCACTTCCACGAGCGGTTCATGTTCTGCTCCGTCGCCGACGGACTCGCCCAGAAGTTCGGCACCGAGGGCGCGCCGATCTCGCTCTCAACCGCCTGCGCATCGGGCGCCAGCGCGATCCAGCTCGGGTTCGAGGCGATCCGCCGGGGCGAGGCCGAGGCGGCGCTCTGTGTCGCCACCGACGGCTCCGTCAACGTCGAGAGCTTGATCCGCTTTTCGCTTTTGTCCGCCCTCTCGGCGTCGAACGACGCCCCGGAAGGTGCGTCCAAGCCGTTCTCGAAGAACCGCGACGGGTTCGTCATGGCGGAGGGCGCCGGCGCCCTCGTGCTCGAGAGTTACGAGGCCGCCAAGAGCCGCGGTGCAAAGATCCTCGGCGTGCTCGCCGGCTGCGGCGAGCTCGCCGACAGCTTCCATCGCACGCGCTCCAGTCCGGACGGCAAGCCGATCATCGGCTGCATGCGCAACGCGCTGGCGGATGCCGGGCTCACCCCGGAGGACATCGACTACATCAACGCGCACGGCACCAGCACCCCGGAGAACGACAAGATGGAGTGCCAGTGCGTCACGACCGTCTTCGGCGAGCGCGCCAGGCAGATCCCGATCTCCTCGAACAAGTCCATGATCGGCCACACGCTCTCGGCCGCCGGCGCGATCGAGGCCGTCGTGACGCTGCTGACGCTCGAGCACCAGCGGATTCCACCGACCATCAATTACAACGTTCCGGATCCGACGATCACGCTCGACGTGGTGCCGAACACGGCGCGCGACGCCAGGATGGCGCGCGCGCTGTCGAACTCGTTCGGCTTCGGCGGGCAGAACGTGTCGCTGGTGATGGCGCGGGAGCCGGCGTGATGAGCGACCCGGCGGGCGCGCGGCGGGCCCTCGTCACGGGCGGCGGGCGGGGATTGGGCTCGGCGATCGTGCGCGCGCTCGCGGCCGCCGGCCATGCGGTGACCTTCACCTACCGGTCGGCGACGGGCGAAGCCGAGTCCCTGGTCAAGGAGCTCGAGGGCGCCCATCCGGGGCGGGGATTTGCCGCCCGCGCGGTCGATCTCTCCGACAAGCAGGCGGTCGATCAGTTTGCCGCCACGCTCGCGTCCGAGCCGCCGTTTTCGATCTTCGTCCACAATGCCGGACAGAGCTACGACACGCTCGCCGTCATGATGGACCAGACCAAGGCGGAAGCCGCCATGCAGGTGAACTACTGGTCGTTCGCCCGCCTGGTGAACACTGTGGTGCGGCCGATGATGCGCGCACGCTACGGCCGCGTCGCGGTGATCGGCTCGGTCACGGCGCTCCAGGCCAATCAGGGCAACGCCGCCTATGCGGCGTCGAAGGGCGCCCTGCTCTCCTATGTTCGCACGCTCGCGGTCGAGGTCGCGCGAAGCGGCATCACCGTGAACTATCTGGCGCCGGGCTTCATCGATACCGCCATGCTGGAAAAATTCGCCAAATATCGCGAGCAGATGGAAGAGCAGATCCCGGCGCGCCGCTTCGCGACACCCGAGGACGTCGCGGCCGTGGCCGCCTTCCTGCTCTCGGAAGAGGCCGGCTACGTGACCGGCGCGGTGGTGCCGGTTGACGGCGGGCTTTCGGCGGCGCTAGGCATCCACCGCTGATCCCCGACTTCGTCGATTGTTTTCGGAGACACGGATGCGTGCGCTCACCCTCGTTGCCGACCGCAAGATCGAGCTCGCCGAGGTGCCGGAACCGCCGCCGCCGCAGGCCGGCGAGGTGCAGATCCGCGTCAAGGCGGTCGGGCTCAACCACCTCGACCTGTGGGGCTTCCGCGGCATGGCCTTCGCCAAGCGCAAGCTGCCGCTGGTCGTCGGCGCAGAGGCGTCAGGCGAGATCGCGGCGGTCGGCCCCGAGGTGACGGCGTTCAAGCCGGGCCAGCCGGTCGTGATGTACGGCGCGCTCACCTGCGGCGTCTGCCCGGCGTGCCGCGCGGGCCGCGATAACCTGTGCGAGGCCATCAAGGGCATCCTCGGATTCCACGTCGACGGCTTCGCCCGGGATCTCATCACCATGCCGGCCCGGCTCGTGATCCCGGTCCCGGACGGCGTCGGCCTGCGCGACGCCGCCTGCGCGCCGATCGCCTTCTCGACCGTCGAGCACATGCTGTTCGACAATGCGAAGCTCCTGCCGGGCGAAACGATCCTGGTGCACGCCGGCGGCTCGGGAATCGGCACAGCCGCGATCAAGATGGCGAAGGCGATCGGCGCGACCGTCATCACCACCGTGGGCGACGACGCCAAGGCCGAGAAGGCCAAGGCGCTCGGCGCCGACCACGTGATCAACTATCGTGCCGATCGGTTCGAAGGTGTGGTGCGCAGGCTCACGGGCAAAAAAGGCGTCGACGTCGTGTTCGAGCATACCGGGGCGGACACGTTTCCCGGCTCCCTGCTCTGCCTCAAGCGCGGCGGCCGACTGGTGACATGCGGGGCGACCTCCGGCTCGACCATCAGCTTCAATCTGATGCAGCTCTTCCAGCAGCAGTACAAGATCTTCGGATCATTCGGCGCCTCGATGCGCAACATCCGCGACAGCCTCGCCAAGATGGCGGCCGGCCTCACCCCGGTGGTCGATACCGAGGTGCCGCTCGATCGCATCGAGGAGGGCCTCGCCCGCCTGGAGAGCCGCAAAGTGTTCGGCAAGATCATCGTGACGTTCTGATCGGATCGCTCGTGCCGATGAGAGGATGGCGAAGCCTGGCCCGGCGCTTTGGCGCGCGGGCGAGATTTATGGCCCGGTCCGCCGTCGATGCCGCTGCCGGCGGCGTCGTCAGGCTCATTCTCACGGCGGTACGCCGCGCCGACCGCCTGTCGACCAGCGATCTGTTCGCCCGCATCGCGCGCACGCTCGGTCCTTGGTGGCCCGAACATCGGATCGGGCGCGCCAATCTGGTGGCGGCATTCCCGGAGAAATCGCCGGCTGAGATCGATGCCATCCTCTCCGGCGTGTGGGACAACCTCGGCCGCGTCGCCGCCGAGTTCGCCCATCTCGACCGCCTGACCATCGGCGATCCGCGCAATCTGCCCTATCTCAGATTCGACGACCGCATGGCGCAACGTTTCGACCGCGTGCGCGACGACGGCAAGCCGGCCCTGGTGTTTGCAGCGCATCTCGCCAACTGGGAATTGCCGGCCATCATGGCTTCCGCATTCGGCCTGGACGCGATGGTGCTCTACCGCCGGCCCAACATCGGCGCCATCGCCGACGCGGTGATCGCGATCCGCAAGGGCAGCATGGGAACGATGGTGCCGACGGGCGCCGACGCGCCGATCCGCCTCGCGCGCGCGCTCGAGAATGGGCGCCACGTCGCCATGCTGGTCGACCAGCACTATGTGAAGGGCGTCGAGGTGACCTTCTTCGGCCGGCGCTGCATGGCGAACCCGCTGATCGCCAAGCTCGCCGCCCACGTCGAGTGCCCGATCCACGGAACGCGCATCATTCGCGAGGCGGGCGGCCGCTTCCGCGCCGAGATTACCGACGAGATCCCGCCGGTGCGCGACGCCGCCGGCAAGGTCGATATTCAGGGCACCATGCAGGCGATCACCACCGTTATCGAGGGCTGGGTGCGCGAGTACCCCGAGCAGTGGCTGTGGCTGCATCGTCGGTGGCGGGATTGAGGCCCGCACGCCCGGCTCATGGCTCGCCCGCTTCGGGTGCTGTCGGCGGCGAGCGGACGGTCGCATTCAATTCCGTCAGCTTATTCGCGGTTTCGACGATCATCGCAATTCGCCGCCGGACCTTCTCCTGCAGATCCGGAATGTTGACACTGTCGGTGACGCGGTAGGCATTCCCGATCCGCTCGACATAGCCGGACCTGACCAGTTCCTGCAGACGCCTGAGCACGGTCGGACGCGGCAGCTTCAATGCGCGTGCGATCGTGCTCGCGGGCGCCGGCGAGCACATCAGCGTGCGCAGCAGGACGTAAATGCCGATGGTCCGGAGGCTCGCGCTGTCGCTGTTGCCCCCGAACGGCGCGCCGTAGTCGTCATTGATGCTGCGGATCAAACCCAGGTACAGGCGGCACATGAGCATGCGCTCGCGCGCCAGCCCGATGCGCTGCGGTGGCCTGACGTCCTCCATCATCACAAAATCGGGTCCGAGGTGGGCCCAAGGCTGCTTGTCGGAGGGCTCCGCTTCTTGCGTATCTGCTCCCCGATGGTTGCGCATGGTGTGCTCCTTTCGGATCACATGGTCTTGGACTTTGAAGATGCCAAGACCACAGCTGCGCGCATGCGATCGTTCTTGCCGCTCCACGGCGGGTCAAAGCGATCGCCGCTTCCTCCCGAGTATGCTCCCGAGCCGCGGTTGGCCCAAAGGAAAGATTTTGTGAATCCGAGCGGCCGCGAAGTGGAACCCGGAGGGACCGGCCGGATTCCGCCGGATCACTCGATCCCGGCCATCGAGCGGTTTGCGGCCGAGGACCCCGGCGCCCGCCAAGCCCCGAGATTGTGCAAGTCATCGACCGCGATCGCCTCGTGTCTGTCCCGCCCGGCGGCGGCGCCCATCCCTTGTGCCGGGACAGCCATGATGGCCGCCTTGGCGTCGGGATCGGCCATCAGGCGGGCAATTCGCGCCTCGTCGCGCCAAGCCCACCGGCCGTGCTCGAGCCGGGCATAGAGCCGTCCGGTCTCGCGATCGGCGAAATTGACGATCGGAATGAGGCGGGCGCAGCGCTGGAGAAACGCCACGTTGCGTTCCGGCGCCAATTCCCTGATGGCATAGACCTCTTGGGGCGTCTGCGCGTGGATGTTGATCCTTCTGAAGCGATCGATGTCGAGCATGCGCTTGAGGTCGAGAATGGTCATTTCCCCGTTCCAGCCGAATGCTACCGTCAGCGGCCGTTCGCCTTCCGGCACGCTGTTGTCGAGGAACTCGTAATGCACCCGCCGCCGTGCATCGAGCGCCCAGGTGAAAAACAGCTCGGGCATGCCCGTATAGGCTTCCACATTGTGCGCCAGCAGGTCTTCGACCGCCTTGTAGCGCCCCACCTGCAGCCCGCGCTTCCACGCCCGCTCGACCGTCATCTCCGGTGGCGTGATGATGAAGAACATGTAGACCAGATCGCCGAACCGCGTCAGCAACCGCTTCGGCACCTTGCCCTCGACGAAGCTGTCGAAGCGAAACCGGTCGATCAGCAGATGCGAGATCTCACCCCGCTCGGCCTTGATCGCCATATGGCGATCGAGCTTCTTGTCGATGATCTCGACCTCGTGCCCCGTCAGCATGCCGGCATATTTGTACGCTGAGCCGAGCGAACCGTAGTCGAGGAGGAACTTGCGCCAGATGTCGGGGCTGATCAGGGCGAAGTTCTCCCATGGAAAGCCGAGCTGCTTCGCCAGCGTACGCTGCAGCGGGCGCATGGTGCTCTTGCCGGAGGCTGACGCGCCCTTGACGTTCATGATCACCGGCCGGTCCTGCGGCGACAGCGGCCGGTAGCCTTCGCGTGCAACCGCCTGCGCGATCAAGGGCGCGAGCGCATCTCCGAGAACCTCGCTGCCGAGCTCGTTGCACACCAGCGTCAAGGCGAGTTCGGTGACCAGCGCCTCGTCGGCGAGCAGCCGTCCGCGCCGCGCGACGATCGCGGTCGTGATCCGGTTCAACGCGCCGAAGCACGCGCGATCGAGCCGGTCCTCCGCCGTCTGCGCTTGGCGGGACCATCCGGCGATCATCCGCCGTTCCCGCTCTTCGGCGGATTCGACCGCCACAGGCTTGCGTCGCGCGAGCCCGAGAGACCAGCGCGCCGGGCGCGCTCGACCGGAAGCGTCCGCCGGCGCGCGCCTCACGGCAAGCAAGTTCTCGACCTCCCGCGCGATGACAAGCGAGGCGGCGCTCCTCACCTCCTCGAACGCCTGCTGCAACGCCTCGAGGCGCGGTGCAACGTAGGCCTTGCGGATGGTCGAGGCTATCTCGCGAAAATTCCGGCCGAGGTCCTCGTAATCGGTTCCGTCCGGCACGGCGACACCAGCCGTGACGCGCACCAGGAGCTCATGGACGATCAGGCGCTCGGCCCGAAAGGCGACCAGTTCGTGCGGCGGCAGTCCGCAATAGTCGCTGAGCTCCAGGGCCTTGGCCACGCTTGTTGCGACGTTCTCGGGCCGGAAAACGGTTGCCAGCGGCAGCAGCGCCCGCGGCAGCTCCGATTCGAGACCGGGATGCCAAGGGTCGCCGTCAGCGGCAGTGGTTCGATCCTCGCTCACGGACGTTCACCTCATGCCGATCGGCCGGCGATAAGGATCGTGTGCGTGCTGTCAATCAATTGCAACCCTTCGGCCGCGCGAGGAACGCGGGACTCGCAGCTCGCGAATCCTAAGCGCCTCCTCGCGGCTCCTCGCCTCAATGGCCGGTCTTGATCCTCGTCCACAATCGGTTGAGGACGCGCTGCGTCTTCTGATCGTGCGCCGAGATGGTATAGAGCTTCGCCATGGTGGCGGCATCGGGGTAGACCGTTCGGTCGTCGAGCACCGCCTTGTTGATGAACTTCTGGCTCGCCAGATTGCCGTTCGCGTATTGCACCAGGTTCGTGTTCTTCGCCGCCACTTCGGGCCGCAGCAGATAGTCGATGAAGGCATGCGCTTCGGCGACATGCGGCGCGTCCTTCGGGATCGCCAGATTGTCGAAGAACATCTGCGCGCCCTCCTTCGGGATCGCGTATCCGACCTCGACCCCGTTGTTCGCCTCGCCGGCGCGTTTCTGCGCCTGCTTGATATCGCCCGACCAGCCGACCACAAAGCAGATCTCGCCGCTGGCCAGCGCGTTGAGGTATTCCGACGAATGGAATTTGCGCACCACGGGCCGGATCGTGGCGATCAGCGCGGCTGCCTTGTCGAGATCCTTCTCCTGGGTCGAATTCGGATCGAGGCCGAGATAATGCAGCGCGGCCGGCACGATGTCGTCGACCGAGTCGAGCATATGGACGCCGCAGTCCTTGAACTTGGCAATGAGCTCGGGCTTGAACACGACGTCCCAGCTGTCGATCGTCGCCCCCGGCCCGAGGATCGCGTGCATCTTCTTCACGTTGTAGCCGATGCCGGTGGTGCCCCACATGTAGTTGACGGCATATTGGTTGCCGGGATCGTAGAACGCGAGCTTCCCCGCGATCTCCGGCCAGACATTGCCGAGATTGGGAAGCCTCGACTTGTCCAGCTTCTGAAACACACCGGCTGCGATCTGCCGCTGGAGGAAATAGCCGGTCGGCACGACGACGTCGTAGCCCGATCTGCCGGCGAGCAGCTTCGTCTCCAGAGTCTCGTTGGCATCGAAGGTGTCGTAGCGCACCGCGATGCCGGTCTCCTTGGTGAAGCCCTCGATCACGGTCGGATCGATATAGTCCGACCAGTTGTAGACGTTGACCGAGCGCCCCCCCTGCCCCGGCGCCATGGCGGGCGTGAGCAAGGCGAGACCGAGCGCCAGCGCGCCGGCGGCGGACAGCGGCAGGAATCGCATCGAGAACGCCTCCCGGCGAGTTTTTTTTCACACCGGTACGCTTAGTCGCGCCGACACGCGAGCTCAAGCGCCCGGCTGGCGCCGGCGCGGCGGCTGCCCGCCATCTTGAGGAGGCGAGACGGCCTGGCGGGCTCGATCGGCATTCACCGATAGAAATGCTTCCCGCGCCGCTCGCGACGCGGCTCGATCGGCGCGGGGTACCAGTTCTGCACGCAGGAACCGCCGATGCCGCGCACGGTGGCGAGGCATTGCTCGAAGGTCGAGAACAGGCAGCTTGTGATGCCGCTGCGGTCGGCATATTGGGCGCACCAGGGATACCAGGCGCGCGCCGCGCTCGGACGCACATCGCCCATCACCGCAACCGCAGCCGCAAGCACAAGCAGCGTCATCCGCATCGTGATCTCCCTTGGGTCCGGAATTTGCGCGCGGCACTAGCATTCGGTTGGCAGACCGGCTGCCTTCCATGCCTTGAGGCCGCCGGCGAGGTGGGCATTGTGGGGCAGCCCGGCCGCCTGTGCGATCTCCGCTGCCTTCACGGAGCGAATGCCGGACCCGCAGGAGAATACGATTGCGCGCCCATCCGAATCGGGCAGGTCGGCGGGATCGAAAGTCGACAGCGGCAGCAGCACCGCGCCGGGGATGCGCTCGAGGGCGGTCTCGTTCGGTTCGCGGACATCGACCAGCAGGATCTCGCCCGCCTTGATGCCGTCCGCAACGTCTTCGGGGGAGAGATTGCGAATCTCGCCGCCGCCGAACAGCCCGTACATGAGTCGCCTCCTGGGGTTCCGCCCGACAAGGTGCGCCATCCGCGCCGGGAATCAAGAGGGGTCGGGCGTCAGGCCTTGGCGATACCGCGCCGTCCTCCCCGCTACCGTCAGATCGTGACCTGGGTGCCGACCTCGACCACGCGACCGGTTGGTATCTGGAAGTAGTCCGTGGCGTCGTTGGCCGTGCGGGCGAGCGCGATGAACAGCCGGTCCTGCCAGGGCGGCATGCCGGAGCGGGCTGCCGGCTTCAGGGCGCGCCGGGACAGGAAGAACGACGTCGACATGATGTCGAACTGCCAGCCAAGCTTGCGCGCGAGCGCCAGCGCCTTCGGCACGTTCGGGGTCTCCATGTAGCCGAAGCGGATGGTCAGGCGCGAGAAGGTCTTGCCGACCGGCTCGATGCGCGCGCGGTCCTCGTCCGGGACGCGCGGGGTGTTCGAGGTCTTCAGCGACAGGATGACGTTCTTCTCGTGCAGCACCTTGTAGTGCTTGAGGCTGTGCATCAGCGCCGCCGGGGCGCTGGTGGGATCGCTGGTGAGGAACACCGCCGTCCCCGGCACGCGCGACGGCGGCTTCTTCTCCAGCATCGCGACCAGTGCATCGAGCGGAGTCTCCAGGCGACGCGTCTTCTCGAACAGGAGCCGGCTGCCGCGCCGCCACGTGTACATGGTCACCATCATGACGACGCCGAAGGTGAGCGGCACCCAGGCGCCTTCGAAAAGCTTGAGCATGTTGGCGCTCAGGAACGTGATGTCGACGAAGACGAAGGGTATCATGAGGGCGCCGGCGGCGAGCGGTGACCATTGCCATACGCGCCAGATCACGATGAAGGCCATCAGCCCGTCCACCACCATCGTGCCGCTGACCGCGATCCCGTACGCCGAGGCCAGGGCTTCGGAGGAACGGAATATGCCGACCAGCAGCAGCACGCCGATCACGAGAACGGCGTTGACCCGCGGCATGTAGATTTGCCCCGCATGGCTTTCCGACGTGTGGCGGATCTCCATGCGCGGCAGCAAGCCGAGCTGGATCGCCTGGCGCGTGAGTGAATAGGTGCCGGTGATCACCGCCTGGCTTGCGATGACGGTCGCCGCCGTGGCGAGCAGGACCATGGGCAGCAGGGCCCACTCCGGATAGAGCAGATAGAACGGGTTGGCGAGCACCTCGGGATTGGCGAGCACGGCGGCGCCCTGCCCGAAATAGTTCAGCACGAGCGCGGGCAACACCAGATACAGCCAGGCGATCTGAATCGGCCGCTTGCCGAAGTGGCCGAGGTCCGCATAGAGCGCTTCGGCGCCGGTGACGGCGAGAAAGACGGCGCCGAGCGTGGCAAGCCCAATGGTGCCATGGCCGAGCAGGAAGACGATCCCGTAATAGGGATTGAGCGCGCGCAGGATCGCGGGATTGGCCGCGACGTAATAGACGCCCGGAAGCGCGATGGCGGAAAACCAGACGCACATGATCGGCCCGAAGAATGCGGCCACGCGTGCGGTCCCGCGGCGCTGGAGCGAGAACAGCGCGATCAGGATCAGCGACGTCGCCGGCACAACGAATGGGGCAAAACCCGGGTTGAGCTGCTCCAATCCCTCGATCGCCGAGAGCACCGACACGGCCGGCGTGATCAACGCGTCGCCGTAGAACAGCGCCGCACCGACGATGCCGAGCGTCGGCACCCAGATCGCAGCCTGGCCCATGGCCCGCTGGGCGAGCGCCATCAATGTGAGCGTGCCGCCCTCGCCGTTATTGTCGGCGCGGAGCAGGATCACGACATACTTCAAGGTCACGATGACGATCAGGGACCACAGGATCAGGGACAGGATCCCGAGCACGATCGCGGGCGTCGGCGCGGCGGCGCCGCCGACCGCCGTGGTGACGGCGACCCGGAAGGCATAGAGAGGGCTGGTTCCGATGTCGCCATAGACGACCCCGATGCTTCCGATCACCAGCGGCCACAGGCCGGACCACCGTCGCCGCACACGAGACGGCGCAATCGCAGCCTCCGGCGAGGCTGGTTCCGGCGAGGCTGGTGGAGCAGCCTCTGGCAGCGGGGGTGCCTGGGAAGCCTGCGCGCCCGGCTCCGAGGCGGCTTTCGCCGCAGCCGCCGTGGACGCCGCCTGGGGAGCAGTCGAGTGAGGCGCGATCACCTGAGAAGCCGTCAGATCCGTTGGTGAGGTGGCCGCATGGGCCCTGTCATGCCCGTCATGTTGCAGTGCAGCATAGCGCGGGTTGGCGCTTATAGCACTCCGCCGACAACGCGTCAGGCCATGGGGCGATCCATGAATGCGGCCCAGCCATGCGCGGCAACGCTATATGCGTTGAGATCGGCTGATGCGCAATCGGTTCCTGGCGGAGCCTTGAACCACTTCACTCGTCGGCGATCGCCTCGGTGAGGCGCAGCAGTTGCAGCCGCACGCCAGGCTTCCGGATCCGGGCATAGGCGCGCGCGAGCCGGAGCGCCCCCTCGGTCTGCAGGAAGGCAAAGTCCACATCCGCGAGACGCGAGCTTCCTGCTTTCGGCTTGTCGTCGAATCCGGCGAAGAAGAACGACACCGGCACGCTCATGACCTCGGCGATACGCTGCAGTCGGCCGGCCGAGATGCGGTTCGTACCCTTCTCGTACTTCTGCACCTGCTGAAAGGTCACATCGATGAGCGTGCCCAGTTCTGTCTGCGACAGCCCGCGTTGCAACCTCAGGGTGCGCACGCGTTTGCCGATCTCGGCGTCGCGCGGATCTCCGCCTCGTGGTGCCATGGAAGCCTGCAATGTGGATGAAATAGCCGGGAAAAGACGCGTCTCTGTTGAAAGCCGCACGTGCAAACGAGTCGGAAACCGACCCAACGTCAGGATAGTCAGAATCGTCGTGGGCCGACAAGCGCCACATTTATGGCAGCCACGACTTTCGTTATGGCTGGAAATCGAGAGGGAACGGCGGCTCTTCGCGCATCAGCGTGATGGTCACGCGACGGTTTGCCGCGATGTACGGATCGTCGGGAAACAACGGCTGGGTGTCCGCCTTGCCCGCCACTTCGACGAATTGCGTGGTCGGAACCCCCTGCTCTTCCAGGATGCGTCGCACCGCATTGGCCCGATCCGCCGATAGCTCCCAGGGTCCGTACCCGGGCCGCGACGGCGTCTTGCTGGCAGCCGTATGGCCGGAGACGGAGAGCCGGTAGGGCGTGTTCTTGAGCGGCGCGGCGATATGCTCGATGACGCGGCGGGTGCGCTCATAGGGCTCCGAGGAGCCCTCGGCAAACATCGAACGCCCGTCCTGATCGACGATTTCGACGTTCAGACCGTCCTTGCTCTCCTCGACCATGACGTGCTTGGAAGCCTCGGTGAGCTCGGGCATGTTCTGCAGGGCTTGGCGCAGGGACGCGGCCGCGAGCGCAAACGCCCGGTCTTCCGGCAGGCGCGCGCCGTTGGTGCGCCGGCGATTATGCTCGTCCGGGGTCGGCGTGGCAGAGGCCTCTTCGGGCGGAATGTGCGCGGCGTTCTTGAGCTTGGGCCGGGTCGGCAGGCCCGGCACCTCGATCACGCCCGAATAGCGCACGCTCTGCTGCACCCCGAAGGCGTCGCGCATGGAGCCGGCCACGATCTGCAGCTTCTGCTGGTCCTGGCTCGAGAACGCGACCAGCATGACGAAGAAGCTGACCAGCAATCCCATCAGATCCGCGAAGGTCACGAACCAGCCATGACCGCCGCCGTGCGCCGCTTCCTTGCGTCTGGCCATGGCTCGAACCCGGACGGCCCGGCCCTCAGGCCGGCACCGCCTCTTCCTCGTACTCGTGCCGGTGCTTTTCCGGCAGGTAGGAGAGCAGCATCTCGCGCACCAGCGTCGGGCTCTTGGAGTCCCGGATCATCAGCACGCCGTCGATGATGAGCGTGCGATTGATCTCCTCGTCGCCGAGCTTGAGGTGCAGCTTGTCGGCGATCGGCAGGCACAGCAGGTTGGCGATCGCAGCGCCGTAGAAGGTGGCGAGCAGCGCGACCGCCATGTAGGGGCCGAGCTTCGACGGATCGGTCATGGTCGCAAACATCTGCACCATTCCGATCAGCGTGCCGATCATGCCGAACGCGGGAGAGCAGTCGCCGACCGCGCGATAGATCTTTTGTCCCTCGTCGAGGTGGGTGAGGAAGATGTCGCGGTCGCGCTCGAGATTGTCGCGGATGAAATCCGCGTCATAGCCGTCTGCGACAAAGCGGATGCCCTTGGCGAGGAACGGATCCTCGATCTCCACCTTCTCGAGCCCGATCGGGCCCTGCTTACGGGCGAGCTCGGCAAGCCCGGCGATCTCGTCCACCAGCTCGCGCTGCGTGGTGCGCCGCAGCGTGAAGGCGTATTTCGCGCCCAGTGGGAGCCCGTGGAAGATGGAGGCGAGCGGAAAGCGGATCAGGGTCGCCGCGAACGAGCCGCCGAAGATGACGATGAAGGCATGCTTGTCCACGAACATGTGGAGATCGCCGCCCATCAGGATGAGGGTCGCGAGCACCCCCGCTCCGGCGAGAAGGCCGAGGCTCGTTGCGATATCCATGGACGAACTCCAAACCCGCACAAACGCCGGCGCGACGCCCGGGCGCCTGTGCGACCCTACCCCCGACGCGATTAATGACCCGTAAAGCTTGATGCGGCACGGCAGCCCGCGGCCGACTGGCGCGCGCGTCGGCTCCGGCGCTTCCCGTGCGCCCCGCGGTGGGTTATCTCATGGGCTGCGGAGTGGGAGGCGAAGACGGCCCGTCGTTCCGGCGCCGACAGGACATGTGAGGGAGTTCGCAATGCGCGACATCGGCCATTTCATCGGCGGCAAGGAGGTCAAAGGCGCCTCGGGGCGGACCGGCGACGTGTTCAATCCCAACACCGGCGAGGTCCAGGCCAAGGTCGCGTTCGCTTCCAAGGCGGAGGTATCGCAGGCGATCGCCAATGCCGCCGCCGCGCAGCCCGGGTGGGCGGCGACCAACCCGCAGCGGCGTGCCCGCGTGATGTTCAAGTTCCTCGACCTGGTTCAGCGGGACTACGACAGCCTCGCCGAGTTGCTCTCCTCCGAGCACGGCAAGACCTTTGCGGATTCGAAGGGCGACATCCAACGCGGCCTCGAGGTGGTCGAGTTCGCCTGCGGCATCCCGCATCTCCTCAAGGGCGAGTTCAGCACCGCGGCGGGTCCGGGCATCGATCTCTTTTCGCTGCGCCAGCCGCTCGGGGTCGTCGCCGGCATCACGCCATTCAACTTCCCGGCCATGATTCCGCTGTGGAAAGCCGCGCCCGCCATCGCCTGCGGCAACGCCTTCATTCTCAAGCCTTCCGAACGCGATCCCTCGGTCCCGATGCGGCTCGCCGAGCTTTTCCTCGAGGCCGGGCTGCCGCCGGGCGTGCTCAACGTCGTGAACGGCGACAAGGAAGCGGTCGACGCGCTGCTCACGCATCCGCAGATTCAGGCGATCGGCTTCGTCGGCTCGTCGAGCATCGCCGAATACATCTACGCAACCGGCTGCGCGCACGGCAAGCGCGTGCAGTGCTTCGGCGGCGCCAAGAACCACATGATCGTGATGCCGGACGCCGACATCGATCAGGCGGTGGATGCGCTGATGGGCGCCGGCTACGGCTCGGCCGGCGAGCGCTGCATGGCGGTCTCGGTCGCGGTTCCGGTCGGCAAGAAGACCGCCGATATCCTGGTCGAGAAGCTGGTCCCGCGAGTCGAGTCGCTCAAGGTCGGCCCATCGACCGACAAGAACGCCGACTACGGCCCGATGGTGACCAAAGCCCACATGGAGAAGGTCAAGAGCTACGTCGACCTGGGCGTCAAGGAAGGCGCCAAGCTCCTGGTCGATGGCCGCAACTTCAAGCTCCAAGGCTACGAGCACGGCAACTTCATGGGCGGCTGCCTGTTCGACGACGTCACGCCCGACATGCGCATCTACAAGGAAGAGATCTTCGGCCCCGTGCTTTCGGTCGTGCGCGCCAAGGACTATGACGAGGCGGTACGGCTGCCGTCCGAGCACGAATACGGCAATGGGGTTGCGATCTTCACCCGCGACGGAGACACCGCGCGCGACTTCACCAGCCGGGTCAATGTCGGCATGGTCGGCGTCAATTTCGCCATCCCGGTGCCGCTCTCCTATTACACGTTCGGCGGCTGGAAGCGTTCGGGCTTCGGCGACCTCAATCAGCACGGGCCGGACTCGATCCGCTTCTACACCAAGACGAAGACGGTGACCGCGCGCTGGCCGTCCGGCGTCAAGGAAGGCGCCGAGTTCGTCATCCCGACGATGAAGTGATCGCTGGTCTAGCTCTCCACCTTGCAGCGTGGGTCGCGGCCCAGGGCCGAGACCGCGACCGTGACGATGCGGTCCTTGCGTATGTCGAACTGGCAAAAGGCCACGCGCCGGCCGTCACGCTCGAACTCGAGCTTGGCGGCGCCGACGCGCTCGCGCAGAACCGTGCTGGCGCCGCGCGCCGGATCGATGCGCGCGCCGCCGAGCAGGAGCGGCGGAAGCAGATAACCGGGCGCGACCTTCACCTCGACATAGCCGACGTCTTCGGTGCAGGCCGAGAGCCCGAGGGCGAGCGCGCCCATCGCGCCGAGGAGGCGCCGCATCGTCACGTTCCGGGCTGCGGCGGTGTGAGGGAATTGATGAAGTTGTTGAGCATGTCCGACGCCTCGTGGATCTGTTTCGCCAGGTCGCGCACGACCTTGAGCGCCTCGTTGCCCTGACGGATCTCCATCAACTCGCCGACATAGTCGTCGTTGGTCTGCAAGGTGCGCAGCACCTTGGCGAAACGCGCCCGCGCCGCGTCGAGCTCCGCCGTCGCGCTCTGCGTGTCGCGCGCGAGCTTGTCCCATTGGCGCAGCAGGAAATCGCGCTGCTCCTGCGTGAAGCGCGTGTCCTCGCGCAGACTCTTCTCCTTGGCGCGCGCATGATCGAGGGCCTTGGCGCCCAGGCGGGCGACCTCGCCATTGTCGGCCACCGACCCGAGCAGCGCGCTCACCAGCCCGCGAAGCTCCTCGATCTCCTTGCGCGAGGCGACCGGATCGGTCTCGTTGTCGATGGTCTTGGCGCTCGACTCGATGCGTTTGTTGAGATCCGCAAAGGTCTTCTTGAGGTCGTCGAGCTGGCGGGAAAACTCCTCGACGGGCGCGACCGCATCGGACTTGCTGACGCCGGGCGAGTACGAGGTCTGCGGGTCTTCGGCGGCCGTGGAGCTTCCCGCAAACCCGAGCAGCAGAGATCCGATCAACACGGCGAGGCGGACGGTCGATCCGCGCGCCGCAAAGGAACGCCTGCACATCGTAGCCTCCCACATGCGCAGCTTGCGCTTTTCCTGATACTCTAACGTCAACTTCAACTATGGCCCGCGTGGGGCGGCCCCGACCGATGGCCGCGCCAATGCTTTCGCTTTGATCATGGAACCCGAATGCCCGAGTATCAGCTCTATTGCTTCGCCCAATCCGGCAACTGCTATCGCGTCGCCCTGATGCTCAATCTCATCGGCGCCGAGTGGGCGCCGATCTTCGTCGACTTCTTCAAGGGCGAGACACGCACCCCGAAGTACCGCGCCGAGGTGAACGAGATGGGCGAGGCGCCGGTGCTGGTGCATAGGGGCAAGACGCTGACCCAGTCGGGCGTGTGCCTCACCTATCTGGCGGAACGGGCGGCCAAGTTCGCCCCGCAGGGCGAGGACGAGCAGCTCGAGGCGATGCGCTGGATCATCTTCGACAACCAGAAGGTCAACGGCTTCCTCGGGCCCTATCGCTTCCTGCGCAACTTCGCCAGGCCGGCGGGCGATCCGGCCGTGCTCGCTTTCCTGAAAGGTCGCATCGACGGCAATCTCGCGATCGTCGAGAAGCGCCTCTCCGACCGCCCCTTCCTGCTCGGTGCGCGGCCGACCATCGCCGACATCTCGCTCGTGGGCTATCTCTACTATCCGGCCGAGGAGTTCGGCTTCGACATCCCCGCCACCTTTCCGGCGATCGCCAGGTGGCTCGACCGCGTCAAGGCACTGCCGGGGTGGAAGCATCCCTACGAACTGATGCCGGGCCACCCCATGCAGTAAACGCACCGCTTCACAAGCGGCGGCGCGGCCGCCACAATGTGGCCGATCGTCATCGAGCCGCGAGCAGCCGCCTCCATGTCCATCCGTGAGAGCAATGCCGCCCGAGCGCTGGCCGCGCTCCTGGCGCTGGCCAGCGCCGGCGCGGCCGCTGCCCAGCCGCAGCCGCGCCCGTCCCAGCCGCCCGCGGCGCCGGCAACCAACCACGAGCCGCAACGCACGACCGCCACCTACGGCGACTGGGTCGTACGCTGCGAGATCCCCGCAACCCCGCCGGCGAAAAAGACCTGCGACATGGAGCAGGTCGCGCAGGGCCAAACCGGCCCGATTTCCCGCGTCGCGATTTCACCGCCAGGCAAGGGCGAGAGCATCAAGCTTTTCGTTCAGTTGCCGGTCAACGTCTCGTTCGCCGCTCCGCTCCGGATCACGGCTGACGGCAAGGACGCAGGCGTCACGACCCCGTTCCGCCGCTGCATACCGGCCGGGTGCTTTGCCGAGCTCGAGCTCAAGGACGAGTTGCAGAAGAAATTCCGCGCCTCCGCCGCCCCCGGGAAGATCATCTTCAGGGATGCGGGCGACCATGAGGTCGCGATCCCGGTGTCGTTCAAGGGCTTTGCCCAGGCCTACGAGGCATTGTCGAAGCAGTGATCCGGCGAATGGCGAACAGGCGCTGACGACGCGCCAATCGCCCGGTCGTCACCCATTACTTTCGGTGATCGTGGCCGTGGCGATCGTGGCCGTGATGCGCGTGGCCTTGGTGCTCATGGCTATGGTGCTCATGGCTACCATGATCATGGCCATGATGCTCCTGGTCGTGATGCAGGTGATCATGGTGATGATCGTGGCCGTGGTGATGGTCGTGGCCATGATCATGGTGATCATGATGATGATGCCCATGCTGGTGATCATGGGCCGTCGCCGCAACATCGGGCTCGAACGGCGCCTCGATCGCAGCGGTTTTCGCGCCGCGCTCCTTGAGCAGGGCTTCGACCGTCGGGCTGTGCCGGACGCGCAAGCGATTGGCGAACACCTGCGCCGGCACGTGACGGTCGCCGAGGGTCCAGGCGAGGCGCGCGAGCGCCGCCGGATCGGGCAGGCGCGCCTCGATCAGCGGCTCGGGCGCGGCGACGATCTCCACCACGCGTCCGTCATCGAGCAAGAGCGCATCGTCGGTCGCCAGCGCCGGCGGCTCGTCGAAGGCGAATTCGATGCAGGTCCCCTTGCCGGTGAAGACGAAGCCCTGCTTCCGGCCGCGCTGCTCGAAATCGAGAATGAGCGTATCGGCGGGCTGCGCCGGCCGCGTCGCGCCGGCGCGCAGGACTTTTGTCGCGAGCGGCATGGAATGTCCGTCAGTTGAGGCGCGCCGGCCGCTCGTCGTCGGACGGCGGCCGCGGCATGTGGTCCGGCTCGCGGCCGGTCGGCGCGGCTTGCGCCACGGCTGCCGCCTCGGCGTCGCGCCGCTCGTATTCGCGATACGAGAGCCAGCCGAACGGCAGGCTGGCGAGATAGGCGACGGTGCCGAGCGTGAGCACCGCCCACGGATAGCTCAGGAGCAGCGCGAAGAAGAGCACCACCAGAACGAAGACCGGCAGCACCAGGTCGGGCGGCACGCGTGTTCCGACACGCTTTCCGGAGTAGACCGGAAGACGCGACACCATCAGGAACGCGATCGCCAGGGTGTAGACGAGCGTCACCGGCGCGGTCACGCCGAGCTTCGGCAGCCCGAGGAACTCGATGTAGATCGGCAGCAGCACCGTGATGGCGCCGGCCGGCGCCGGCATGCCGACGAAGAAATTTCCCCCCCAGGCCGGCCGATTGGGGTCTTCGATCATCACGTTGAAGCGGGCGAGCCGCAGCCCGCCGCAGATCGCGAACACCATGGCGGCGATCCAGCCCGCCGACTTGAGCTCGTAGAGGCCCCAGAAATAGAGGATCAGGCCCGGCGCGACGCCGAAATTCACGAAATCGGCGAGGCTGTCGAGCTCGGCGCCGAAGCGCGACGTGCCCTTGAGCAGCCGCGCGACCCGGCCGTCCACCCCGTCGAGCACGGCGGCAAACACGATCGCGCCCAGCGCGATATCGACCCGGCCCTCGACTGCGAAGCGGATTCCGGTGAGCCCCGCGCACAACGCGAGGAGCGTGATGACGTTCGGCACCAGCGTGCGCACCGGAATGGGGCGAAAGCGGTGCCGCAGCGGTTTCGGCCGGTCCGGCCGATCAGGATCGAACGGCGAGAAGGTGTTGCGCATGAAGCGAGTATAGCAAGAGTGTTGCGGCTGCGACAGTAGCCGGGATGGAGCGCAGCTCCGGGAACCCGCTCCCGCAATTTCGCCGAGCTTGCGACAAGGCCACGCGTTAACCCACCCGAAAGGTGCGCCCGAGCTCGAAGGCGCGCAGATCCGCGAGCACCGTCTCGCCCGCGATCGCGGTCTGGCCTTCGGCCACCAGCGGGCGGACGCCCTCGGGAAGGTAGACGTCGAGGCGCGAGCCGAAGCGGATCATGCCGAAGCGCTCGCCCGCCGCGAGCACGGCGCCTTCGCGCACGAAGGGCACGATGCGGCGCGCGATCAGGCCGGCGATCTGCACCACGACCAGACGACCTCCGCTCGGCGTGACCAGCACGAGGGCGTTGCGCTCGTTGTGCTCACTCGCCTTGTCGAGATCGGCGTTGAAGAACTTGCCGGGATGATAGGCGATGCGCTCGATCCGCCCGCTGACCGGGCTGCGGTTCACGTGACAATCGAACACGCTCATGAAGATCGAGACGCGGGTGAGCGGCTTCTCGCCCATTCCGAGCTCCGCCGGCGGCGGCGCATTGACGATGCGGCTCACCCGCCCGTCTGCGGGCGCGACCACGATGCCCTCGCGTAGCGGCGTCACCCGAACCGGGTCGCGGAAGAAGTACGCGCACCACGCGGTCAGCGCACAGCCGATCCAGCCGAGCGGGCCCCAGAACCAGAAGAGCACCAGGCTTGCGAACGCGAAGGCGCCAATGAACGGATAGCCTTCGGGATGAATCGGCGCGAGCTGCGAGCGGATGGATTTGGCGATGGACATGCTTTTCGGTCAATCCTGGCCTGGCCCCGTCGTCCCGAGGCGGAACGGCTCCCTTGGGTCGACGTCGCCCTCTACTCCACCACGCCGGCCGGGGCCACATCGAGCGGTGCGGGCGGTTCCTCCACCGAGGGCGGATTGCGGTTCGGCGCAACATCCTCCTCGCCAACGCGCGCAAGCGTGGCGCGCGCCTCCTCGGCCTCGCGCTGCCGATTCCACATCGACGCGTAGAGACCGCCCTTGGCGAGCAGTTGCGGGTGCGTGCCGCGCTCGACGATCACCCCCTGATCGAGCACGATGATCTCGTCCGCGCCGACAATCGTCGAGAGCCGATGAGCGATCACGAGCGTGGTGCGATTCTTCGACACCCGGTCGAGCGCGTCCTGGATCTCCCGCTCGGTATGGCTGTCGAGCGCCGAAGTCGCCTCGTCGAGCAGCAGGATCGGCGGCGCCTTCAGGATGGTCCGGGCGATCGCCACGCGCTGCTTCTCGCCGCCCGAGAGCTTGAGGCCGCGCTCGCCGACCTCCGTCTCGTATCCCTTCGGCATGAGGCGGATGAAGCCGTCGATCTGGGCGAGGCGCGCCGCGTCCTCGACATCCTTGTCGTTTGCATCCCACCGGCCGTAGCGGATGTTGTAGCGCACCGTGTCGTTGAACAGCACCGTGTCCTGCGGCACCATGCCGACCGCCTCGCGCAGCGAGGCCTGCGTGACATCGCGGATATCCTGTCCGTCGATCAGAATCCGGCCGCCGGTCACCTCGTAGAACCGGAAGATGAGCCGCGACACCGTCGATTTGCCGGCCCCCGAGGGACCGACGATCGCGACCGTGCGCCCCGCCGGCACCTCGAAGGTGAGGCCTTTCAGGATCGGCCGCGCCGGCTCGTAGGCGAAGCGCACGTCCTCGAAGCGGATCGCGCCGGCGCGCACGTCGAGCGGCTTCGCACCCGGGCGATCCTCGATCTCGGGCTCGCGCGCCAGGATCCCGAACATCATCTCGATGTCGATCACAGCCTGCTTGATCTCGCGATAGAGCATGCCCATGAAGTTGAGCGGCTGATAGAGCTGGATCATCATGGTGTTGATCATGACGAAGTCGCCGATCGTATTGGACCCGCTCGCGATCCCGTAAGCGCACATGCCCATCGCGACTGTCAGGCCGACCGTGAATACGACGGCCTGGCCGGCGTTGAGCACGGCAAGCGAAACGTAAGATTCGACGCTCGCCTTCTCGTAGCGCGCCATCGCACGGTCATAGCGCCGCGTCTCGTGCGGCTCGGCGCCGAAATATTTCACGGTCTCGTAATTGAGCAGCGAGTCGATCGCCTTGGTGTTGGCGTCGCTGTCGCTGTCGTTCATCTTTCGGCGAATGCCGATGCGCCACTCGGTGGCGGCGTAGGTGTAACCCATGTAGAGCGCGACCGTGCCCAGGATGACCACGACATAGCGCCAGTCGAATTGATAGAGCAGCACGACGACGATGAGCGCGAGCTCGACCACCGTCGGTACCGCCTGCACGATCACCAAGCGCACGATCGTCTCGATGGCGTCGCGGCCGCGCTGGAGTATCCGAGTGAGCCCGCCGGTCTTGCGCTCGAGGTGGAAGCGCAGCGACAGGAGGTGCATGTGCTCGAAGGTCATGAGCGCGAGACGGCGCACCGCGTGCATCGCGACCTTGGCGAAGAGCCCGTCGCGCAACTGGGTCAGCACCGCCATCAGGATGCGGATGATGCCGTAGGCCAAGGTCATCGCGATCGGCGCCGCGAAGATCCAGCCGATCCACGACCCTGGGGCAAGACCCGCCGGTCCGCTCGGGTGCCCGGCGAGCGCGTCGGTGGCCCACTTGAACGTGAACGGCACCGCCAGCGTGGCGAGCTTGGCGAGAAGGAGCAGCGCCAGGGTTCCGCCCACCCTCAGCTTGAGGTCGGATCGATCCGAAGGCCAGATATAGGGCCACAGGTGGGCCAGGGTGCGCAGCAGCGCGCCGCGCTCGGCGGAAACCCCGGACCTGGGCGGAACGGATGGGACCTGGTGGACGTTCATGCGGAGGATGCTGCCCGGCGCGGACGGACGAACGTCCGGCCGCTCTTGCGCCTGATTCGTCCGAAAGGCCTGCGCCCCTTCGGGATCACGCGCCCCCTCATATAGGGCCAAACGCCTGCGGATTCATCATGCCTGACCGCATTTCTCAACATCTCTCGGCGCCGGCAGCGCCGACCGGCCGCGCGGCTTGACGCTCGCGGATGCCGGATGCCACATGCGGCCATGGGTCAGATTCGCAGCGTCTGTGTTTATTGCGGTTCGAGCCCGGGGAACGACCCGGACTTCGTCAAGGCGGCGACGCGCTTCGGCGAAATTCTTGCCGAAAACGGCCTCACGCTCGTTTATGGCGGCGGGTCCAACGGCCTGATGGGCGCACTCGCGGCGGCGGTCCGCGCGCGCAGCGGCCAGATCGTCGGTGTCATCCCGGAGTTCTTGACCCAGCGCGAACGCATGTTCCGCGGCGCCGGAGAACTGGTGGTCACGACCGACATGCACGAACGCAAGCGCATGATGTTCGAGCGCTCCGATGCGTTCGTGGCCTTTCCCGGCGGGATCGGCACGCTCGAGGAACTGGTCGAGCAGCTGACCTGGGCGCAGCTCGGCCGCCACCGCAAGCCGATCCTGATCGCGAACCTGAAGCGGTTCTGGGATCCGCTGCTCGGCCTGTTCGATCACATGGACGACGCCGGCTACATCCATTCGAGCGCGCGGCTCAACTTCCTCGTCGCCGACGCGGTCGACGAGATCCTGCCGGCACTGCAGCGCGCCGCCGCCGCGATCTCCGACGAGGAGAAGGCGGGCGAGCGGGAGACTGTCGAGCGGCTGTAAGCCGGGGCTTGCAGCCCGCATTGAGCGAAGCGAAATGCGGGACCGACGCTCCCGGATGCCGCTTCGCTCCATCGGGGCTACGGCTACGAATCCGTCAAGAACGTCACCGCCTCGATGCGGTTGCCGTCCGGATCGCGGATGAATGCCGCGTAATAGCCCTCGCCATGCTGTGGCCGCAGGCCGGGCGCGCCGTCGCTCGCGCCGCCCGCCGCGAGCGCGGCGGCGTGGAAGCCATCGACGGCCGCGGTGCTCGGCGCGCGCAGGCAGACATGAACGCCGGCGTTCCCGTCGCGGTCCTCGAGCGGCACGGCCATGCCGGGCCGGTGATTGAGCCAGAATTCCGCGTAGCGCTTGCCAAATCCGACCGTCGTCGTCCGTGCTTCCAGCTTGGTGTAGCCGAGTGGAGCAAGCACCGCCTCGTAGAACGCACTCGCGCGGGCAAGATCGCGCACCGCGATGGAGACGTGGTCGATCATGCGTGCGGTTCCGGGCTACGCGGTCGACCCGCCCCTCACCCGGGCGCGCCGGACTTCACCAGCTTGTAGACGATGGAATCCATGAGCGCCTGGAACGAGGCGTCGATGATGTTCGGCGAGATGCCGACCGTGGTCCAGTGCTCTCCGCTCTCGTCCCGGCTCTCGAGCAGCACGCGCGTCACCGCCTCGGTGCCCCCGTCGAGGATACGCACGCGGTAATCGGTGAGCTCGAGGCCTTCGATGTATTTCTGGTATTTGCCGAGATCCTTGCGCAACGCGAGATCGAGCGCGTTGACCGGGCCGTTGCCTTCGGCCGCCGAGATCAGCCGCTCGCCATCGACCGTCACCTTGACCACGGCCATCGACACGGTCACGCGCTCGCCCTTGGCGCTGATACGCTGCTCGACATTGACGTCGAACTGGGTGACGTCGAAATACCCCGGCACGGTGCCGAGGATGCGGCGCGCCAGGAGCTCGAACGATGCCTGGGCGTTCTCATAGGCATAGCCCTTCGACTCGCGCCGCTTCACCTCATCGAGCAGGCGGGTGATGCGCGGATCGTCCTTCTCGATCGCAATCCCGAGCCCGTCGAGCTCGGCGATCAGGCCGCTGCGGTCGAGCTCGGCGAGCAGGTTCGACTTGCCGGCCTGGTCCGACACCAGCACGCGGCGTCGGTTGCCGACCGCCTCCGGCCGGACATGCTCGTAGGTCGCCGGATCCTTCAGGATCGCGGAGGCGTGGATGCCCGCCTTGGTGGCAAACGCGCTCTCGCCGACGTAAGGCGCATGGCGATTGGGCGCGCGGTTGAGCATCTCGTCGAGGGTGCGCGAGGCGTGCACCAGCGTCTTGAGCCGCTCGTCCGGCACGCCGATGTCGAATTTGCCGGCGAGCTCCGGCTTGAGCTTCAGGGTCGGGATGAGTGAGACGAGGTTGGCGTTGCCGCAGCGCTCGCCGAGCCCGTTGAGCGTACCCTGGATCTGGCGGGCGCCGGCGCGCACTGCGGCAAGGGAGTTCGCGACCGCCTGCTCGGTGTCGTTATGTGCGTGGATGCCGATATGGGCGCCGGGGATCCGCTCGACCACCTTGCCGACGATCGCCTCCACCTCGTGCGGCAGGGTCCCGCCATTGGTGTCGCACAGGACGACCCAGCGGGCGCCCGCCTCATACGCCGTCTGCGCGCACGCGAGCGCATAGTCGGGATTGGCCTTGTAGCCGTCGAAGAAATGCTCGCAGTCGAGCAGCACCTCGCGGCCCTTCGCCTTGGCGGCCGTCACGCTGTCGCGGATCGAGGCGAGGTTCTCCTCGAGTGTCGTCTCGAGCGCGACCCTCACATGATAGTCCCACGACTTCGCGACGAAGCAGATGGCGTCGGCCTTTGCGTCGAGCAGCGCGACCAGGCCGGGATCGTTGGAAGCCGAGCGGCCGGCACGACGGGTCATGCCGAAGGCGGTGAACGTGGCGGCCTTGAGCTTGCGGTTCTCGGCGAAGAGCTCGGTGTCGGTCGGGTTCGCGCCCGGATAGCCGCCCTCGACATAGTCGAGGCCGAGCTCGTCGAGCATCTTGGCGATCGCGAGCTTGTCGGCGAGCGTGAAGTCGACGCCGCTCGTCTGCGCGCCGTCGCGCAGCGTTGTGTCGAAGAGATAGAGGCGTTCGCGGGCGATGTCCTTCACCATGTCCTGCACCATGTCCTGCACCATGTCCTGCACGATGTCACGCGCCATGCGGCAACCAGTATTCGTAATAGACGAGGGCGAGCATTGCCGCCGCCGCAATGATCGCGATCTTCAGCACGATGTAATAGAGCCAGTGACGCGGGAACGGCGTATCGGGACGCTTCATCGCTTCACCCTCCAGGTCGTGTTGCCCTTCTTGTCCTCGAGCTCGATGCCCTGCGCCGCGAGCTCGTTGCGGATGCGGTCGGCTTCCTTGAAGTCCTTCGCGTTCCGCGCGGCGTTGCGCGCGGCAACGAGCTCGGCGATGCGCGCGTCGTCGATCGAAAGCGACGCGGGCCGCCACGCCGCCCATTCGGCGGCGGAATGCTGCAGCAGACCCATCAGCTGCGCGCTGGCCTTCAGGCTCGCCGCTGCCCCGGCCGAGCCCTTGGCGGCTTCGCTGCGCAGCTCGTGCAGGGCGGCCAGCGCCTTCGGGGTATTCAGATCGTCGCTGAGCGCCTCGACCAGATCGGCGCACAGGAAGCCGGGCGCCGCATCTCCCGCAAGCTGATACCAGTGATCGAGGGTGCGCTTCGCCTCGGCGAGACCGGACGCGGTCCAGTTGATCGGCTGCCGGTACTGGGTCTGCAGCATCGCAAGCCGGACCGCCTCGCCCGGCCATTCGGCGAGCAGCTCGCGGATGGTGACGAAGTTGCCGAGGCTCTTCGACATCTTCTCGCCTTCGACCTGGAGGAATCCATTGTGCATCCAGTAATTCGCCATCACCGGCGTGTGGAACGCGGAGCGCGACTGGGCAATCTCGTTCTCGTGGTGCGGAAAGACGAGATCGATGCCGCCGCCATGGATGTCGAACACCTCGCCGAGATGCTTCCACGACATGGCGGAGCATTCGATGTGCCAGCCCGGGCGGCCCGGCGTCGCGATGCCGGCGGGCGACGGCCAGGCCGGCTCGCCCGGCTTCGACGGCTTCCATAGGACGAAATCCATCGAGTCGCGCTTGTAGGGCGCGACCTCGACGCGGGCGCCCGCCAGCATCTCGTCGAGCGATCGGCGGGCGAGCTTGCCGTAGTCGGGCATGGTCGCGACCCGGAACAGAACGTGGTCCTGCTCCACGTAGGCGTGATCGGAGGCCACCAGCCGCTCGATCAGCGTTCGCATCTCGGCGATGTGCTCGGTCGCACGCGGCTCGATCGTGGCCGGCAGCGTGCCGAGCGCCTCCACATCGCGTCGGAACTCGCGATAGGTCTGCGCGGTCAATTCGCGGATCGGGATGCCGCGCTCCGCGGCGCGCGCGTTGATCTTGTCGTCCACGTCGGTGATGTTGCGCACATAGACGACGTGGCTCTCGCCATAGACATGGCGCAAGAGCCGGAACAGCACGTCGAACACGATGACCGGCCGCGCATTGCCGATATGGGCGAAGTCGTAGACGGTCGGCCCGCAGACATACATGCGCACGCGCGCAGGATCGAGCGGGACGAAATCCCGCTTCTCGCGCGTGAGCGTATCGTAGAGCCTCAAACCCATGGACCCACCTCGGTCGCTGACCGGGCGTGTCATGTCTCGAACGGGAGAAAAGACGGCCGCAGCCAGCGTGGAGCGCTAGCGAATAATCCCCCGGCAAATGCCGGCGATGCGGAGCTGGCCGTTCATGGCGGCGCACAATGGTCTCGGCGGGCGCATCCGTCAAGGGGCGCGGAACCCGAGGTAACATTAACACCCGGCCGGACTTGGCGCGGAACCCGAATCGTGCGACCAGCGCTCTGATCTCCACGAAGGTTCGCCCGACCGGTTAACGCCGCCTTAACGTTTTGGATCGCATCCTCCGCATCGCCCAATCCTTTTTCCCGCACGAGCCGACCATGCGCGCCATTCTCGCGACACTCCTGTTTGCGGCTCTCACGGCCGGCAGCACGCCGGCACGGGCGGAAAAGCACGTGTTCATCATCGCCAGCAATCCGGACGGCTACGGCGTCGACCGCTGCCTCTCGAGCGGCGCGAGCTGCGGGAGCGGGCTCGCGGCCGCCTACTGCCATGCCCATGAGTTCAGCCGCGCGCTGTCGTTCCGCAAGGTCGCGCACAACGATGTGACGAACTCCGTCCCGGCCGGCGGCACGAGCTGCCGCGGCGCCGATTGCGACGACCTCGTCGCGATCGAGTGCATCCGGTAAGGCTCTTTCCCTCGTCCTCGGCGTTGTCATGCCCCGCTTGCGCGTCGCGCAAGCGGACATCCCGTATTCACGGCCGGCGCGGTGGTACTGGACACCCGCTTACCCAGGCAACGACGTCCCTCGACTCCGCAAAAGGCGGTCCCGCATTCCGCTTCGATGCGGGTTAGCGCACATGGCTAGGAAGCGGTTAGCGCAAGCCCTCGACATGTCGACGATCGATCGAGCGCGCTCGCGGTGAGGAACCGCCGGTGATCCGTGTTCGCCACCGGTTCGCGGTTTGAGCACCAAACGGCGCGCCGGGTAACGTTAGCGGAATCCACCCGACGCATTCACATCTCCAGCGAAAGTTTACCCAACAGCGCCGGCCGATTATCGCTGCGCTCGAGCGCCCAGAGCGTTCTGCCGCGGCCCCGTGATGACGCGCGTGACGCCTCGCTCATCGCGCGGCGGGCTCGAGACCCGCCGCGCGCCAGGTCGCGTCGGCATCCGGACGGGTCAGTGTCGCGATCAGCGCCCATGCCGTCTCGTGCGCCGCGCCGGCGCGCGGGATCGCCGCCGCGTAAGCCGTGTAGTTCTGCAGTTCCGGCGGCAGCGGACCCGCGATGGCCACACCCTTGATCGCGACGAGCTCGCTCAGAAAGCTGATGCCGAGCTCCGCGGTGCCGTCGGCGACGAGCTCGGCGACGTGATGGCCGTTGCGCCCGAGCGCGGCCTTGGCGTTCACCGCCTGCGCAATGCCGAGCCGCTCCAAGAGGATCGCGAAATACGCCGCGGCTGAGCCGCCAGCGTTGGGATCGCTGTAGGACACGGCGCGGGCCGCGAGCAGCGCGGCCGTGAAAGCTTGCGGGGTGGAGAGATCCGGCGCGCCCGTCCCGTCACGGATGCAGACCGCGAGCCCGGCGCGCGCGACCTCGGATTGGCTGCCGGGAAGCAGCGCATCGCCGACCGCGGCGAGCGCCGAGGGCGACAGGATCAGCAAATCCGCCGCCTCCCCGGCCTTGAACCGCTCCGCAATGGCGCCGACCGTTCCGTAGCTCGGCGTCACCCGATGGCCGGTTGCGCGGGCGAATTCGGCGAACAACTTTTGCAGCGCCATCTGCGGCGCGCGGGCGCTGAGAACTTTGATCTCGGTCATCGGATTCTGCTGCTCGATGGCGAATGCGGGTAGCGAATGGAACAAGGAATTTCTACTCTTTCCATCCGTCACGTGCCCAGGCCGTTGCGCGGGCCATGAACTTCCGCCATCTTCCGGGCCAAGACGCCGCAAATGGCTGCGAACCAACGAGGCCCGGAGAGCGACGGTGGACGAAGTCGCGGCCGACAGGGAGGAGGCGGATGCGCGCGCCCCTGACGAGGCGCCGCTCAAGCTCGAGGACTTCCTGCCCTATCGCCTCAACGTGCTGGCAAGCCTGGTATCGCAGGCGCTGTCGCGCATCTACGTGGAGCGCTACAGCCTCGGCGTCCCGGAATGGCGGGTGCTGGTCACGCTCGGTGAGTTCGGAGTCATGACCGGCAAGGCGATCGGCGCCCACAGCCAGATGCACAAGACGAAGGTCTCGCGCGCCGTGGCGGAGCTCGAGAAGCGCAAGCTGGTGGGCCGTCGCGCCAACCGCGCGGACTTGCGCGAATCCTTCCTGTCGCTCACCGCGGCCGGGCGGACCATCTACGAGGAGCTCGCCCCGGGCGCCCTCGAGTTCGCGCGCCGGCTCGCCGAGGTGGTCGATCCCATGGACCGCGACGCCTTCGAACGGGCGGTGCAGCGGCTCACCGAGCGCTCGCGCGCGCTGGCCGAGGAGACGGCGCACAGGAAGCGTGAATAGCGAACGGGAAATGACGAATAGCCAATGGCGAATGGCGGGCAAAAGAAAGAGCACCCCCTTCTGTCCCATTCGCTATTCGCCATTCGCCCTCTCAATGCTGTCCGCCAGGATCGGAGACTTCCGTGAAGCTGTATTCCTATTTCCGCTCGTCGGCCGCCTACCGGGCGCGGATCGCCCTCAATCTCAAGGGGCTGCCCTACGACATCGAATCCATCCATCTGACCAAAGGCGGCGGTCGGCAGCATTCGCCCGAGTACCGCGCGGTCAACCCGCAGCGGCGAGTGCCGGCGCTCAGGCTCGACAACGGCGAGGTGCTGACTCAATCGCTCGCCATCATCGAATATCTCGATGAGGTGTTTCCCAAGCCGCCGCTGCTGCCCGCCGACCCGGTCGCGCGCGCGCATGTTCGCGCGGCCGCCCAGGCGATCGCCTGCGACATCCATCCGCTGAACAATACCGCGCCCCTGTTCTATCTCAAGAACGAGCTCAAGCACGACCAGCCGGCGATCAACGTCTGGTACGCCCACTGGGTGACGGTCGGCTTCGAGGCGGTCGAGGCGCTCCTCAAGCCCGGACCTTACGCCTTCGGGGGCGAGGTCACGCTGGCCGACGTCTGTCTCGTGCCGCAGGTCGCGAATGCGCGCCGCTTCAACGTGCCGCTCGACAAATTCCCCAAGATCGTCGCGGTCGACGCCGCCTGCCTCAAGCTTCCCGCATTCGACAAGGCGCGGCCGGAAAACCAGCCGGATGCCGAATAGGATCTGCGATTAGCGAATAGCGAGTAGCGAATAGTCCGGCTGGTCAACGGTCGTGCCATTCGCTATTCGCCACTTGCCATTCGCCGCTTCCCCTCGGCGGTGTCTTTCCCGGAGCCCCCGTGACTCCCGCCCAACTCGTGCCTGTCGTGCTGTGGATGACCGGCACGCTCCTCTCCTTCTCGGCCATGGCGGTCTCGATTCGCGAGCTGTCGCGCACGATCGGCATCCTGGAGATCCTCGCGCTGCGCAGCGCACTCGGACTCGCGATCCTGCTCGCGCTCGCGCTCGTCCGCCCGAAATTGATGCGTATGGTGAGCGTCGGACGCATCCGGCTGCACCTCGTGCGCAACAGCGTGCATTTCGCCTCCCAGGTCGCCTGGGCGAAGAGCATCACCCTGCTGCCGCTCGCCACGGTGTTCGCGCTCGAATTCACCATGCCGGCGTGGACCGCGCTGCTCGCCGCGCTGTTCCTGCACGAGCGGCTCAGCCCGAGCCGGATCGGCTCGGTGGTGCTCGGCTTCATCGGCGTGCTGGTGATCATCCGGCCGGGGCTGCAGACGTTCCAGCCGGCTGCCTTCCTCACCCTGTCCGCGGCGTTCGGCTACGCCATCACGCTCACGGTGACCAAGCGGCTGACCGCGACCGAGACCACCTTCGGCATCGTCTTCTGGATGAACCTGATGCAGCTGCCGATGAACCTCGCCGGCAGCGATCCCCTGTTCGTGCTCAAGCTCGGCACGGAGCAGATCGCCCCCATGATCGGGCTCGCAATCGCGGGCGTGAGCTCGCATTACTGCCTCTCCAACGCGTTCCGGGCCGGCGAGGCGAGCCTGGTGGTTCCGCTCGACTTCCTGCGCATTCCCCTCATCGCCCTGGTCGGATGGTGGCTCTATGGTGAGCCTCTCGATATTTACGTCTTCGCCGGCGCCGGCCTCATCATTTCCGGAATCCTGTGGAACCTGCGGGCCGAGACCACGCGACCGGCGCGGCGGGCCGCGGCCGCATGACGGCCGTTCCGGCCAGCCACTATTCCGACGTTTTTGCGCCTCACATCGCAGCGGTCGCATGACCCCGCGGCACGGGCGGGTGGAGGGGGAATGAAATCGAGCTGGTGCGCATGGACCGTCGTCGCGCTCGCCGCCTTCGCGAGCGCCGAGGCGCGTGCGCAAATGCCGCCGCCGCCCGGCGTCAGCCCGGCCTGCACCCGTCTCGAAGCTCAGCTGGCGACGATCGACCGCGGCACCGCCGATCCGGCGCGCGCCGACCAGATCAGGCGTTACGAGGAGGCGACCAACCGCCAGCAGGCGGAGCTCGACCGCATGTCGGTGCAGGCGCGGCGGCTCGGCTGCCAGGGCGGCGGATTCTTCTCCCTGTTCAGCGGCCAGAACCCGCAATGCACGCCGCTCAACCAGGAGATCCAGCAGGCGCGCGCCAATCTGGAAAGAATGCTCGCCGATCTCGACCGGCTGCAGGGCGGCGGCGCCGGCGACCGTGAGGCGCAGCGCCAGACCGTGATCGCCGCGCTGGCACAGAACAATTGCGGTCCCCAATACACCGCGGCGGCCAACCAGCAGCGCGGCTTCTTCGAATCCCTGTTCGGCGGCAACCGCACCAGCGCGCCTGCCGGCGATAGCATGTTCTCTCCCAACCTGCCGTCCGGAACCTATCGCACCCTGTGCGTGCGAACCTGCGACGGCTATTACTACCCGATCTCCTACGCGACCACCCCGGACCGCTTCGCCGAGGATGCGCAAAAGTGCCAGGCGACCTGCCCGGCCACAGACGTGGTGCTGATGTCGCATCGCAATCCGGGCGAGGACGTCAACCAGGCCGTATCTGCGAACGGCGCGACCTATACGTCGCTGGCGAATGCCTTCAAGTACCGCACCGAGGTCGTGCCCGCGTGCAGCTGTCGCCGCGCCGGACAGAGCTGGGCCCAGGCGCTCGGGCAGGTCAGAGACAGCACGGTGCAGCCGGACGACATCGTGGTGACGCCGGAGCGCGCCAAGGCCATGGCGCAGCCGCGCGACGCGCAAGGGCGGCCGATCCGCCAGGACAGCAAGAAGCCGGAGGCGAATTCCGCTCCGCCTGCTGCGCCGGGCGCCGAGAGCACCGAGGGCGCACCGCCGCCCAAGGGGCCGATCCGCTCGGTCGGTCCGACCTTCGTGCCGACGTCGCGCTGATCTCGCCGTCGGCGTAGAAATCGTAGGGTGGGCAAAGCGAAGCGTGCCCACCAAATCCGACCGCGTGGGCACGGCGCTGCGCGCCTTTGCCCACCCAATCCATCATCAGAAATCGAATGCCTCGCTGCGCGCCGCGGCGGCGGCGGGCGCGAGCAGCGCCTTGTCCGGCTGAGGCGGCGGCGTGCCTGGATCGCGGAAGCGATTGACGATCGGGTAGCGGCGGTCCCGGCCGAAATTGCGCAGCGTGATCTTGACCCCGGGCGCGGCCTGGCGGCGCTTGTATTCCGACAGGTTGAGCATCCGCTCGACCCGCATCACCAGATCGCGATCGAAGCCGGCGGCGACGATCTCGGCGATCGGCTGCTCGCACTCGACCAGCCGTTCGAGCACCGCGTCGAGAACGTCGTATGGCGGCAGCGAATCCTGGTCGGTCTGGTGCTCGCGCAGCTCGGCGCTCGGCGCCCGGACCAGGATGTTCTCGGGGATCACCAGGCCGTCCGGCCCGAGCGCGCCGTCCGGCTTCCATTCGTTGCGCAGCCGGGAAAGCCGGTAGACCTCCGTCTTGTAGAGGTCCTTGATCGGGTTGAAGCCGCCGTTCATGTCGCCGTAGAGCGTGGCGTAGCCGGCCGACATTTCCGACTTGTTGCCGGTCGTCACCACCATCAGGCCGAACTTGTTGGAGACCGCCATCAGGATCGTGCCGCGCGCGCGCGACTGCAGGTTCTCCTCGGTGACGTCGCGCGGGCGCCCGGCCAGGAGCGGCGCGAGCGATTTCTCCAGACCCTCGACCGCGCTCGCGATCGGAACGATGTCGTATTGCACGCCGAGGGCTTTTGCGACCGCGGCGGCGTCATCGAGCGATTCCTGCGCCGTGAAGCGATAGGGCAGCATCACGCAACGCACGCGTTTCACCCCCAGCGCATCGACCGCGATCGCCGCCGTGAGCGCCGAGTCGATGCCGCCCGAGAGCCCGAGCACGACGCCCGGAAAGCCGATCTTGTCCACATAATCGCGCAGACCCAGCACGCAGGCCGTGTAATCGGCCTTCTCGCCATGATCGAGCTGCGCGACCGGTCCGCCGACGCAGCGCCAGCCCCCGCCGCTCCGCTCCCAGCGCGTCACCGCCACCACCTCGCGGAAGGCGGGCATCTGCACCGGCATGGAGCGGTCGGCATTGAGCACGAAGGAGGCGCCCTCGAAGACGAGCTCGTCCTGGCCGCCGACCTGGTTGAGATAGATGAGCGGGAGGCCCGCTTCGGTCACGCGCGCGACCGCGACGCTGAGCCGCTCGTCGACCACGCCCCGCCGGTAGGGCGAGCCGTTCGGCACCAGCAGAATCTCGCCGCCGGTTTCGGCGATGCATTCGACCGGCTCCGGCCCCCAGATGTCCTCGCAGATCGGCACGCCGAGGCGCACACCGCGAAAGCTCACCGGGCCCGGCAATGGCCCGGGAACGAAGACGCGCTTCTCGTCGAATACGCCGTAGTTCGGCAGATCGACCTTGTAGCGGACCGCCATGATGCGCCCGGCGTCCGCCAGCACCACGGCGTTGTAGAGCTTGCCGTCCGCGACCCATGGGGTCCCGATCAGGATCGCCGGGCCTCCGTCCGCGGTCTCGCGCGCGAGCGCCTCGACGGCGGCGCGGCAGGCGGCCTGGAAGGCCGGCTTGAGCACCAGATCCTCCGGCGGATAGCCGGCGACGAACAGCTCGGGAAAGACCACGAGATCTGCCCCCTCGCCGGCCGCGGCGGTGCGGGCGCGCCGCGCCCTCTCGGCGTTTCCGGCGACGTCGCCGACGGTCGGATTGAGCTGCGCGAGGGCGATCGCGAGGCGCTCGGGCGGGCGGGGGCTCATGCAGATGATGTAGCCCGGCGGGCCGGCGGTTCGCAATCGCCGAAGGCGAGGTGAGCGGCGTCGGATGGGTTGAGCGACCCGCCTCCGCTCGCTGCCCGAGCTACCGGCGGGTTTAACTCCGCCGGAGCGCGAAGCGCATAGGCGGAAGCGAAACCCATCGGCCGAGTCCGCCTCTGGAAGCCACCGATGGGTTTTGGCCTTCGGCCTCGACCCATCCGACACTCCCTGCGAACTACAGCCCGGCTGCGGCCGGCAGCGGCTTTGCGCGCGTCTGCCGCTCCGACTTGAGCAGCTCGGCCAGCAGGAACGCGAGGTCGATCGACTGCTCGGCATTGAGGCGCGGATCGCAGAAGGTGTGATAGCGGTCGTTCAGATCCTCGTC
>DASTZX010000391.1:0-2005 GCA_035764045.1 Xanthobacteraceae bacterium | reverse complement strand
GCGCCCGAGCCGATGACCAGCAGGGACTTCGGCATCCGGTCCGGGACCATCGCCTCGAAATAGGTCCACACCAGCTTCTTGTCGGGCTCGAGGCCCGGCAGCACGCGCGGGCGCGCGCCGGTCGCGATGATGATGTGCTTGGCCTGATAGCTGCCGGGCCCGAGCACTCCCTTGGGCGCCTCGGCCTGCGCCGGCTTGACCGTCACCTTGCCGGGCGCGTCGATCGTCGCCTCGCCCCAGATGACGCTGACCTTGTTCTTGCGCATCAGGAAGCCGACGCCGTCGTTGAGACGCTTCGCCACGCCGCGCGAGCGCCGCACCACCCCCTGCGCGTCGTATCCGACGTTATCGGCCTTCAGCCCGTAGTCCTTGGCGTGATGCATGTAGTGGAAGATCTCGGCCGAGCGCAGCAGCGCCTTGGTCGGAATGCAGCCCCAGTTGAGGCAGATGCCGCCCAGATAAGCGCGCTCGACGATCGCCGTCTTGAAGCCGAGCTGCGCGGCGCGGATCGCCGTCACGTAGCCGCCCGGACCCGAGCCGATGATCAGGATGTCGAAGCTTGTGTCGGCCATGAGGTGTTCTCAGTCGAGCTTTCTTTGCAGCATTGCGAACCCGGCCTCCGCCTTCCGGTGAGGAGCGACGCGCTGCACGCGTGCTCCTCAGGGACGAGACGGAGCAGGCGACGTCAGATCAGCATCGCGGTCGGGCTCTCGAGATAATGCTTGATCGCACCCAGGAACTGGGCGCCGAGCGCCCCGTCGACCGCCCGGTGGTCGGTCGACAGCGTGAGCTTCATCTGCGTCGCGACCGCGAGCTTGCCATCCTTCGCCACCGCGCGCTCTTCGCCGGCGCCGACCGCCAGAATCGTCGCATGCGGCGGATTGATCACCGCCGCGAACTCCTCGATGCCGAACATGCCGAGATTGGACACCGCCGTCGAGCCGCCCTGATATTCCTCCGGCTTGAGCCGGCGGTTGCGCGCGCGCCCCGCGAGGTCCTTCATCTCCGACGAGATCTCGATGATCGACTTCTTGTCGGCATTGCGCACCACCGGCGTGATCAGCCCGCCCGCGATGGCGACCGCGACGCCGATGTCGGCGCGCTTGTGCTTGAGCATGCCGGACTCCGTCCAGGTGACGTTGGCGTCCGGTACCTTGATCATCGCGAGCGCCATCGCCTTGATGACGAAGTCGTTGACCGAAAGCTTCCAGGCCGGCTTGCCGTCGGGGCCCTGCGGCGCGGTCGAGTTGATGTCCTCGCGCGCCGCCAGCAGGCGATCGATGGTGCAGGCGACCGTGAGGTAGAAATGCGGGATCGTCAGCTTGGCCTGCACCAGCCGCTGCGCGATGATCTTGCGCATGTTGTCGTGCGGCACGACGTCGTAGGAGCCGGGCTCGAACAGCGCGCGGATCTTGTCGTCCGAGGGCGCCTGAACCGGAAGCGCGAGCCCCGGCGCGCCGGCGGGGACGCGCAAGGCTCCGCCCGCCTTCGCCTGCTCGACGTCGCGCGCGACCACGCGTCCGTGCGGCCCAGACCCGGCGATGCGGGCGATGTCGATGCCGGCGTCCCTGGCGAGGCGCCGCGCCAGCGGGGACGCGAAGATGCGGCCGTGGCCATTGGTGCGCGGGGTGGCCGGCGCCTGTGGCGCGGGCCGCATCATGGTCGCGGGCGGCGCCGGCGGCGCTTGTCGCGGGGCCGCGGATGGTGCGGCGCTTGCGGCGGCGGCCGCAGGCTTTGCGGACTGCGGAGCTTGTTGCGCTTGCGGCGCCGGCGCAGCGCCCTTGCCGGCCGCTGCCGCCGCGGTCTTCACGTCCTCGCCTTCGCCGGCGAGCACCGCGATCGGCTGATTGACCGCGACGTCGGCCGTGCCTTCCGGCACCAGGATCTTCGCCAGCACGCCCTCGTCGACGGCCTCGTATTCCATCGTCGCCTTGTCGGTCTCGATCTCGGCCAGGATGTCGCCGGCCTTCACCTGGTCGCCCTCTTTCTTGAGCCACTTGGCGAG
>DASTZX010000390.1:0-3876 GCA_035764045.1 Xanthobacteraceae bacterium | reverse complement strand
CCCGCAACGCGCTCGAACTTCCAGGTCATTCGCGCGCTCCTACCAGACCGGCACGCCGGGGATGTTGAGGCGGGTGCGGTGGACCCCGTGATAGGTCGTGAAGTACAGCGACCGCCAGTCGTCGTCGCCCCAGGCGAGGTTGGTGCAGTGCCCCGGCACGCGCAGCCGCCCGAGCAGCCGGCCGCCCGGATCGATCACATGGATGCCCCCGGGGCCGGTGCAATAGACGTTGCCCTCGCGGTCGCACTTCATGCCGTCGGCGACGCCCGCCTCGCTGCCGGTGAGTTTGTGGAACACGCGGCCATTCTTCACGCTTCCGTCGGCATTGACGTCGAAGGCGCGGATCTGCGCGAGCCGCGTATCATTGACGTAGAGGATAGATTCATCCGGCGAGAAGCACAGGCCGTTGGGATAGACCGTGTCCTCGACCACGAGCTTCACCTCGCCCCGCGGGGTGAGCCGGAATACGGCCTGGATGTCGAGCTGGCGCTGCATGTCCTCGCCCACCATGCCGGGGATGACCAGTCCACCGGCGGAATCGGTCCAGTACACGCTCCCGTCCGAGCGGACCACGATATCGTTCGGGCTGTTGAATTTCTTTCCCTCGAAGCGCGACGCGATGGTGGTGAAGGCGCCGTCGTGCTCGATGCGCCAGATCGTGCGCTGCGACCATCCCGCGATGACGAGCCGGCCCTCGCGATCGAAGGTCATTCCGTTGGCATGGCTCGAGGGATGCACCAGCGTTCTCGCGCCCACGCCCGGCGTCCATTCCCAGATGGTGTCGCCGATGATGTCGACCCACAGGAATCGCTTCTTGCGCCGGTCCCACACCGGGCCTTCGCCGAAATAGAGCCCATGCGCGATCTGGTCGAGGGGCGGATCCGTACCGACGATGCGGTCGAACCCCGGCGCCGCGAGATCGATGTCCAAAACTCCCCTCCCCGCTGTCAATCCCACGCCGGCGCGCGGCCGGTCGGATCGGCGATGCGGCCGTCGCGGCGCGCAAGCGCGCCGATGCGGCGCATCTCCTCCGCGTCCAACGCAAAGTCGAAAATAGCAAGGTTCTCCGCGATCCGCTGCGGGTTCGACGAGCGCGGGATCGGGAGCACCTTCTGCTGGGCCGCCCAGCGCAGTGCGATTTGCGCCACCGACTTGCCGCGCGCCCGCGCGATCTCCGCGATCGTCGCGTCGCCGATCAACCGACCGCGGCCGAGCGGGCAGTAGCCGGTCAGCACCAGGCCGCGCTGGCGGCAGGCTTTATGCAGCTTGCGTTGGTCGAGATAGGGATGGAATTCCGCTTGCAGGCTCACCAACGGCTCCGCGCAGAGCCGGATCGCCTCGTCGACCAATGCGATATTGAAGTTGGCGACGCCGACATGGCGGGTGAGGCCGTCGCGCTTTGCCCGGGCGAGCGCTCCCATGGTCTCGGCGAGCGGGATCTGCGCATTGGGCCAGTGCACGAGCAGGAGATCGACATAGGCGAGTCCGAGCGCCTTGAGGCTCTGCTCGACCGAGCGCGCGAAATCGGCGCCGCGCAAATTCTCATGCGACACCTTGGTGGTGACGAACAGCTCGTCGCGAGGCACCTTCGCCATCCGAATGCCTTCGCCTACACCGTCCTCGGTGCCGTATTTGCGCGCCGCATCGAGATGGCGGTACCCGCAGCGCAGCGCATGCGCGACGGTCTCCCCCACCGGGCCGGAGAGGCCCGACGTGCCGAAGCCGATCGCCGGAATCGCGGCGCCGTGTGCAACAAGCTGGGGAATGGATGCAGGGGGCATGGGCGGTCGACGTGGGAACGAAATCGAGTGTTATCGTGTCCGGCCGGAAACGCCAAGGCCGTGTCGAACGCAGGACCTGCAACCGCATCGGGACATTCCGCATGATGCCATGAGCAGACGTACCTCTGTGGCTCCATTTATTCGGCGGTGATGTTCGCGGCCTTGATGATCGGCCACCACTTTGCGATTTCGCCCTGGTGCAGGGCGCCGAGCGCTTCCGGCGTCTGCTGCTCGCGCGCCGGGATTTCCTGCCCGAGATCTGCCAGGCGTTCCCGCACGGTCGGGTCGGCCAGCGCATCGACCACCGCCGCATTGAGCCTTGCGATGACGGCGTGCGGCGTGCCCTTCGGGGCGAACAGCCCGCGCCAGACCGAGGCGTGAAAGCCGGGCAAGCCGGCTTCGTCGACAGTCGGGATTTCCGCAGCGGCGGCGAGCCGGCGCTTGGCCGTGACAGCGTAGGCCTTGATCTGGCCGGCGCGAACCTGCGGCAACGCGTTCCCCACTTGATCGAACATCAGGTCGATCTGGCCCCCCATGAGGTCCTGCATGGCAGGTGCAGCCCCGCGATAGGGCACGAAGTGGAAGCGCGTGCCGGTGACGCTCTGGAAATAGGCACCGCTGATGTGCGCGGCACTGCCCGCTCCGGCAGTGCCTTGTGTCGCCTTATCGGGCCGAGCCTTCAGCCAAGCGATCAATTCCTTCAGATCGGTGGCGGGCAGGTCCTTGCGCGACACGATCAATTGCGGATTGCTCGCAAACAGCGCAATCGGCTGGAAATCCGTCCGCAGGTCGTACGGCAGCTTGTAGATCGCACCGTTGAGCACCAGCGTGTCCCATTGGCCGAGCCCGATCGTGTAGCCGTCCGGCGCAGCGCGCGCGAGCTTGGCAGTCCCGAGGCTGCCGGCCGCCCCGCTGATCGTCTCGATGATGAGTGGCTGGCCGAGCGAGCGCGCGATATGCGGCTCCATGATCCGCAACAGCGCCATCGAGGGACCGCCCGCCGCAAACGGAATGATGAGCGTGACCGGGCGGCTGGGGAAATCCGCCGCCACAGCATGCGCCCCCAGGCAGGCGCTGATCGCCATCGCCGCGATCACCAAACCCGTCTTTCGCATGGCGAAGCCCCTCCGCTTTTGACCTCGCCGCGCTTCGGCGCGAATCCGAGAGGCCGTCTGCCGACGGCAACTTACCTCTTGAGATTTGAATGACATACGGCGAAATTTGATGAGCGGCTTTTCAATTCTGAACACCCATGGAATGGGATGACCTCAAGCATTTCTTGGCTGTCGCGCGCACCGGCAGTCTCGTCAAGGCGGGACACTCGCTGAAATCGAGCGCCGCGACGGTCGGCCGGCGCATTGCCGAGTTGGAGCGCCGGCTCGGCGCGCGCCTGTTCGATCGTAAGCAGACCGGCTACGTGCTCACCGAGAGTGGCGAGGCGATCCGGATCAAGGCCGAGGACGTCGAGGAAGCGGTGCTCGCCGTCGAACGCGAGGCGCTCGGACGAGACCTGCGGCCGAGCGGCAAGGTGCGCCTTGCCGCCAGCGACGATATCGCAACGCATCTGGTCGCGCCGAATCTTCCCGCGTTCCAGCGCCGTTTTCCCGAAATCGCGCTCGAGTTGGTGGCGCGCATGGATCTGGTCAATCTGACCCGGCGCGAGGCCGATGTCGCGATCCGCGGTGTACGGCCCACGAACGGCGATTTCGTCGTGCGCCGCGTCGGCCGCTGGCCGTGCGGCCTTTACGCCACGAAGTCCTGCGTGGCCGCGCGTGGACTTGAGCCTGGAGACGTCGATTTCTCCAAGGTCGGCATCATCACCTGGACCGAGGAGTACGCGCATGTGCGCGGCGGCCCGTGGTTTGCGCAGCACGCGCGCGGCGCCGAGGTTGCGCTCGCAGCGGACTCGGCGCGGGTGCATTTCGCCGCCTGCAAGGCCGGGCTCGGTGTCGCGATCCTGCCCTGCCGCGTGGCGGACTGCGATCCCGACTTGATCTGCTTGATGCCCTCCGAGCGGGTCTTGTCGGTCGAGCTGTGGGAGGTGGTCCACCGCGACCTCGTCCGTACGGCCCGCGTGCGCGCCGTGATGGATTTC
>DASTZX010000389.1:0-3564 GCA_035764045.1 Xanthobacteraceae bacterium | reverse complement strand
CGGCGGAGCTCGCGCTTCTGCTGCGCTTCTTCCGCGAGGGCGGACGCGAGAATCTCATCGGCCTGCTCCGCCGGCTCGCACGCCACGCCGGCGCTACGCTCGAAGCGCCGGCCCCGCGCCCGGTGCCGCGCTGCGCCGGCTCTCGGCCGGACGAGGGCGCCATCGATCTCGACCGTCTGATGTCAGCGCTTGCGCCGGACCAACCGGTGGTGCCGATCATCTTCTACCGCTCGATGCTGCTCGCCGCCGACATGGGCCCGATCGATGCGCTGGCCGCCGCGCTTCACCGTCACGGAATTGCGGCCGCGCCCCTGATGGTGCCGAGCCTCAAGGACACGGAGGCGGCCGCCTTCGTGCGCGCGGCGCTGGCGCGGCTCAAGCCTGCCGCGATCGTCACCACCACCGGCTTTGCGGCCGGCGGCGACGCGGGCGAGGCGACGCCGCTCGATGACGCGGACGTGCCGGTGCTCCAGGCCGTGATCGCCACCACCAAGCGCGCCGCCTGGGCGGAGGGCGCGCGCGGGCTCGGCGCCGCCGACCTCGCCATGCACGTGGTGCTGCCGGAGCTCGACGGCCGCGTGCTCGCCGGCGCGATCGCGTTCAAGCATCCGGTGCCCGCGCACGAGGGGCTCGCCTTCACGGCGCTCGCCAACCGCCCGGAGCCGGATCGGATCGACATGGTGGCGCAACGCATCGCGCGGCTGGTCCGCCTGCGCGCCACGCCGCGGGAAAAACGCCGGATCGCCGTGCTGATGCCGGACTATCCGGCGGCGCCCGGCCGCACCGGCTATGCGGTCGGCCTCGATGTGCCGGAAAGCGTGCGCGTGCTGCTCGACGATCTGCGCGAGGCCGGCTACACGGTCGCGCCGTCGCCGCCGAGCGCACGCGCGCTCATCGACGCGATGAGCGCCGAGACTGGCGAGGCGACGCTTTCGCTTTCCGATTATCGGCGCCACCTCGCCGGGCTGCCGGCCGGCGTCGCGGCGCAGGTCGCGGCCGCGTGGGGCGATCCGGGCGACGATCCGGACGCGCGCGACGGCGCGTTTCATTTCCGCGCCAAGTCTTTTGGCAACGTGACCGTCGCGCTGGCGCCCGACCGCGGACGCGCGGCCGACCGCCGCGCCGATTATCACGACCCGGCGCTGCCGCCGCGCCATGCGCTCGTCGCGTTCGGCCTGTGGCTGCAGCACGCCGCGCGGGTCGACGCGCTGGTGCACATGGGCGCGCACGGCACGCCGGAATGGCTGCCCGGCAAGGCAGTCGCGCTCACGCAGTCGTGCTTCCCCGAGGCCGTCCTCGGGCCGATGCCGGTCATCTATCCGTTCATCGTCAGCAACCCGGGCGAGGCCGCGCAGGCCAAGCGCCGGATTGCGGCGGTGACGCTCGGCCATCTGCCGCCGCCGCTCACGGGCGCGCCGCTGTCCGGCGCCGCGCAGGCGCTCGAGCGCCTGGTGGACGAATACGCCCAGGCCGACGGCCTCGACCGCCGCCGGCGCGAGCGCCTCGCCCGCCTCATCGTCGAGACCGCGCAGGCGAGCGGCCTCGCGCGCGAGGCCGGCGTTCTGGCCAATGGGTCGCCCGACGAGGCGCTGCGCCGCATCGATGCCTGGCTGTGCGACCTGAAGGACCTGGCGGTCAAAGATGGACTGCATGTTTATGGGCGCTCGCCTCCTCCGCAAGCACTGAGGGCTCCCTCTCCCCGCTTGCGGGGAGAGGGTCGGGGTGAGGGGGCGCTTCCGGAAATTCAGGATCGCGAGGAAACGACTCGCGGCGAGGCCCCCTCACCCGACCGCCTTCGCTCCGCTCAGGCGGTCGACCTCTCCGCGCACGCGGGGAAAGGTGAAGACGACGGCGGCTCGGAATACGCAGCCCATGCCGCAAGCGCCGCCTCCGAGCGTGCCGCCCTCCTCGCCGCCCTCGACGGGCGGCGCGTGGCGCCCGGGCCGGCCGGCACGCCGCAGCGGGCCCGGCGCGACGTGCTGCCGACCGGCCGCAACCTCTACACCGCCGACCCCCGCATGCTGCCGACGCAGACCGCGATGGACCTCGGCCGCCTCGCCGCCGACGAGGTGATCCGGCTCTACCTCCAGCAGCACGGCGAAATGCCGCGCGCGCTGGTGATCGATCTCTGGGGCAGCGCCACCTTGCGCACCGGCGGCGAGGAGATCGCGCAAGGACTTTGCCTCATGGGCTGCCGCCCGGTGTGGGACCGCGCGACCGGCCGCGTCACCGGCATCGAGGTGCTGCCGACCGCCACGCTCGGCCGCGCCCGGATCGACGTGACCTGGCGCATCTCGGGGCTCTTTCGCGATCTCTTTCCGGCGCAGATCGCGCTCATCGATGCCGCCACCCGCGCCGTCGCGGCGCGCGACGAAGCGGACGACGAGAATCCGCTCGCCGGCGCGTGCCGGCGCGCCACGCACGACATCGAGCTCGCCCGCATCTTCGGCACCGCGCCCGGCGCCTATGGGGCGGGCGTGGAGGATCTGCTCGGCCGCGACACCGACCGCGCGGCGATCGGCGCTGCCTATCTAGCCGCCGGCTCGCACGCCTATGCGGGCGCCGAGGGCGGTGCGACCGAGACGCCTGGCGCTTTCGCGGCCCGCGTCGCCGCCGCCGATCTCCTGCTGCACACCTCCGATGATCCCGGCCGCGACCTGCTCGACGGCGAAGCCGACGTCGCTCATGTGGGCGGGTTTGCGGCCGCCGCCGCCGCGCTCGGCCGCGCGCCCGATCTCGTGATGCTCGACGCGACCGATCCGCAGCGCCCGCGCGCGCGGCCGCTGCCGCAGGCGATCGCCCGCATCGTGCGCGCGCGCGCGATCAACCCGCGCTTCATCGCCGGCATGATGCGCCATGGTCCGCGCGGCGCCGCCGAGCTCGCCGAGACGGTCGACCGCCTGGTCGGCTTCATGGAGACGACCGACGCGGTGCCGGGCGAGCTTCTCGATCTGGTGCACGCCGCCTATGTGGCGGACCCGGCGGTGCGCGCCTTCCTACTGGCGGAAAATCCCGCCGCCGCCCGCGCGATCGCGGATCGCCTCGATGCGGCGCGCCGGCGCGGATTTTGGCATCCGCGCCGCAATGATATCGACGCCGATCTCGCCGCCTTGCGGGCGGAGGCCAACGCATGAGCGTCGTCGCCCACGCAAGCTTGCGCCGCGGCGCCTGCCCGGGCCTCTCCGCCCCGATGGCGACCGGCGACGGCCTTTTGGCGCGGCTCATGCCCACGGGCACGATCACGCTCGACGCCATGGCGGGCCTCGTCGCGGCGGCGCAAAGATTCGGCAACGGCATCGTCGAGATCACTTCGCGCGGCAGCGTGCAGGTGCGCGGCCTGAGCGAAGATTCGGCCGCCGACTTCGCCGATGCGGTCGCGCGCCTGGCGATCGCCGCGCAGGACGGCGTCCCGGTCATCGCCGATCCGCTCGCCGGCCTCGACCCGGCGGAGCTGATGGATGCGGGCGCGCTCGCCGCCGAGCTGCGCCATCAGCTTGTCATGCGCGGGCTTGTCCCGCGCATCCACGCCTTGACGCGGGCAAAAGACGTGGATGGCCGGGACGA
>DASTZX010000388.1:0-14582 GCA_035764045.1 Xanthobacteraceae bacterium | reverse complement strand
CGCCCATCTCAGGGACCACCTGGCGATCCGCACCGTCCGGCGCGTCGTGATGCACGAGCCGTTGAGCAACCTGCGCCCGGTCATCTTCGTGCAGTATGCCTCCGGGGCGCCGCGCACCGAGGTCTGGCGCGGCCTGCAGGGTGCCGCGACCCTGATGCCGAACTGCGGCAAGGTCTGCATCGCGGTCAGCGAGGACATCGATCCCGCCAATACGGACGCGATCTTCTGGTCGATCGCCTACCGCTCCAATCCGATCGAGGACGTGCATGTGGTGCCCTACCGGGGCGGCGTGCAGGGCTCGCAATATCGCGCCGGCGGCAGCGACTCGACGCTTCTGATCGACGCGACTGCCAAAGGGCCGATGCCGCCGCTCGCCCTGCCGAAAGAGGAGTTCATGCGCCGGGCCGAAGCGCTGTGGGCGGAGCTCAAGCTCCCGCCGATCACCCTCAAGAGCCCATGGCACGGCTACACGCTCGGCGACTGGATCGAGCGCTGGGACGTCTGGGCCGAGCGCGCCGTGAGCGGCCGCTGGGAAGAGACCGGGACGGAGACGCTCGCGCGCCAGCGCGGCGGCGTGCACCCGGAGACTTCGGTGCGGAAGGTGGAGAAGTGATGGAATTGATGCGTTTGGTAGGGTGGGCAAAGGCGCGGAGCGCCGTGCCCACGCGTGGGCACGCTTCGCTTTGCCCACCCTACAAGCTTGCGGCTTCCCCCTCCCTGACCCTCCCCCGCAAGCGGGGGAGGGGACAGAGGCGCAGTGCTCGCGGCGAGGCCCGCTGATGGGCGCGAAATGGTTCGGGGCGAGCGTCAAGCGCAAGGAGGATCCGGCGCTGCTGACCGGGCGCGGGCGCTACGTGGACGACATCCACCTGCCCGGGATGCTCGAGGTCGTGGTGCTGCGCAGCCCGCATGCGCACGCGCTGATCCGCGGCATCGACAAGCGCGGGGCGCTGGCGCTGCCGGGCGTGCACGCGGTCGTGACCCATGCGGACCTGCCCGAGTCGATGCGGCGGCAGACGGTGCCGCTCCTGGTGCCGAGCCCGGCCATCAAGCAGGTCTACATGCCGTATTGTCTCGCCAAGGACGAGGCGTGCTTCGTCGGCGAGCCGGTCGCCCTGGTGGTGGCGGAGAGCCGCTACATCGCCGAGGACGCGGCGGCGCTGGTCGACGTGGACTATGAGCCGCTGCCGGCAATCGCCGACTGCGCGGCGGCGCTTGCGCCCGGTGCGCCGCTCGCCCATCGCGACGCCTCCTCCAATCTGGGCGCCCATATCGCGCTCAATGTCGGCAATGCGGCTGCCGCCTTCGCGGGCGCGGCGCACGTCTTTCGCGAACGCATCTTCCAGCATCGCGGCGGCCCCTTCTTCATGGAATGCCGCGGCATGATCGCCGTCCCGGACCCGGCGAGCGACGCGCTCACCATCTACGTCTCCTCCCAGGGGCCGCATCGCCACAAGCGGGTGCTGCTCGATCTGCTCGACTGGGCCGACCATCAGCTGCGCATCGTGACGCCGGACGTCGGTGGCGGATTCGGCCCGAAGGGCAGCTTCTATGCCGAATACGGCGCACTCGCCGCCGCAGCAATGCAACTGCGCCGGCCGCTCAAATGGATCGAGGACCGCAAGGAGAACTTCGTCTCGACCCAGCAGGAGCGCGACCAGTACTGGGATGTCGAGATCGCGGTGGACAAGGACGCGCGCATTCTCGGCATCCGCGGGACTATCAAGCACGACGCCGGCGCCTACATGCCATGGGGCGTGGTGCTGCCGTGGATCGCCGCGACCACCGTGCCGGGTCCGTATGTGATCCCCAACTTCAAGCTCGACGTGCTCTGCGCCTTCACCAACAAGGTGCCGACTTCGCCGGTGCGCGGCGCCGGCCGACCCGAGGCCGCGGTGGTGATGGAGCGTCTCGTCGACCGCGTCGCCCATGAGATGAAGCTCGACCGTGCGGAGGTGCGCCGCCGCAACTTCATCCAGCCGTCGCAGATGCCGTACAAGGTGGGCATCATCTTCCGCGACGGCCGGCCCGTCACCTATGACAGCGGCGACTATCCGACCTGCCAGGCGCAGGCGCTGGCGGCCGCGGGTTATGAGGATTTCCGCGCCCGCCAGGCCGCGGCGCGCAAAGAGGGCCGCTACATCGGGCTGGGCTTCGGCAACGCGGTGGAAGCGACCGGTCTCGGCCCCTACGAGAGCGCGACCGCGCGCGTGTCCACCAGCGGCAAGGTCACGGTCTATACCGGCGCGACCCCGCAAGGGCAGTCGCACAAGACGACGCTCGCCCAGATCGCGGCCGATCACTTCGGCTGCACGCCGGACGACATCACCATCGTCACCGCCGATACGGCCGCGACCGGCCTCGGAGTCGGCTCGTTCGCGGCCCGCACCGCCGTCAATGCCGGATCATCGGTGCATCTCGCCGCCAAGGCGGCGGCCGACAAGATCAGGCAGTTCGCCGCCGCCATGATGGAGGTGGCGGAGGAGGACATCGAGCTCGAGAACGGCTTTGCCAAGGTCGCGGGCTCGGACATGAAGAAGAGCTTCCGCGAGGTCGCGGCGGTCGCGGTCGGCATGCCGGGCTTTTCCATGGCGGGCGGGCCGGCGCCGGGGCTCGAGGCCACGAGCCACTTCACGCCGGACCAGTCGACCTATTCGAACGGCACCCACGTCGCGGAGGTCGAGGTCGATATCGAGACCGGCGAGGTCAAGATCCTGCGCTATGTTGTGATGCACGACTGCGGCCACGTGATCAATCCGATGGTGGTGGAGGGCCAGGTGGTCGGCGGCGTGATCCACGGCGTCGGCAACGCCTTCTTCGAGCACATGCTCTATGACGCCGGCGCGCAGCCGACCTCGACGACCTTCGCCGACTATCTGCTGCCGATCGCGACCGACTCGCCCAATGTGGAAGTGCTGCACATGGAGACGCCGAGCCCGCTCAACCCGCTCGGCCTCAAGGGGGCGGGCGAGGGCGGCACCATCCCGGCAATTGCCACCCTGATCTCTGCGGTCGAAGATGCGCTCTCGCTGTTCGGGGTCCGGGTTGCCGAAGCGCCGATCACCCCGGCGCGCATCGTGGCGCTGCTGGCCGAGGCGAAGGGCAAAAGGTCCTGACGACGCAACGGGGGGAAATGCCATGAGACCTGTCACGCGCCTGCTCGCCGCCGCCGGTCTGGCCTATCTGGCGCTTGCCGGCGCCGCCTTCGCGCAGGGCGCGCGCACGATCCGGATGATCGTGCCGTACCCGCCCGCCGGGAGCGCCGATGTCCTGTCGCGCATTCTCGCGCAGCAGCTCAACGATACGGCCGGCACCAACATCGTGATCGAGAACCGGCCCGGCGCTGGAACCGTGATCGGGACCGAGCTCGTCTCGCGCGCGCCGGCCGACGGCAACACGGTTCTGGTGATGTCGAACTCGTTCGTCATCAACTCGCATATGCGCAAGCTCACTTACGATCCGCTCACCAGCTTCGCGCCGGTGTGCGATCTCGTGACGTCGCCCAACCTGATCGTCGTCAACGCCAATGCGCCCTACCGCAGTCTCGCCGACCTCGTCGCCGCATCGCAGGCGAGGCCGGGCGAGCTGACCATGGCGAGCGTCGGACCGGCGACCACCCAGCACATCGGCTTCGAGCAGCTCAAGATGGTCACCAAGGCCGCGATGACCTACGTGCCGTTTCCGGGCGGGGCGCCGGCCATCAATGCACTGCTCGGCGATCATGTCACCGCGGTCTATGGCAACTATTCCGAGGTGGGCGAGCAGCTCAAGAGCGGCAAGCTGCGGCCGCTGGTGGCGACCGGCGCCAAGCGGATGGCGCTACTGCCCGATCTACCGACCGTCGCGGAGCTCGGCTATCCGGGCTACGACGTCGAGGTCTGGCTCGGCACCGTGGTGCCGGCCGCCACGCCCAAGGAGGCGCGGGCGCAGCTCGAAAAATGGTTCGCCGACGCGCTCAAAGCTGCGGTGGTGCGCGACAAGCTCGCCGTGCTCGGGCTCTACCCGGCCGGCATCTGCGGAACGGATTTCGCCAAGCTGATCCGCGCCAAGGACGCGGAATACGGGCAGATCATGAAAGAGGCGAACATCAAGGGCGAGTGAGGTTTCTTTTCCGAGACCCGTCACCCTGAGGCGCTCGGCCGAAGGCCGAGCCTCGAAGGGCGACGGCGGTGCTTGGCAGCGCTCAATCGATCCGAATCTGCGCCGCATTGATGACGGCGCGCCACTTCTCCGTCTCCCGTGCCACGAAGGCGGCGAAATCCGCCGGCGTTCCCGGCCGCGGCTCGACTGCGAGGCGGGCCAGCAGGGCATGCACGTCGGGCGCGTTGAGGCTCTCGTTCGCCGCGGCATTGAGCTTGTCGATGATGGCGGTCGGGGTGCCGGCCGGCGCGACCAGGCCGGTGAACGAGAGCGTGACGAAATCGGCAAGGCCGGATTCGATCATGGTGGGAAGCTCGGGCGAAGCCGGGTTGCGGGTCTCCCCGGTCGACGCGAGCGCGCGCACCTTCCCGGCCCGCGCCAGCGGAAGCGTGATGGACGGATTCTCGAACACCATCTGCACCTGGCCACCGGCCACGTCGCCGAGCGACTGTCCGCCGCCCTTGTAGGGCACATGCACCAGGTCGGTGCCGGTCCGAAGCTTGAACAGCTCGCCGATCAGATGCGGCGGGGTGCCGATCCCCGGCGACGCGAAGCTGAGCTTGCCGGGCTGCGCCTTGGCGAGTGCGATGAACTCCTGCACGGTTTTGGCCGGCACGCCCGGATTCACGGCCATGATGCTGGCGGTGACGCCGAAGATGGCGATGAGAGCGAAGCTCTTGAGCGGATCGTAGTCGACCGACCTGTAGACCGCCGGTGCGATCACCAGCGTGGAGGTGTTGGCGAGCATCAGCGTATAGCCATCCGGTTCCGCCTGGGCGGCGGCGCGCGCCCCAATGGTGCCGCCGGCGCCCGGCCGGTTCTCGACCAAGAAATTCTGCCCGAGGATCGCGCCCATGCGCTGCCCGGCCATGCGCGCCATGACATCGCCCGGCCCGCCGGGCGAGAACGGCACGATCACCTTGATGGGCTTGGCCGGAAAGGCCTGCCCCCGCGCTGGCCGGGCGGCGAAGCCGGCCGCGGCCGCGGTTGCGAGGAGCGCGCGGCGCGAGATCATGCCTTCATGGTCCGCTGCTCGATGGCGAGATATTTCTCCAGATCGCAGGTCTTGTGCGCCTCCTTCATCTCCCGCTCGGCGCCGCCGCGGCCGAGGAACGGATCGAGCGTGTCGTTGGCGAGGCATTCGTAAGACTGCTTGATCGCCTTGTGCATGGCCGCAAACGCGGTGCCGGACGAAGCGGCGATGCGATAGCCCAGCCCGGCGAGGTCGCGCTGCTTGAGCGGGAACTCGGCGAATCCGTCTGGCGGCGCGAAGCACATCAGCGGCGCGGGCAGGCGCTCGGCGATGAAACGGATCTCCTTGGGATTGCGGGTATGAATGAACAGCATGTCGGCGCCGGCCTTCTTCATCGCTTCGGCGCGGCGCAGTGCGTCATCCATGCCGTGCAGCCGCAGCGCATTGGTGCGGCCGATGATGATCAGGTTCGGATCGGTGCGGGCCGCGACCGCTTCCGCGATCTTCTTCACCACGAGCTCGAGGGACACGAGGTTCTCGCGGCCGACGTGGTGCTCGAAATGGCGCGGCAGCAGCTGGTCCTCGAGCTCGATCGCGGCAAACCCGGCCGCTTCGGTGAGCCCGATGGTACGGTGCATGTGGACGGGATCGCCCCAGCCGCCGCCCGCGTCGAGAATGATCGGCAGCCGGCAGACGGTGCGCATGTCGAGCGCCACCTCGGCCAGCTCCGGCAGGGTCAGATTGGCTTCGGTGACGCATTTGACCCAGCCGAGCGAGCCCCCACTCAGGTAGACCGCCGGGAAGCCGGCCTGCTCGGCGAGCCGCGCCATGATCGGATTGAGCGCCACCGGCGCGACCACGAGGTCGTCGCCGGCGATGAGGTCCTTGAGCGTCGGCAATGCACGTTCCCCTTGTGCCGGAGGTTGCGTTCCGGTGCAGTTTACGGTGAGGGCGCCAGCGAATACAAATGCGCCCCGTGAAAGTTGGAGTGGCAGTTGTCGGACGCTGTAACGTCGGCATTGGCACGCGATTGCTACCCTCCCGCCCGTTGGCGGGGAGGGTCGGCCGCCGTCGCATCGCGACGGCGGACGGGCTGGGGGGGCTGCGCTTGCACCGAATTGCCGGTGGGGCGCGAACCCTTCTGCTCCGAGCAAGCGGCGCCCCCCACCCCCACCCCCTCCCCGCCACTCGCTTCGCTCGCGGGGGAAGGGGAGAAGACGTGATCTTCGTTGCAATCGATATCGGCGGCACATTCACCGATCTCGTGGGCTTCGACGCCGCGGCCGGCCGCTTCATGGAGGCGAAGAGCCTGACGACGCCCGCGCATCTGGTGCAGGGCATCATCGACTGCATCCGCAAGAGCGGGCTCGAGGCCGCCGCCATCGATGAGCTGATCCACGGCTCGACGATCGCGATCAATACGCTGATCGAGCGCAAGGGCGCCAAGACCGCACTGCTCGTGACCCGCGGCACGCGCGACGTCTATGCCATCGGCCGCGGCAACCGTCCCGAGGCATACAACCTGTTTTTCCATCGCCATCGGCCGCTGGTCCTGCGCCGGCTCACCCACGAAGCGGAAGAGCGGCTGCTCGCCTCCGGCGAGGTGCACGCGCCGCTGCAGACGGGCAGCATCGCCAAAGCCTGCGCGGCGCTGAAAGAGGAGGGCGTCGAGGCGGTCGCGGTGTGCTTCCTGCACGCCTACGTCAATCCGGCGCACGAACGCGCCGCGGGCGAGATGATCCGAGCCGCGATGCCGGACGTCTACCTCTCGCTCTCGCACGAAATCCTCCGCGAGTATCGCGAGTTCGAGCGCATGTCGACCACGGTGGTCAACGCCTATATCGGCCCGAAGGTCGGCGGCTACGTCAAAAGCCTCAATGCGAGCCTCGCCGAGATCGGCTTTCGCGGCGATCTCTCGATCATGCGCTCGAACGGGGGCGTGATGACCCCGGAGGTCGCGACCGAGCGTCCGGCCGCAATGATGGAGTCAGGACCGGTCGGCGGCATCATCGCGTCGGCCCGGGTCGGCGCAAAGCTCGGTCTTCCGGACGTCATTTCGTTCGACATGGGCGGCACGACCGCCAAGGCGAGCCTGGTGCGCGGCGGCGAGCCGACGCTCGCGCCCGGCTACTACGTGGGCGGTTATGCGAGCGGCCATCCCGTGATGCTGCCGATGATCGACGTGGTCGAGGTCGGCGCCGGCGGCGGCTCGATCGCCTGGCTGGACGATGTGGGCGCCCTCAAGGTCGGTCCGCAGAGCGCCGGGGCCGATCCCGGCCCGATCTGCTATCGCGGCGGCGGCACCGAGCCCACCATCACCGACGCCAATGTGGTGCTCGGGCGGCTCGATCCGGCGAACTTTCTGGGCGGCCAGATGCAGCTCGACGCCGAAGGGGCACGGCGCGGCATCGCGGAGACGATCGCGAAGCCGCTGAAGATGGACGCGGTCGCGGCCTCGCAAGCGATCGTGCAGATCGCAATCGCCAAGATGTCGCTCGCGGTGCGCGAGGTGTCGGTCGAAAAAGGGTTCGATCCGCGCGATTTCGCCATCGTCGCCTCGGGCGGCGCGGGACCGCTGCACGTGGTCGCGATCGCGCGCGAGCTGCACATCCCGAAGGTGATCGTTCCGTTGTTTCCCTCACATTTCTCCGCCCTCGGCATGCTGCTGGCGGACGAGCGGCACGACTTCATCCGCACCCACTACGCGGATCTCGCGACCGTCGATTTCGCCGCGCTGACCCGGATCCACGACGAGATGGCGGCGGATGCGGCTGCGGGCTTGCGCAACTGCCGCGGCGCCGAGCGCCAGGCGCATCTCGACCTGCGCTATGTCGGCCAGGAATTCACGCTGTCGGTGCCGGTCACCCGCGAGCAGCTCGTGGCCGGCGAACGGGCCGCCATCCGCAGCGCGTTCGACGCGCTCTACGACCAGCGCTATGCCCATCACTCGCCGGACGAGCCGGTGGAGATGGTCAACATGCGGCTGGCGCTGGTCGGCAAACGGGCGCCGCTTGCGTTTCCGGCGCTGGGCGACCTCGGGCCCGCGAAGCCGCGCCGCACCCGTGAGGTGTTTTTCGACGATCCGCGGGCAGCGGTGGATTGCCCGCTCTACGAGCGTCCCGATCTCGGGGCCGGATGCCGCATTGCGGGGCCGGCGCTGATCCAGGAGCATGGCACGACCACGGTGCTGTTTGCGGGCGACACGCTCGAAATGGCGCCGTCGGGCGAGATGCTGATCACGGTCGGAGGCGCCTGATGGCCGGGCGCGAGGCGGTCGCATTGGACGCGGTAACCCTGGAGGTCGTCCGCAACGCACTGCCGGCGGTCGCGAACGAGATGGCGGCCGACCTGCAGCGCACCTCCTACAACATGATGATCTACGAGGTGCGCGACTTCTGCACCGCGCTGGTCGGCCTCGCGGGCGAGCTGATCGCGCAGAACGTCGGCGGCGTGTCGCATTTCGTCGCCGACCTCGGCGTCGTGGTCACGGACGGGCTCAAGCGCTACGGCAAGGACGGCTTCAAGCCGGGCGACGTGATCATCACCAACCACCAGGCGGTCGCCGGCCAGCACCTCAACAACGTCGTCATCTACATGCCCTATTTCTACAAGGGCGAGCTCCTGATGTTCCCCATGGTGCGGGCGCACTGGATCGACGTGGGCGGGATGAGCACGGGCTTCGGTGCCGGGCCGACGGTCGCCGATCCCTGGATGGAAGGGCTGCAGCTCGACCAGCTCAAGATCTACGAGGCCGGCGTCCTCAACGACGCGCTCTATCGCGTGCTCAAGGACAACATCCGCTTTCCCGAGTCATCGCTCGGCGACATGAAATCGCAGATGGCGGCGTGTCGCCTCGCGGCGCGGCGCATGGACGAGCTGTTCGACAAGTACGGCAAGGCGACCATGCTCGCCGCGGTCGCCCGCATCTTCGACGAGACCGAGACCAAGTGCCGGAACGTGGTCGCCCGGCTGGCGGACGGCGTCTACGAGTCGGAAGCCGCGCTCGACGATGACGGACTGAGAAAGGACGAGCCGGTCCGGGTGCATGCGAAGGTCACGATCGCCAAGGGGCACATGACCATCGATCTCTCCGGCTGCTCTGGCGAGCGGCGGGCGGCGATCAATTCGCGCACGCTCGCCGGCGCGCGCGTCGCCTACAAGGCGCTCACCGGTCCGCTCGATCCGGTCAACGAGGGCTCCTTTCGCGCCCTCGACGTGGTCATCCCCGAAGGCAACATCATGATGGCCCGCTTCCCGGCGCCCATGTCGGGCTGGAGCGCGATCGTTCCGACCGTGGTCGACACCATCGTGGTGGCGCTCGCCAAGGCGATGCCGGACCGCGTGCCCGCAGGCCATCACGGCCTGCTCGGCGGCGCCGTGGTGTTCTTCGGCGTCAACCCGAACACCAGCCGGCGCTTCGTGGTGCAGAGCCTCGAGGGCGGCGGCTGGGGTGGACGGCCGTTCGAGGACGGTGAGTCCGCGACCGTTTCGGTCTGCCAGGGAGACGTGCGCAATGGCTCGATCGAGGGCATCGAATTGAAGTGCCCGGTGATGGTCGAGGCGAGGGGCCTGCGGCCGGACTCGGGCGGCGCCGGCAAATTCCGCGGCGGCCTCGGCATCGACATGCAGGTGCGCAACCTGGTCGAGGGGAAGTGGAACTTCGAGCATACCCGGCGGCAGAAATGCCGGCCCTGGGGGCTGTGGGGCGGCAAGCCGGGCGAATATGGCGACTACCTGATCAGGCTGCCGGGCGAGAACGCATTCAAGTCGATGGCGGGCAGCCACGTTCCGGTGCCGGTCGACACCCGGGTGATCGTGCGCACCGGCGGCGGCGGCGGTTTTGGCGACCCGCTCGAGCGCGATCCGGCCGCGGTGCGCGAGGACGTGCGCGAGGAGCTGATCTCCCTCGCCTCGGCCCGGGACGACTACGGCGTGGTCCTGCGGGACGATCTGACGCTGGACGCGGCGGCGACGCAGCGCCAGCGGGATGCGATAAGGAAGGGGCGGGGCGTGTAGCCCGTTACAGAAGCCCGCATTGAGCGAAGCGAAATGCGGGAAGGCCCGACCCGGATTTCGCTGCGCTCAATCCGGGCTACGACGACAAACGACAAGAAAAGTCTTGGGAGCGAAATGCGCATAATCCTGACTCTCATTGCGGCCGCGGTTCTCGCCGCCACTGCCGCCTCGGCCGAGACCCTGCGGGTCGGCAAGGCGGGGCGGGAGGCGTTCTCGTTCGTGCCGCTCGACGTCGGGGTGCGCACCGGGATCTTCAAGAAGCAGGGCCTCGACATCGAGATCGCCAACTTCGGCGGCGACGCCAAGCTGCAACAGGCGATGGCGGCGGACTCGATCGACATCGCGCTCGGCTCGGGCCCGGGGCTCGCCTTCATCGTCAAGGGCTCGCCCGTGAAGGGCATCGCCGCCATGGCGGGCCCGCCGCTCCTGTTCGCCCTGGTGGTGCGCAACGACGGCTCGGTGAAGACGGTCGACGACCTGAAGGGCCGCAAGGTGGGCGTCTCGACGGTCGGCTCGGTGACGAGCTGGATCATCAGCGAGGTGTCGCGGCAGCGCGGCTGGGGATTCGACGGAATCGTCCAGGTGCCGGTCGGCGAGAACGCGGCGCGGGTCGCCGCCGTGCGCTCGCAGGCGCTCGACGGCTGCATCGTCGATCTCGCCTCGGCGCTCAACTACGTGGAGCGCGGCGACGGCCGCATCCTGCTGCGCTTCGGCGACCTGGTGAAGGATTTCATCATCCATGTGATCTTCGCGACCGACAAGGCGATCGCCGAGAGGCCGGACGCGCTGCACGGATTCCTCAACGGCTGGTTCGAGACCATCGCCCTGATGCGGCACGACAAGGCCAAGAGCGTCGCGATCGCGGCCGAGGTCATGGGCACCGATCAGGCGACCGCCGGGCGCATCTACGACGAGCTGATGCCCATGTTCTCCGACACCGGCCGCTTCGATCCGAACGCGCTCGGCGTCCTGCGGCGCTCGTTCGTCGAGATGAAGACGCTGCCGGCCGAACCGGACATGAGCAAGCTCTATACGGAGGCGTTCTTGCCAAAGTAGCGAAGCGAAATCACGGTAGGGTGGGCAAAGCGAAGCGTGCCCACCATGGTGAAGCCGATTGGCACGTGGGCACGGCGCGTTCCGCGCCTTTGCCCACCCTACGAGGAAGCGACCCAGAAAGACGTTGAAAGTCATGCGAACAATTTTGGCACTGCTGGCAACCCTGCTGCTTGTCACCTCTGCGTCGGCCGCCGAGAAGCTCAAGGTCGGCAAGGCCGTACCCGAGGCCTTTTCATTCGTGCCGCTCGACATCGGCATCAAGAAGGGCTTTTTCCAGAAATATGGTGTCGAGCCGGAATCGATCGCTTTCGCGGGCGACGCCAAGATGCAACAGGCGATGGCGGCAGGCTCGATCGATCTCGCGCTCGGCTCCGGGCCCGCCATGGCCTTCATCGTCAAGGGTGCGCCCGTCAAGGCGATCGCCGCGATGGCGGGGCCGCCCCTGTTGCTCACACTGGTGGTGCGCAAGGATGACGCATCGATCAAGAGCCCGGCCGACCTCAAGGGCAAGCGGGTGAGCGTCTCGACGGTCGGCTCGCTGACCTATTGGCTCGTCAGCGAGACCTCGCGCCAGCAGGGCTGGGGACCGAACGGGATCGACATCGCCCCGATGGGGGTCGCCCAGCCGCAGATCGCCGCGCTCAAGCGCAAGGACATCGACGGCATGGTGACCGACATCTCGACCGCCCTCGACATGGAGCGTAGCGGCGACGGGCGCATCCTGATGCGCTTCGGCGACATCGTGAAGGACTTCCACATCCATGTGATTTTCGCGACCAACAAGGACATCGCCGAGAAGCCGGACGCGCTGCGCGGATTCCTCAAGGGCTGGCTCGAGACCATCCACTTCATGCGGGCCAACAAGGCCGAGACGGTGGACATCGCCAAAGACGTAATCGGCAAGGACGCCGACATCACCTCACGCACCTATGACACGCTAATGCCGATGTTCTCGGACGACGGGCGGTTCAACCCGAAAGCGCTCGCGGTGCTCGCCAAATCCTATGTCGAGCTCAAGGTGCTCAATTCAGAACCGGATCCGAAGCAGCTGTATACCGAGACGTTTCTGCCGCCCAAATAGACGAGAGGAAATGCCCATGAACGATGCGCGTGCCGCCGCCGAGGCTGCGGCCGAGCCGGACGTCCGGCGCTGGACCGAGCAGCGCTGGCTCGTGGACAACGTCATCCGGGCGAACGGCATCGACTGGGACCAACCGCGCTCGGTCTACATGAACGCGGCCTGCGGCTTCGAGGCCTCGGCCGATTTCGCCGCGATCCGCGAGCGGGTGCGGAAATACGCCGACATCACCCCGGCCTTCGTTGCGACCGCCAGGCGGCGCGAGGCGAGGGCGCGCGCCGCCGAGGCGGACGGCCTCGCCGTGACCGCGCGCGACAACTACTTCATGGCGGCCGTGCATTGGGGCGCCGCGCAATGGACCCTGCACGACGACGGCCCGGACAACCTCGCCTGCAACGCCAGCAAGCGGAGCTGCTACGACAGCTATGCGCGGCTCGCCGACCATCGCATCGAGCGGGTGGACCTGCCATTCCGCGGCAAGACGATTCCGGCCTGGTTTCATCTGCCGCCCGGCTACCAGGGCGGAAAGATCCCGGCCGTGATCTCGTTTCCCGGGATGGACACCTTCAAGGAGCTGTTCGTCGCGCTCAACGGCGACCGCTGGCTGTCCCGCGGCATTGCGGTGCTCGCGCTCGATGGTCCCGGCCAGGCCGAATGCCGGCTCAACGGGCTCACCGTGAGCATGGAGAATTGGACCAGCGTGGGAAAGCCGGTCTTCGACTGGCTGAGCTCCCGCCCCGAGATCGACCCGGCGCGGATCGGCATCTTCGGCAACAGCTTCGGCTCCTTCTTTGCGACCCTGGTGACGGCGAGCGAGCCGCGCATCATGGCCTGCATCGCCAACGCGACCTGCCTCGAGCCCGGCTTCCACACGATCTTCCAGGAAGCCTCGCCGACCTACAAGAAGCGCTTCATGTACATGGCGGGATTCTCCGACGAGGCGGGGTTCGACCGCTTTCGGCGAACGCTGACCTGGGAGGGGCACGCCGAAAGGATCCGCGTGCCCTATCTCTGCGTCGCCGGCGAGGCCGAGGAGCTGAGCCCCCTGGTCTACGCCGAGCGCATGCTCGCCCGCATGCAGACGCCGAGGCGCTTCGTCGTCTACCAGGACGCGCGCCATGCGATCAGCGCCGCGCCCTCGGTCAGCCTCGGACCCTATCCGCCGACCATGGTGGCCGACTGGATGATCGAGCGCTTCGCCGGCAAGCCGCTCGCCAGCGAGCGCTGGTACGTCGAGGCGAATGGCAACGTTGCCAAGACGCCGCTGGCATGACATTGGCCTATCTGCGGCGCGTCAAAGGGAGCAGGCGATGAAGCGTGGAGTTTGGGCGATCGCGGCCATCTTGGCCCTGGCCGCGGGTGTGCAGGACGCGAGCGCGCAGGTGCAGCTGCGGGTCGGCAAGGCGCAGGCGCAGACCTTCGCCTTCGTGCCGCTCGACGTCGGCATCGAGGCGGGTATTTTCAAGAAACATGGGCTCGACGTCTCGATCAGTAATTTCGGCGGTGACGCACCGTTGCGCCAGGCGCTGACCGCGAACTCCGTCGATATTGCCCTCGGCGGCGGGCCGACCATGGTGTTCGTGGCCAAGGGCGTGCCGATGCTCGCGGTCGGTGCGTTGGCGGATGCGCCCGGCACCATCATGCTGGTGGTGCGCAACGACGGCCCGGTCAGGACCGAGAACGACCTCAAGGGCCGCACCGTCAGCGTCTCGACCGCCGGCTCGCTCACCTATTGGCTGGGACAGGAGCTGTCGCGATCGCATGGCTGGGGCAATGACGGCATCAAGATCGCGCCGCTCGGCACCACGACCGCGCAGGCGGCCGCCCTCAAGACCGGGCAGATCGACGGCGTCATCACCGAGACCAGCACCGTCTTCCGGCTGGTGGAGGAGGGGATCGGCCGGATTTTGGTGCGCTTCGGCGAGCGCATCAAGGATTTCCACGTCCATGTGATCTTCGCCAGCACATCGCTGATGCAGCAGAAGCCGGATGCGCTGCGCGAGTTCCTCGCCGCCTGGTACGAGACCGTGCAATACATGCGCGATCACAAGAACCAGACGGTCGAGATCGCCGCGCGCGTGTCGCAGGTCTCGCAGGCGGTCGCGCTGCGCAACTACGAGGAGCTCATGCCGATCTTCAATCCGAACGGCCGGTTCAATCCCAAGGCGCTCGATGTGCTGGCACGCTCGTTCGTGCAGTCCGGCGTCATGCCCGAGAAGCCCGACATGAGCAAGCTCTACACCGAGCAGTTCCTGCCGAAGAAATAGCCGTTCGCTAGTGCCGCGAACCCGAAGTTCGCACATCATCTGCGGCAAGTGT
>DASTZX010000387.1:0-29455 GCA_035764045.1 Xanthobacteraceae bacterium | reverse complement strand
CCGGCCGAGCTGATGCCGATCTTCAGCCCTTTCAGGTCGCGCACCATCTGGGGATAGGGCTTGTCGGCGTTGGGCGTCGGCACGTCGTTGCGCACGATCAGGCTGAGCGGCGGAAGCTGCTGGTTGAGCACGAGCAGCTTGAGGTCCTGTCCCTTGGCGCTCACCGCGACGCCGTGCTCGACCGCGAAGGCGCCGACCTCGGCCGAGCCGCTGATCATGATGTTGGCGGCCTGGATGCCGGTGCCGTAGATCAGCTCGACATCCACTCCGTGCTTGTCGAACAGGTTCATCGCCTTCGCGACGTAGACCGTGAAGCAGCACAGGTTGGCCTGGAAGGTGGAGAGCTTGACCTTCTCGGCGGCGCCGGCGGGTGCGCAGAGCGCGAGCGACAGAAGGGCGGCAAGCCAGGCCGCGGTACGTTTTACAAACCGAGATTGCGCGGAATTCCAACGACCCTGCATCGCATTCCTCCCAATCTGTTCCGTCATCCTGAGGTGCGACCCAACGGGTCCGGCCTTCGGCCGGCCCGATGACAGGCTCCGCGAGCCTCGAAGGATGATCGGCCGGTGAGCTTCCCCCGGCTTTTGTACCACCGCCTCGGCCGTCGCCCTGCGAGGGCCGCGCCGCGCGCGGCCGCCTCAGGGTGACGGGGACAGCCTGTCATTGTTGCAGCCATCATGCCACGTGCTGCCGGCCCGCGTCACGGCGATGACGCCGCACCCGATCCTCGTCGACATCGATGCCAAGTCCCGGCCGGTCGGACACATCCACGTGGCCGCGCTCGATCCGGATCGGGTGTGCCGTCACGTCCTCGGCCAGGCCCTCGGTCGACGGGGTGAAGCCCCAGGCGAGCCGCGGCAGCGCCGCCGCGAGGTGCAGCCCGGCCGCGCAGGCGATGCTCGACTCGCCGGTCTTGCAGGCGACGTTGACGGACATCCCCAGCTGCTCGCACAGGCGCCCGGCCGCGACCACGCCGCGCATGCCGCCGAGCTTGATGGTCTTGAGGCTCACGCCGCGCGCCGCCTTGCCGTCGTGATGGCGGCGGATGTCGGCGAGGCTGTGGATGCTCTCGTCGGCGCCGATTGCGCAGTCGGCGGCCGCCGCGACCGCCGCCATGCCGGCGACATCATCGGCGGCGACGGGCTGCTCGAAGAATGTCAGCCCGCTGCCCGCGATGGCGCGCACGTATTGCACCGCCTCCTCGGTGGTCCAGCCGGTATTGGCGTCGGCGGAGATCAGCAGGCCCGGGCCGAGCGCTTCGCATACGCGGCGGGTGCGCTCGCCATCGACCAGCGGCTTGTCGACGCCGACCTTGATCTTGAACGCGGTAAAGCCCCCCGCCTTCATGACGGCGGCGGCGCGCACGTCGGCGGCGACCTCCGCATTGCTGATCACGCCGAGCACCGGGATGCGGCTGCGCAGCCTGCTGCCGATGAGCGCATGGGCGGGCATGCCGCGCGCGCGGCCGACCAGATCGTGCAGCGCGATCTCGACCGCCGCCTTGGCGGCCTGGTTGCCGTACATGCGGCCGTTCATCGCCGCTGAGGCGCCGGCGATGTCCTGCGGGTCGCGCCCCAGCACGGCGGGCATGAGATAGGCGATCGACGCCATCATGCTCTCGACCGTTTCTCCGGTCATCGTCGGCGCCGAGGCCGCCTCGCCCCAGCCGACCACGCCGGTGTCGGATTCGATCCGCACCAGCACGTTGTCGGCCTGGCGGATCTCGACGCCCGCCATGTAGACCGGCTTCTTCATCGGCAAGGCGACCGCGATGGGCTCGATGGTTGCGATCTTCATGGGGCGCTCCACATTCGTCGATCGTCATTCCGGGGCCCCCTGAAGGCGCGAACCCGGAATCCATGGCCGCCGGGGCGGTGGTTATGGATTCCGGGCTCGCCGCTGCGCGGCGCCCCCGAATGACGATGGAGAATCCGTCCAGGCATTTCCTAAACCACTTTCTCCGCCCGCAGCTTTTCGACTGCGGCCGCATCCATTCCGAGCTCATCCAAGATCTCATCGGTGTGCTGGCCAAGCGTCGGCGGGGCGCGCCGCACCGCAGCGGGTGTGTCGGAGAACTTGAACGGAATGCCGAGCATCTCGAGCTCGCCGATGGTCGGATGGGCGACGGTCTCGACCATCCGGCGCGCGGCGGTCTGCGGGTCATCGAGCGCCTGCGCAACCGTGTTGATGCGTCCGCATGGCACGCCCACCGCCTTGAGCTTGACAAGCCAGCTGTCGGCCGTGTCGGTCGCGAGCGCGGCGCCGATCAGCCGGTCGATGGTGTCGCGGTTGGCGACCCGCGCCCGGTTGGTGGCGAAGCGCGCATCCTGCGCCCATTCGGGGTGGCCGAGCACGGATGCCGCCTTGGCGAACTGCGTGTCGTTGCCGACCGCGAGCGCCACCATGGCGTCGGCCGCCGCATAGGTCGTGTAGGGGACGATGCTGGGGTGGCCGTTGCCGAAACGGCCGCCGCCCTTGCCGCTCACGAGCACGTTGGCGGCGACGTTGACCAGCATGGCGAGCGAGCTCTCGTAGAGCGAGACCTCGACCTTCTGGCCCTTGCCGGTGCGGCCGCGCGCGTTGAGCGCCGCCAGGATCGAATTGCAGGCGAGCATCCCGGTGCACACGTCGACGATCGCGACGCCGTATTTGGTCGGCCCGCCGTCGGCCGGCCCGCAGATGCTCATGAGGCCGGACTCGGCCTGCAGGATGAAGTCGTAGCCGGGCAGCGGCGCCTTCGGGCCGCTCGATCCGTAGCCGGTGATCTGGCAGCGGATGAGGCGCGGCGCATAGGTTTCGAACCAGGCGTCGGTGAAGCCCCATTTCGCCAGGGTGCCGAGCTTGAAGTTGTCGACCAGCACGTCGGCGCGCGCGAGCAGCGAGCGGAGCACCGCCTGCCCGGCGGGCGCCGCCATGTTGAGCGTCAGCGAGCGCTTGTTGCGGTTGACGCCGAGGAAATAGGCCGCCTCGCCGGCCGCGAAGGGCGGCCCCCAGGTGCGGGTGTCGTCGCCCGTTCCGGGCGGCTCGACCTTGATGATCTCGGCGCCCATGTCGCCGAGCATCATGGTGCAGAACGGCCCGGCGAGGATGCGCGTGAGGTCGACGACGCGAATGCCGGCGAGCGCGCCGGTCGGTTGATCGGTCATCGCGGCCTCACGCCTTGCGGCGCATGGAGGGCGGCGCGTTGAGGTCGCGTGCGCAGCCGTCGAGATAGTTTTCCAACGCGCGCTTGTTGCGCAGGCGGAATTTCTGGAAGTCGGGCTTGCGGCCCTCCAGGAAGGCATTCATCCCCTCGATGCTCTCGTCCGATCCCCACACATGGGCGAGCAGCTCCATGCCGTGCTGCCAGGAGGCGTAGAGCAGGTCGGACTCGAAGTTGAGGCTCTTCTTGGTCATCCGCAGCGTCTGCGGGCTGTGGCCCTTGATGGTTTCGCACCAGACGAGCGTCTCCTTGAGCAGATCCTTCTGCGGCACGCATTTGTTGATGAGGCCGATCGCGACCGCTTCCCTGGCGGTGAACCGGCGGGCGCAGAAGATCATCTCGCGCGCCAGCCGCTCGCCGATGATGCGCGGCAGGTACTGCGTGGCGCCGACCGTCGGACAGGCGCCGACCTTTGCGCCGGTCTGGCCGAGGACGGCGTTCTCCGATGCGATCACGAGATCGCACCACAGCGCGAGCTCGTGGCCGCCGCCCATGCACCAGCCGTTGACCATGGCGATCACCGGAATCGCGAGCCCGCGGATGGTCATCGCGAGGCCCTGCATGCGGTCGTTCCACATGGCGCCGTTGACGAAGGTCAGCCGCTTCATGGCGTAGAAGTCGCCGCCCGCCGAAAACGCCTTGTCGCCCGCCCCGGTCACCACCGCGCAGGCGATCGAGGGATCCTCGCGCGTGGACTTGAGCGCATCGATCAGCTCGTCGAGGGTCTGCTCGCGGAAGGCATTGAGGACGCGCGGCCGGTTGATGGTGACCCAGGCGACCTGGTCCTTCACCTCGTAGAGGATGTCGCCGTAGCGGCGCGTCGCGCGCTTGACCGGCCTGCTTCGCTTCGCCGCCGTCGCTGCCTTTTCCGCCAGTGTCCGTGCCATGGGCGCCCCCGATTTTCGTCATGCCCGCGCTTGTCGCGGGCATCCACGTCTTGGGTACAGAGTAAAGACGTGGATGGCCGGGACAAGCCCGGCCATGACCCACTCATGGCCTCGAGAAGGCGTGGATGGCCGGCACAAGGCCGGGCGTGACGCGTTCATCAGCTCTCGGATGTCAGCTCAAAAACGGCGCGCCGTTGCCGTTGATCACATGGCCGATGATCGCCGCGATCACATAGTAGAAGATCAGCACCGCGATGAAGCCGCCGATCCAGGCGGCGGGATGCACGTCGGGGCGGCCGGGCCGCCAGTCGTCCGCGCGGGCGCCAATGAGCTTCATGGCAAACTCCTGTGTCGAGAAAACAACTCACCATCAGAATGAGTTCCGGCTGGCACGGTTTCAAGGGGTCCGCGATGCCGGCTCGACCAGCGCGGCGGCGCGCTGCACGATGTCGCGCGGCGCCGCATAGGCCTTGGCCAGGAGCGCGGCGACCGCCTCGCCGGAGAGCGGGTCGATCTCCATCTGGAAGCGGGCGGCTTCGGCGAGGAAGTCGCGATCCGTCATGGTGGCCGCGAACGCCTTCCGCAGCGCCGCCACGCGCTCAGCCGGTACGCCGGGCGGGGCGACCAGCGGCCGGCCCATCTCCTGGCGGATGAGGATCAGCTCCAGCACTTGCCGGCTCGTCGGGTCGGACACGAGATCGAGCGCGCTCGGAACGGGACCGAGCTCGGGGAGCGGCTCGAGGGCCATCTGCAGGATGACGTTGAGCTTATGCTCGCGGATCCAGTCGGGGCGCGAGGCCTTCAGCGTCGACCAGGAGAGGCCGCAGATGCCTTCCACCTCGCGGCCTTCGAGCGCGAGGTTGAGCCCCGAGCCCGGATCGTAGCCGGCGATCACCTTGAAGCGGGTGCCGATGAGCGCATTGAGGACGCGCGGCACGACCGAGGTGTTGGAGGTCGCGCCGGCCGCCGCAACGACCACCTCCCGGGTCTTGGCCGCCGCAATGGTCTTGATCGGGCTGTCGACCCAGGTGGCGCACACGTTCTGCAGCTTGCCCATGCTGCCAAGCCAGTTGAACCTCTGCGCATCGAAGCGCGCCGCCGCATTGCCGAACAGCGGGTCCATGGCGACGCCATTGGTGAGCGCCCCGATGGTGAGCCCGTCGCGAGCGGAGACCGAATAGAGCGTGTTGGCCGCCGTGAGCCCGCCCGCCGCCGGAATGTTCTTCGGCACGATCGCGGGCTCGCCCGGCATGTGGCTGGTGAGGTGGCGCGCGAAGGCGCGCGCATAGGTGTCGTAGCCCCCCGCGGCGCCGCTCGCGATCAGCAGCGAAATGGTGCGGCCGCGGTAGAAGTCGGCGACAGGATCGGCGGCCGCGACGCCGGGGGCGGCGAGTGCGCAAAGGAGCGCAACAATGGTCCGCGTCATCATTCACCCGTCTTGGTCTCGCGTCATGCCCGCGCTTGTCGCGGGCATCCACGTCTTTTTGCGGCAGTTCACCAAGCAACACGTGGATGGCCGGGACAAGCCCGGCCATGACGAAGGGAATCAAAACTCCCGCAGCAGCCTGCCAAATCCCTCGATGCGATCGTTGACGCCGCAGCGGCGCAGGGCGTGCCAGACGATCGCTTGCAGCGCCGTCATCACGGTGACGCCGAGCTCGCGCTCGAGCGGCTCGATCGCGCCCGCCGTCGGCCAGTGCGGCGACGGCAGCAGGATCGAGTCGGCATCCGGATGCGCCCGCTTGAGCTCGCGTCCCATCTTGAGCGCCGCATCCTGCGGGATGCGGCCGATCTGGTTGAAGGCGCTGCCCCAGCCGGTCGCCCCCAGCACCTCGCAGCCGAAATGGCGCGCATAGCCGGCGATGCGGTCGGTCTCGCTCCTCTCGTAGGGCTGCGCCACCACGACCTTGCGGCAGCCGAGCGCCTTCGCTGCCGCGGCCTGCGCGGACGCGCTGGTCGCGACCGCGACCCCGAGCTCGGCTTCGAGATCGCGGATCATCTGCTCGGCGTTCTTGGCGCCACGCGAGAGATTGATCGGCACGCCGCCGAGCATCACGATGTCGACGCCCGCCGCCGCCATCTCGCGCGCTGCCTTCATGCTGATGTCGTAGGACTGCTCGACCTCGCTGTTGCTGCGCTCGACGATGGCGAGCGTGGTCAGGACCAGCGTCACGCCGTCGGGCACGATCTTATAGAACTCGAACGGGAAGATCTCGGTGGTGAGCGGCGGCGAGGTGTAGCCGATGCGCGCACGATGTCCGTACTGATGTCCGTGCAGAGGTCGGTCCATGGGGAGCTCGCGGATGGGGACGGCGCGAGATGGTCGCGGTCGGCACCACGCGCGTCAAGCGCCGAAACCAGATTGCCGCAGGGACAAGGGGTTAGCGATATCTTAACGCCGATCTGATTTGTCTCGGATGGAAAGCCCGAAGGACCGTGCGAGGAGTTTCTTTGCACGCTTCGGGCACTGCGGTCGGAGGGATCGCATGGTTCTCGCCATACGCCATCTGAAGATCAGCGCCTCGCTCTATGCCCTGTTCGGCATCGCGGCCCTGGTGATGAGCTGCCAGGCCCTCGTGGGGGTCTTCAAGGCGTGGGACCAGGTCGGCGAGTGGGCGCGCGTCGAGCAGCTGGCGGCTGCGAACCAGCAACTCTTCGTCGCGCTGCAGAACGTGCGCCAGGAGCGCGGGCCGACGCGGGTCGCGCTCGAAGCCAAGCCGGCCACCGATCCGAAGCTGATCGCGCAGTTCGACGCGCTGCGCGCCAAGTCCGCGCCGGCGCTCGGCGCGATCCTCGCGCTGTGCGAGACGATCACCTGCGCCGACGCCGCCGACGTCGCCAGGATCCGTCCCGCGATGGAGAAGGTGATTGCGGTGCGCCGGGACGTCGATCCCGCGTTCCGCCAGGCGCTGATCGAGCGCCGGCCCGGCATCGCCAAGGCCTGGAATGACGCCGCCACCGCGCTGGTCGATGCGCTGGAAAAGGTGTCGCTGGCGCTGACCGACCAGGTCCGCATGGCCGACCCGCAGATCGCCGAGCTGGTCGGCATCAAGGAGGCCGCCTGGATCACGCGCGACGCCATCGGGCTCGAGCGCAACTTCGTCCAGGTCATCATGCAGTCGAAGACGATCTCGCCCGACAGCAAGGTGAAGACGGCCGACCTGCGCGGCAAGGCCGATGCCGGCTGGCGCATGGTGAAGATCCTGTCGGGGCGGCGCGGCGTGCCGGCCCCGGTCACGGCGGCCATCAAGACGACGCAGGAAGGCCTGTTCGGCTCCTATGTGCAGAAGCGCGACGCGATCGAGAAGGCGATCGCCGAGGGACACGAGCCGCCCTTGACGGAGCCCGAGCTCGTTGCCGAGTCGAACAAGGCGCTCGACGTGATCGTCGGCATCTGCGATGCGGCGCTCAACGGCATCATCGCGCACGCCGACGAGCGCACGGCCGCGGCGCGCACCACCCTGCTGGTCGACGGCGCCCTGCTGGCGCTGTCTCTGCTGCTCGGTCTCGGCGGCCTCGCCTTCGCGTCGCGGCGCATCGCGCGGCCGATCGGCATGATCACCCAGGCCATGCGGGCGGTGGCGGACGGAGACCTCACGGGCGACGTGCCCTATCGCGACCGCCGCGACGAGGTCGGGCAGCTCGCCGCGACGCTCGCCGTGTTCAAGGAGAACGCGGCCGCCAAGGAACGGATCGAATCGGAGCAGAACACCGACCATGCGCGCCGGGCCGAGCGCCAGCGCGCGATCGAGGCGGCGATCTCCGGATTCGCCGCATCGGTGAGCCGCACCCTCAAGGCATTGACGTCGGCGGCCGAGGAGATGCGGGGGACCTCGGAGGCGATGTCGAGCACCGCGCACGAGGTCAGCGAGCGCGGCGATGCGGTCTCGGCCGCGGCCGAGCAGGCCTCGGGCAGCGTGCAGACCGTGGCGGCGGCCTCGGAGGAGCTCTCCGTCTCGATCACCGAGATCAGCCGGCAGGTGGCGCACGCGGCGGACATCTCGCGCGACGCCGTTCAGGCGGCCGAGGACACCACCGGCAAGGTCAAGAGCCTGGCCGAGGCGGCCCACCGCATCGGCGAGGTGATCGAGCTCATCAACGCCATTGCGAGCCAGACCAACCTGCTCGCGCTCAACGCCACCATCGAGGCGGCGCGCGCCGGCGAGGCCGGCAAGGGCTTTGCGGTCGTCGCCTCGGAAGTGAAGGGGCTCGCCAGCCAGACCGCCAAGGCGACCGACGACATCCGGGTGCAGATCGAGAGCGTGCAGGCGGCGACCACCGCGGCGGTCGATGCGATCAGCGGCATCGGCGGGCGCATCAGCGAGATCAACGCGGTGTCCACCGCGATCGCCTCGGCGGTCGAGGAGCAGGGCGCGGCCACCCAGCAGATCACCCAGAACACGCAGGACGCCGCGCGCGGCACGCGCGAGGTGACGGCCAACATCGTCGGGGTGAGCAAGGGCATCGCCAATACGAGCCAGGCATCGGCGATGGTGCTCGCCTCCGCCGATGGGCTGCGCCACCAGGCCGAGGACCTGCGCGGCGAAGTGGACCGGTTCCTCGAGACGATCCGGGCGGCGTAAAGGGGAGCGGCGGGCCCCTCCCCTCAACGCAGCCGGTTCATTGAAGCGATTGGCGTTTTTGACTTGGCTTTGTTTTGCCAAGGCCGGTTTTGCCGGACCCGCCCGCCGACCTTCCGATGGGTCGCTAGACCATCCAATCGAACTGATTGGTGACATGCGCCATGGGCGTCGCGGACGGATCTTGGTGCACGTCGGCCACGACCGCCTTCGAGGCATCCCACACAATGTTGCCGGGATCGGCCGGATGGGTGTAGGTCGAGCTCTCGATGCTCACTCCCGGAGAGCTGACGTTCCAGATCAGGGCGTTCGACGAAGGCAATCCGCGGCCCTGGTCAGTGGCGATGTTGTCGAACGAGCGCGTGTGGTCGAACACCACGTTGCTGTCGTAGGACGAGAAGGCGCCATTGGCCTGATGAATGGCGTCGACATTCGTCACTCGGCCGCCCGTCGATCCGTTCTCGAACATCACTCCCACGCCGTCCTGGGAGTTGTTTCCGTCGATCACGCCATTCGAGATCGTCGTGTTCGGGCTGGCATAGACGGACACGATATCTTCGGGAGACGAATGGGCGGGATCGTTGAAGGCATAGAAATCCGTCAGCGTGCTGTTGCCGGATTTGTCGAACTGGACGAACTGGCCGCGCGGGAACGGCCCGTGAAAATCGTAACCGTCGACGTGCGAGATCGTCGCTCCAGGAGAGTCCAGGAGATAAAGCCCCGTGGAGCCGTCCCGCACCGTGGTGTCTTGCACGGTCAGGTTTGGGGCATTTTGCGCTACGATATCGTCGTTTTCGTTCGTCCCCTGATTGATTCCGCTCGGGGGCGCGGTATCGATGATCTCGCAGTTCTCGATCGTGACATGGCTCGCGTCCGAGATCGACACGCCGTTTCCGTCGGCATAATGGATGCGGCAATCGCGCAGGACGACGTCGTTGTTCGTGATCGTGACGGCGTCACCGTGATCGACATAGATGTCGAGGCCCTGAATGACCTGTCCGTCATGGTCGGTGTGGATCGCCGTCGTGGTGTGGACGAGATTGACCGGCTGACCCGCCGTTTGCGTCGGGTCTTGCGCCGTCGGAGCCGTGGTCTGCGTCCCAGTCTGCGGCGGCAGACTTTGCGTCGGGTCTTGCGCCGTCGTATCGACCGTTGTGGTCTGAGTGGGCGCGGTCGGTGTCACGTCGTGCACCGTCGTATCGACTGTCTGCGTCTGAGTGGGCGCAGTCGGCGTCACGTCGTGCACCGTCGGGTCGACCGCTGACGTTTGATCGGGCGCAGTCGGCGTCGCGTCGTGCACCGTGGTATCGACTGTCTGCGTCTGAGCGGGCGCAGTCGTCGTGACGTCGTGCACCGTCGGGTCCACCGTTGACGTTTGATCGGGCGCAGTCGGCGTGACGTCATTTGCCGGAGGATCGATCGTCTGAGTCGGAATCTGAGTCTGCGTCGCGTCGTGCGCACTGGCATCGGCAGTCTGGGTCGGATCCGGCTGAACCTGCGTTGCATCGTGCGCAGCAGGGTCGGCCGTTTGCGTCGGCAGCGGATCCGACACAGTCTGGGTGTCGTCATGCGGGAGAGAGTCGGAGGTCGGCAACAGATCCGGTTGCGGCTGTGTCAGGTGTGATGAATGGGTGCCGTGTGCGTGCCTCGTCAGAGTTGTCCACGCATCAGACGGATTGAGGCCGAGCGAGAGATCGTTGAGAGCGAGGCTCGTACCGTCGCTGTCGATGTCATCGTGATGATGATGATGATTGTGATAGGCCATGTCCGCACTCCTTACTCGTTACTTGATAGAGGGCAATGCAAGGCGTTCACGCGGAATTGGGGTCCGCGGCATGAGACTGTCGAGCTCACGAAATCGCACCGACCGCGCGACGATCTTCGCCGCGCCGGCCATGGTGGAAGCCAAAATTTCGAATGATCGGTTCGACGCCCACCCGAGTGTGAGTATCGACTCCAGTGCGGCACCAATGAGGCCGGCAAAAGGTCAAATCGCGCGATTCTCTTTGCAAGTTTTTGTTGGCGATCAGCGACGACTCGTCGTGCGCTATCGTCACGCGAGCGTCGGTTTCGGTTGTTCGAGGTATCTTCGTAAAGAACGAGCAACTCGCAAAACGCTTTGGCACAGACAACTGCCGCAGGCGGCAACACAAAATTCAATGCGGAAAGCACCGAGCGAGGATGCGGCGGTGGCGCGTTCGCAGGCGCGGCCGTCCGGTCACCATGAATCCCGCGCGGGAGTGCGGCTCGACGTGTTCAAATCACTCAGGGCAGATCGAGGCTATGTCCCCGCAACCATTGCGCCCCGGCGCGATATGAGGATGGGCCGGTCTTAACGGCGGATACGATCTCAAAGCAGGTCAGCAGCTCGACATAGCTCGGTTCGATTCCGCCCGTGGAGGACGGCAGACATGCGGACCGCTCTGTCGTGGACAATGTGCGCCATCGCTGCTGCAGCTCATTCTTCGCGTTCCGTTCACTTTCAAGGCACCATCGGTGGCGGTCCTGCGTCGGCTCATCGCTTTGTTCAACCCCGCGACAAATCTTGTTGAGATCAATGTTGGGGACCTCGGACGCCTGGCCTTTCGGGGCCTCGGGGGCGTGGCCCCTGCCCTCGACAAGGCGCCGAGCGGTCGGCATGTATGCGACCTGCACGGCGACCCGCGCCTCGGTCGCAGGCATGCGCTCGGCACATCCGGCCAGCAGTCCCAGGGCGGCTGGCAGTACAAGATATAGAAGGCGCATTGATCGACGAACCTGCGCTCGCCGCGATCACGGCGTCTGCCGCATCATGCGGTCGCCGGCGTCGTCATTCAGCGGCGTCTTTTCCCACCCAGAGCAGCGGCATAATGAACCGACCCCGCGTCTGGCGAGCGTTAGATCCGTACCTCAGCGGAGTCGGGCGCGTATTAATCGATATTTAACGTTAATCGGCAGGCGTGCTCCGCCCTGCGCGGACCATCAACGGCCGCCTTTCTCACTGCGGCTGGATCTCGAGGTCCTTCGCCAGCGCGCGCCATTGCCCCTGGTCGGCGCGAATGAATTGCGCGGTGCTTTCCGGCGTGCCGGCGCCTTGGGTGGCGAGCCCGAAATCATACAGCCGCTGCTGGATTTCCGGGCCCTCGAGATAGCGGCCGATCTCGCGATTGACGCGGGCCACGACGGTGGACGGGGTCCCGGCCGGCGCGACCACAGCAAACCAGCCATTCATCACCACGCCGGGCGCAAACTCGCTCACCGCCGGAAGATCGGGGAGCGTGGGAAACCGCGAGGCCGATGTCACTCCCAGCCTGCGCAGCTTGCCGGCGTCGACCATCGCGCGCGCCGCCGCGATCGAGCTCATCAGGACCTGAACGACGCCGCTCGCCGTGTCCTGCGTCATCTGCGCCGTGGCACGATAGGGCACTTCGACGAGGCCGAGATCGGCGCGGCGGTTGAGCAGCTTGGCGGCGAAGGCGGCCGCGCCGGCCGTGTTGTCGAAAGCGACCGAGAGCTTGCCCCGATTGGCTTTGGCGTAGGCGAAGAACTCGGGGATGCTCTTGGCTGGAACGTCGACGTTGACCGAGAGCATCTGCGGCCCGAGGCTGCACACCATCGCAACCGCCGCAAAGTCGCGCCCGGGATCGTACGGCAGCGTCTTGAACGAGACGGGATTGACGCTCAATCCGGAGGTATTGGTGAACAGCAGCGTATATCCATCCGGCGCCGCGCGCGCGACGGCCTGGTGCGCCAGAATCCCGGACGCGCCGGGCGTGTTCTCGACCACGACCGGCTGGCCGAGACCTTCGCTGATGCCATTGGCGATGAGGCGCGCCGTAATGTCGGTTGCGGTGCCCGCCCCGGTCGGCACGACCAGCCTGATCGGCCGCGTCGGCCAGGCCGGTCCAGGCTGCGCCTGAGCATCAATGCAAACTGCGGCGGTCAGGCACGCCAACCCAACGCTCAGCAAACGCCACATCCGCCCTCGCTTCGATCTTGCCGTCATATCTATTCTGGCCGCGCCCGCGTGCTCACGACCCGGCGATCTCGACCGCTTTGATATGATCCGCCAGCACGCCGGACAGCTCGGCCGCAGGCAATCGTCCGAATCCGCAATAGGCGCCGAGGCCGAAGTCGGGCAGAAACTTCCGCGCCACGGCGAGCCGCTTGGCAAACGTGCGCATGTTGTGAATGGCCCCGAGATAGACCCGGGCGCCTTGCGGTTCGAGCCGGGCAAGCGGGGCGAAGAACGCGTCGTCGCTGCGGTCGAGCACCGGCAAATGGATCCAATCGACCTGCCGGCCGGACGCCGCCACGACGGCATTGGCAAGCTTCACGGCCTGTCCAAGATCGTCGGGCGCAAACCGGGGCCATCCGCCCAGCGTGCCGAAGCAGAAGTGATAGCCGAGCGCCACCGCGCCGGGGATGTGCGGCGAGAGTGCGCGCACCTCGTCGAGGTTGCGCTCGACCGCGCCTTCGATGGGATAGCCCGGAATGCTGCCATAGGCGTCCTGGAGCTCGGTCGAGCAGTCCCACTGCAGCGCCAGCTCATCGTGAGGAATCTTCCCGATGATGGTCGCGATCTCCGCCCGTGTCGCCGCGGCGTAGCCGGGCCTGATCTTCGCGAGATCGTCCTGGTTCGGGAAGATGCGCGGCGGCAGCACGCTGTTGACCATCGGGATCGAGACCTGGAAGCGCAGGTGCTTCGGCAGTATGCCGCGCTCCTTCATGACCCGAAAGACGAAGAACGAGTTGAGCGCATCGCGCGCGTAGCCGAGCCGCCACCCGGGATCGCCGAACCGCACCTGCTTCACGCCAGCCTTGACCCTGAAGTGCCACGAGTCGGACGCGTTGCGGGGGAACTGACGCTCGACGCCGTTGTCGTCAGGCGCCGGACGCTGCACGATATCGAGCTCCGGATGGGCGGCCAGCACTTGATAGTGCACGCGGCTGATCCAGTGGCGACGCGGCCCGACCTCGCCGTCCGGCATCGAGACGAGATACTTGCCGAGCGGAGCGCCGAAGGTTTCGAAGACCTCTTGCGGAGTGTCGAGCGGGATGCTGCCGACGAGATGAAGCTGACCAGGCACGCGACGTCCTTTGTGTAATGTGATCCGAACAGCCAGCAGATCCCGGCCCGAGTACGTCGCCATCGAGCGCGGCTGCGCGCCGTCCGACAACGCCTTGAAGCTTAGCCCAGGCGATCTGCGGATGCACTCGGCCCGTCGTCAGACCGTTGCGGGCTAACCCTTTATTGCAAAGCCACGCGTCGGTTCGCTGGCGTATCATGAGGGTAGCGCCGGCCAATTGATACGGAGTTTGGTCGGGCACCAAGGGACCGAACGGATCCCGGATGTACGGACCGTTCGGTCCCGCTGTTGCTGAGCCCCAGCGAAGACGTGGATGCCCGCGACGAGCGCGGGCATGACGTTCGAGGGCATCAGAGATAGTCGATCCGTCATGGCCGGGCCTGTCCCGGCCATCCACGTTCTGAGCGTCGGTTAAGACGTGGATGCCCGCGACGAGCGCGGGCATGACGTTCAAGGGCATCAGAAATAGTCAATCCGTCATGGCCGGGCTTGTCCCGGCCATCCACGCCTTGCTTGCTGAGCGTCGGTTACGACGCGGATGCCCGCGACGAGCGCGGGCATGACGTTCAAGGGCATCAGAATTAGCCGATCCGTCATGGCCGGGCTTGGCCGTTTCGAAGAACGGCGTCGCTTCGCTCGCCTATGCCCGGCCATCCACGTCTTACTTGCTGAGCGTCGGTTAAGACGTGGATGCCCGCGACGAGCGCGGGCATGACGTTCAAGGGCATCAGGCGGCCGATTGGACCTATGTGCGGCCGGTTCCTTCTATCTGTTGGCCTTCGCCACAGACCGAACCTCCTTGCCGGCGCGCGCGACCAACTACTGTCAAGGCCCCTTCAAGGAGACTGCCATGCGTATCGCAATCACAATCGTTGTTGTCGCCGCCATCGGGGGCGCGCCCCTGCAAGCCTCGGCGCACGGCCCCGGCAGTGCATCCATGCATGCCTCTGGTGGCATGTCGACCGGGACGGCGACCGGGCCGGTCGCCCACGGGCCCGTCAAGGTCCACCCGGCGCCGGTGCCGCTCACCCGCCGGATGACCCTCAACCTGGGCTGCTACGCGGCCCGTTACCGCCAGCTGCGCAATGCCGGACAGGATGCCGGCCTCGCGTCGGCCGGAGCGGCGCTGATCTGCGGGTAGCTGGCTCAGGCCAACAACCCGGGGAGCCGGGCGGCGTTGCGGTGAACTGCGGGCGTCCGCAGTGCGCCGAGAGCAGGCATTCTCGACCGCCACGTCTGCTGCTAATCCGCGGTCACCCCGCTGGCTCTGATCGGTACTGCCTAGCGCTCCAGCTCGGCCGCCGCGAATTTCGCGAGATATTCCGGCGTCCGGCGCTCCGCGGCCGGGCCGACCACGCCGAGCGCCTTGAGCCGCTCGCGTACGGCGGGCGTCTCGACCGCCTCGTTCGACATGCTGCCAGGGCGGCGTTCAAAGCGGGTCGGGAGCAAGGGCCGCAGTCGCGGTTACGCCAGCCGGAACGATTGCCCTTTACCGCCGTTCTCCGGCAAAGCGGAGAAGCCGTCATGAAGACCATCCTGTTGAGCGGCGCGGCCGCTCTCGTGCTGCTGGCGGCGCCTGCCGCGGCGCAGAACAACACGTCGAAGAGCGTCGATCCCCACCAACTGGCGGTGCAATTCAAGAAGCCGCCGCTCAAGCTCGACGACGCGCAGCGCGAGGCCATCCGCAACGCGCTCGTCGGGCAGGATACGCAGCAGAAGACGCCGAAGGATTTCAAGCCGCAGGTCGGCGCGATTCCGGCCAAAGGCATAAAGATCGACGCCATGCCGCAGGAGCTCGAACGTCAACTGCCGGTCATGAAGGAATACGGATACGCCAAGACCGCGAGCGACATCCTGGTGATCGATCCGATGAGCAAGAAGATCGTGGACGTGATCCCGCGCAAATTCCCGGCCGACGCGCGGGCGAACGCGACGACGCCAGCGGAATGGTGGAACAGCCACGCGCAAGAATTGACGGGCCACCCGCCGCGAAGCGGCTCGGAAAACGACCATGAGCCCCAGCCCGAAGGCGAAGCTCCGGCCGTCGGCAATGGCAGCGCCCCGAACGCGCAGCCAGCCCAGTCGCCGCACTGAGCCGCGAAGGAGCCCGAGAGCCATCGAACGCTGCGCCATCTCGGCGCACTGCATGTTGCAGTCGCTTCGCGTGGAATGCCCGCTCATTGTAACTGCCTGGAACAGCGCGGAAAGAATTTGCAACTCACGCGACAGGAACAAGCACGTGAGTTCTTGAATCCGCTGGCGGTCCCGAGAGGTCACCTCCGGCTTGCGTGTTTCACGGCACTGAGCAAGAAGGCCGGCCAACGCGTTATCGCGATGGCGGCCGAGCGACCTTGTCTCGCCAAGTGAAGGCCGGGAGGCGGTGTAGTTCAAATCAAAACACAACTCAAAAAAGCGAGTGTTCCATCGCGCCCAGGAACTGCGCCCGACGCCGGACGTTGGCGCGCTGTAAGGCAAAAAATAATCAACACACAAGGACGGAGTTCGTCATGCGGCCATCGACATCCACACCTTTCTTCGCGACGCTCGCACTGCTCGCGGGCACGAGCATCGCCATTGCGGCGGGCGGAGGTGGTGGGGGCGGCGGAGGAGGTGGGGGCGGAGGAGCGGGTGGCGCGGGGGGAGCGGGTGGCGGCGCTGCCGGATCAGCCGGCACGTCCGGCGGGGCAAGTGGCACGACGGGCGCTGGCGGGACGTCTTCAGGCGCGCCCACCACCAATGCTCCGGGGCCGCAGTCTCCGCCCCCGGCAATGCAGCCACAGCCGGGGACGCTGAACAGCAACAGAACGTTCTCCAACGGCGGATCGCCGCTCAACAACAATGGCGCCCCGAGCACTTCTCCGTGCGGAACTGCCTCGGGGAGCAGGAGCGGTGCGGTCGACAGCGGTACGACGGGACTCGGCCAATCGCCCAATTCGCCTAACAACGCCCCGAGCTCTACAGCTGGCACAACTCAGACTGCGCCGTCACTTGGCTCGTCGAGCACAGCCGGCACGACGAACCCGGGAGGCTGCTGATCTCGCCACCCGTCAGGACGGCGGCTTCGCGAAATACGGCGCGTTGCCGCTTGTTCATCGCGGGGCGTCCATGGCATGTGAATTTCGACGGGACGTACAGCTGTACAGCACTGCGCTTCCGCAGCGAGCACACACCCCGCTCGCGGCGACGTTCCCGTACTGGAAGCTCTGATTGCTTTTGCGCGCTCGCTTCATGCGCTACGATCTCGGATACATCGACTTGGAGCAGAGAACTTTGCAGCCCCTCGACAACCCGTTCGGCCCGAGGTTGTCACCCATGTCTTAGGTACGTTCTGTCACCCATGTGTCCGGGCTGGACAGTGTCATCGTTGGCGGTCCCGAGAGGACTCGAACCTCTGACCTTCGGTTTAGGAAACCGCTGCTCTGTCCAGCTGAGCTACGGGACCGCTGCTCGCATGATCTACCAGATTGATCCGCACGGGCAAACGGCAGGTGCCGCCACGATTTTCACCAACGCTTTTCGTTTTGAACCTCAGCGCCCCTCACCCCGACCCTCTCCCCGCAAGAGCGGGGAGAGGGAGACTAAGCTTCACGGCACAGCCTCACTTCCGTTGAAATTGTGACCCTACGATGCGGCCGACGGGGGGAACATCTCCATGCGTGCTCGCCGCCGCGCGCGGTCCGCGCCGCGTCCGCTTGGCCGCCTGACCGCCGTGGCGCTGCTCGCCGGCGCCGCGCTCGCGGCGCCGTCCGCGGCTGCTCCGCAGAAGAGTCAAAGTTCGGCGCCAAGTCCCGCGTCCTGCACGCTCGCGCCGTTCGGGTCCGGCACGGTGAAGGCGATCGTCGACGGCCGGACGTTCGTCCTCGCCGACGGGCGCGAGGTGCGGCTCGACGGGATCGAGATTCCGCAACCGCCAGCGCCGGCGCTCGCCTCCGCCCCTCACCCGCCTTCGCCAACAGGCTTCGGCGCGGCAAGCCCCGACCCTCTCCCCGCCAGGGCGGGGAAAGGGAGAACGGGCGCCGTGCATGACGGCGTGGATGAATCCACCCCTGCCGAGAGCGAATCCGCCCCCGATTCTGCCCTCGCGGCGGCGGCCGGGCTGCGCGCCGTCCTCCTCGACAAGGACGTTATCCTCAAGGCCGCCAAGCCCGGCACAGACCGGTATGGCCGCCTTCTCGCCGATGCATTTCTTCCCGGCGCCTCAGGCGAAGCCGAGCGCTCGGCCACGAAAACCCTGCTGTCCCAGGGTCTTGTGCGCGTCAGCTCACGCCCCGCGGGAGCCGCCTGCCTGCCCGAGCTGCGCACCGCGGAGGACGCCGCACGCCGCGCAAGGCTTGGCCTGTGGGGCGATCCGCGCTATTTTCCTCGCGCCGCCGAGGATGCCGCGGGGATCTCGGCGGACCGTGGTCGCTTTACGCTGGTCGAAGGCAAGGTCGTGTCGGTGCGCGAGAGCGGCGGCACGATCTATGTGAATTTCGGGCGGCGCTGGAGCGAGGACTTCACGGTGACGATTGCGAAGCGCCGTGAGCGGGCTTTTTCCGCCGCAGGCCTCGAGCCGCGGCAGCTCACCGGACGCCGGGTCCGGGTGCGAGGGTGGGTGGAGGAGCGCGGAGGCCCGTGGATCGAGGCCTCGGCGCCGGAGCAGATCGAGATCGTCGCGGACAAGTAAGACGGCCGATGCACGGGGTGAACAGGACGTTCCGGATTGAGAGCACGCCGCGGCGGGCGCGTCAGGCGGCGGCAACCGTATGCGCGCTGATCGCGGCGGCGCTCACGCTCGCCGCCTGCTCGGGCGACCGCTTCTTCGGCGGCGCCATGGACGTCACCGCGACCGTCCCGCAGAAGCCGCCGGCCGCGGCCGAGCTAACGCCGGCGCAGCGCGAGCATCAGCGCATCCTCGCCGCCTATGGGGGCGCCTACGCGGATCCGAAGCTCGAGGCCGAGGTGAGCGCGACCGTCGACCGGCTGGTCGCGGCTTCCGAGCGCCCCGACCTCGCCTACAAGGTCACGATCCTCAACTCGCCCGCCGTCAACGCCTTCGCGCTGCCGACCGGACAGCTCTACGTGACGCGCGGCCTGCTCGCGCTCGCCAACGACCATGCCGAGCTCGCCTCGGTGCTCTCGCACGAGATGGCGCACGTGATCGCCAAGCACGCGGCGATGCGCGAGGAGGAAGCGCGCCAGGTCTCGATCAACAGCGAGGTGGTCAACGACGTGCTGACCGATCCGCAGGACGGCGCGCTGGCGCTCGCCCGCTCGAAGATCAAGTTCGCGAGCTTCTCGCGCGCGCAGGAGTTCGAAGCGGACGGCATCGGCGTCGGCATCGCGGCGCGGGCGGGCTACGATCCGTTCGGCGCCTCCCGTTTTCTCACCTCGATGGGCCGCAACGCCGACCTGCGCGCGGGCGGCAGCGGCACCGACATGCGCTCGCCCGACTTCTTCTCCTCGCACCCGGCGACGCCGGAGCGGGTGAAGAACGCGCAGACGAGCGCGCGCCAGTATTCCGGGCCGGGCAACACGGAGCGCGGCCGCTCGAGCTATCTCGCGAGCCTCGACGGCCTCGTCTACGGCGAAGATCCGATCGAGGGTTATGTGCGCGGCCGCCGCTTCCTGCATCCCAAGCTCGGCTTCACCTTCACGGCGCCCGAAGGCTTCGCGCTCGAGAACACCGCCCAGGCGGTGCTCGGCCTGAAAGACAATGGCAACCAGGCGCTGCGGCTCGACGCCGTCAAGGTGCCGGCGGAGCAGAGTCTGACCGACTATCTCGGCTCGGGCTGGATCGAGAACGTCGAGCCGAACTCGATCCAGGAGATCAAGCTCGGCGGCCATCCGGCAGCGACCGCGAGCGCCAAGGGCGACCAGTGGACGTTCCGGCTCTATGCGGTGCGCTTCAACGGCCAGGTCTATCGCTTCATCTTCGCCGCCAAGACGCCGACGCCGGAGACCGACCGCGCGTTCCGCGACTCGGTCGCGACCTTCCGCCAGCTCAGCGCGACGGAAGCCCAGCAGGCCAAGCCGCTGCGGCTCAAGATCGTCGTCGTCAGGAATGACGACACAGTCGAGAAGCTGGCGGGTCGGATGGCGCTGATCGACCGCCAGGTCGAGCGCTTCCGCGTGCTCAACGGGCTCGAGCCCGGCGACAAGGTCAGGCCCGGCGAGCAGGTCAAGATCGTCGTGGAGTGATGCGGGCCGGGCCGGATTGCAGAAGCAGTAGCGACGCGGGGAAGTCGTAGCCCGGATTGAGCGCAGCGAAATCCGGGGCGGCCTCAAATGTCATGGCCGGGCTTGTCCCGGCCATCCACGTCTCGAGCCGCGGCTTTACCAAAAAGACGTGGATGCCCGCGACAAGCGCGGGCATGACGGAAATAAAGTTTGCAATCAGAACGAGGCGGCGACGCTCTGCAGGCCCATGACCTGGGCGATCGTGCGGACCTCGCGCTTCTGGTCCTCGTTCATGCTCATGATCAGCGGGAAGGCGGCGGACTTGAGCCGCTGCACCTCGGGGCCGTCGGGATCGATCTGGGCGAGCCGCGCCTGGGCGGCGTGCGCACCGCCGCCGTGACCCGCGTCATGGCTGACGCGCAGGCCGATGTCGCGCAGCGCGGAGGCGACGGGCGGCCAGTATTGCTCCTGGTAGCCGGAGAGCTTGAGCCGGTGCTTGATGGTCGCGAGCTGGGCGTCGCTGAACATCATGCCGCTGTCCTTGCGGACATGGGGCGTCGGCTGGGGCGCGGGAGCCGGCGGTGCGGCGCGGGTGACCGCGGACGCGGTGCGGATCTCGGGCTGGGCCTCCGGCCGGGCGGCGGCCACGGGAGCCGGCCTTGGCGCAGGCTCGGGCGCCGGCGCACCGCGGCGCGCTGGCGCGGCGACGCTCGGCTGCGCATCGGCGAAGCTCATCGGCGCCCAGCCGGTCGTCCCCGGAACGAGGGTGCGATGCGGGCTGAAGGCAAAATCGGTGTCGATCGATTGGGAGTCGGCGCTCGCCAGCGCATAGGCCCCGGCGGGGATTGCCGGCGCGGACGGCGTCGCGCCGGTCGGCTCGTCCCAGTCAGCCGGGAAGCGCAGGGCGACCACGTCGGCAGGCGAAATCTCGGCCGGCTCGACCGGGCCTATGCCCCAGCCGGCCACCACCCCCGCGACGACTGCCGCGCCGAGAACCGTCAGACCCGCAAGCCCATGCCTGCGCGCCTCTCGGCGTGTCCCCTTCCTGCGTGTCACGATATGCTTCCACCCCGTTCACGGGCCATTAGTCCTCCCAAACCGCGTTTAATTATGGCTTAAGCGGGGAAAACTGGGGCTTCCGGGGGTGAATGGGCCTCCACATCCGCTCGCGTTGTCATTGCCCAGCAAGCGGGCAAGCCAGTCATCTCAGGTGCCGGGGTACTGGATCGCACGCTTTCTCGCGGGCGATGACGGCCGTGGTCTCAGCCCCCAAAAACAAAAGGCCCGGCCGATGGGCCGGGCCTTGATGATGTCTGCCGGATGGATCCGCCCTCAGGCGGCCTCCTCCTCGACGACCGCCTCCTCGTCCGTCGGCTTGCCGCCGCGACGCGGACCCTTGGCGAGCGCCGCCTCGATCTCCTTGATCGCCTCGGTCTCGGTAATGCGCTGCACCGCCGAGATTTCCCGCGACAGACGGTCGAGCGCGGCTTCGTAGAGCTGACGCTCGCTGTAGGACTGCTCCGGCTGGCTGTCCGAGCGGTAGAGGTCGCGCACCACCTCGGCGATGGCGACGATATTGCCGGAATTGATCTTGGCCTCGTATTCCTGCGCCCGACGCGACCACATGGTGCGCTTGACCCGCGCGCGGCCCTTGAGGGTCTCGAGCGCCCGCTTGACGATCGGCGGCTCGGCGAGCTTGCGCATCCCCACCGTCGCGATCTTCGCCGTCGGCACCCGCAACGTCATCTTGTCCTTGACGAAATTGATGACGAACAGCTCCAGCTTGCAGCCGGCGACCTCCTGCTCCTCGATCGCCATGATCTGGCCCACGCCATGGGCCGGGTACACAATAAACTCGTTGGTCTTGAAGCCTTGCCGTTGGGTGGTCTTTTTGGCGACAGTCATTCCCTGAGTCACTCCTTGGCCCTCCGCTCGGCGGCGGGCCGGCTTCGCTACGGGAGCGGCGCGTCGGGCGGTGCCGCGCGCCTGCGAGGTCCTCCGGCGAGTGGCGGAGGAGGGTTTGTTGGCGGTCTTTTTCGACTTAGACCGATGACGCGTTTTTGCAGCCACAGCTTTCGCGTGGGATTCACGCCCCTGTACGACGGTTCCTCGGGAACGCACCGAAAAAATAAACTCCCCTCTGGGAGCTTCGGGTGCGGCGTTTATTCATTGTGGGTGTGGTATAACACATTTCTGTCGCGAATCAAAGCCTTGCGGCGAGAAAAAGCGGTATTTTCCCCGCTGTTCACCATCAAATGCTAAACGGTGGTTAATGCCTCATCCCTAGTCTCCGGTTCCCGGGGTCGGCGAAAATTGTTCCAGCTTGTTGGGCTTGCCGTCCCACTCCTTGGCATCCGGCGGCGGGTCGCGCTTGACCGTGATGTTGGGCCAGGATTTCGCGTATTCGGCATTCAATTCCAGCCACTTCTCGAGGCCCGGCTCGGTGTCGGGCTTGATCGCCTCGGCCGGGCATTCGGGTTCGCACACACCACAATCGATGCATTCATCGGGATGGATGACGAGCATGTTCTCGCCTTCGTAGAAGCAGTCCACCGGACACACTTCGACGCAATCCAAGTACTTGCACCTGATGCAATTTTCGGTGACGACATAGGTCATGCGGGAAGGCTCCGCAGGATTTTCAGTTCAAGCCAGATTCCGGTGCCGCAGTAGCGCATGCCCTGGCAGTGCGCAAGCAGCCATGCCGATCGCACATACGACGAATTACGAATCGCGGCCCTGGGTGAACCGCGCGATGGCGCGGCGCTCACGTTTGGTGGGCCGGCCGCGGCCGGGCTCGCGCGCCGCAACCGACTCGGCTCCGACCGGCAGCGCATCCGATCCGGCCGCCTGGGCCGGCGGGGCGAGATCCTCATAAAGCGCCTTGCTGGCCGGCGCGGCGCCACGGCGTGACGCGAAGCCGGTCACCTTGAGCACCCGCACCCGGGCGTCGAGCGCAACGGTGATCACGTCGCCGGGGCGCGCCGGTTTTGCGGGCGCGGCGACGCGGGCACCGTTGATCCGCACATGACCGGACGCCGCGAGTGCCGCCGCCGCGCTGCGGGTGCGCACGATGCGGGCGTGCCACAGCCACTTGTCGATGCGCTGGCGATCGTCGCTCACGCGGCTCGGCACAGAGGTCGAACTCCCTCTCCCCGCGCTTGCGGGGAGAGGGTTGGGGTGAGGGGCGCTGAGTCGCCGCAAATGACAACGGCAACGATTTGTCGAGAGGCCCCCTCACCCCGACCCTCACCCCGACCCTCTCCCCGTAAACGGGGAGAGGGAGGGCATGCGCCCTGCCCGGCGGGAGACGAAACGCACACTACCGCTTCTCCTTGTCGTTCGCCTCGAGCTGGGCCTTGAGGGCGGCGAGCTTGGCGAAGGGCGAATTGGGATCGGGATCGCGGTTGGCGCGCTCGCGCGGGCTCTTCTCGGTGGTGGCGAAGATCCGGGTGGCCTCGCCGCGATCGCCACGCCGATCGGGCCGGCGGTCACGGCGCTCGGGGCGGTCGGGGCGATCGCCGCGGTCACGGCGGGGGCGATCCTCGCGGTCGTGGCGCGGGCGGTCGTCGCGATCTCGGCGTGGGCGGTCACTGTCCTGGCGTGCCTCGCGACCCTGGCGATCCGGGCGGCCACGGCCGCGGCGGCCCTCGCCCTGCTCCGCAGGCGGCGTGGCGGCGGCGCCATCGGCCGCTGCCGGCGCACCGGCACTGCCCGCGTCGCCCGCGGTCGCCTCTCCGCCGTGCGCGCGGCGCGGCGGCCGGCCGTGGCGGCGCGGTCCGCGGCGCTCGTCCGATCGTCCGCCCGGTCGCCACACCTCGATGAACTCCGGCTCCGCAGCCGGCGCGGCTTGCCCGGGCGGCGATGCGTCGCCCGTCGCGGCCTCGCTTCCGGGTGCCGCTTCATCGACCGGCGCAGCTTCGCTTGCCGGCGCAGCTTCGATCGGCGCCGCTTCGGCTGCTGACGTCGTTTCGCTGGCTGGTGCCGCCTCGACCGCCGGGGTCTCGGCAACGGACGGCTCGGCGGCCGCTGGCGCGACCGGCGCTTCAGCCGCGAGCGCCTCCGCAGCAGGCGCCTCGAGCGCCGGCGCCATGGGTGCGCTGTCCTCGCCAAATGCTTGCGCCGGCGCGGCCCGTGCCACCTCTTCCGGGGTGACGGGCGCGATCGCGGTGGCGATCTCGGTCGGCGGCGGCGCCGCAGCCTCGGCTGCATCGGGCGGCGGCGTCGCGGCGTCGGCGGCGGGCGCCGTCTCGACGGATTGCGCTTCGGCGGATTGAGCTTCGGTGCTGGCCGGCGGCGCGGGCGGCGCCTCGGGCGGCTTCGGCCGCCGCTCCATCCGATAGCCCAGCGCGCGCAGGATCGAGGCAAAATCCTCACCCGACGAGCCGGTGAGCGACGTCATCGCCTGGGTGACGATGAAGCCGCGGCCGTCGATCGCGCCGGCCGGCTTCTGGCCCGTCGCGCCTTCGCGCCAGGCAAGCGCCGGGCGGATCAGATCGGCGAGCCGCTCCAGGATGTCGACGCGCACGGCGCGCTCGCCGCACACCCGATACCCGCTCGCGCGGTAGAGCGCCTTCGGGGTCTCCTTGTCGGCCGGAAACGAGGTGCGTCCGCTCGACGCGAGCCGCTGCACATCGTCCAGCCCCTTGACGTCGGGCCCGCCATGCTTGAGCGCCCACAGCTCGGCCGCAAGGCCGCGCGGGCCGGGCTTGAGCAGCGCCGGAACGTAGATGTGGAAGGCGCCGAAGCGCACCCCGTGCTTGCGCAGGACGGCGCGCGCGGTCTGATCGAGGCTCTTGACGTCCTCGGCGACCTTCGAGCGCTCGAGAACGCCGAGCGCCTCGACCACCTGATAGGCGATGCCGCGCGCGAGGCCGGTGACGTCCTCGGCGGCGCCGAGCACGAACAACGGCGCGAGCAGCCGCTCGATATGGGTGCGGGTCCACAGATCGAGACGCGTCTGCACGTGCTCCAGCGCGGCGCCGGTCAGCTGCTCGTCGGCGAGAATGCGCACGCGCGGGCGCAGGATGTTCTCGCCGGGCGTGAGCTTGGCGACGGGCTCGCCGATCCAGCGAATGGTGCCGCCGGCCGCGAGCACAAATTGCGAGTCCGGCGCCTGCGACAGGCGGGTGGCGCGCGCCTCGATCTCGCCGGCGAGCGCCTTCTGCGCCGCGGCGCCGAGCGCCTTGGCCTCCGATCCGCTCGCCGCCGCCTCCGGCGCGAAGCGGAAGCCGTCGAGCCGACCGATCGCGTGTCCCTCGACGACGACGTCGCCGGTCTTGGTGATTTCCGTTTCCAGCATCGCCTTCTCTCGCAGCCGCCGCATCAAGACGCTGGTGCGGCGGTCGACGAACCGCTCGGTGAGGCGCTCGTGCAATGCGTCGGACAACTTGTCCTCGACAGCGCGCGCGACGCCCTGCCAATGCTCCGGGTCGGTGAGCCAATCGGGACGGTTCGCCGCAAAGGTCCAGGTCCTGATGTGCGCGATACGTTGCGACAGCGTGTCGATGTCGCCATCGGTGCGATCGGCCTCACCGACTTGGCCGGCGAACCAATCGTCCGGAATTCTACCCTCTCGCATGAGAAAACCATAGAGGGCGACGACGAGTTCCGAATGCGCAGCAGGAGAGATCTTGCGGTAGTCGGGAACTTGGCACACTTCCCACAGCCGCTCGACCGCATTGCGGTTCGTCGCAAGCGCACGCACGCCATCGTCGCGCGCCGCATGATCGAGCACGAGGATATCTTCGGCGGTCGGCGCGCGCGTGAGGCCCGGCAAGGTCGGCGTCGCGGCGAGCGAGGCGGCGAGCGCGCCCGGCGAGCCGAAATCGAGATCGGTATTGCGCCACTGGAGAATCTTCACGTTCTCGAAGCTGTGGCTCTCGATCGCCTGCGCCAGATCGGGTTCGAACGGCGGGCAGCGCCCGGTGGTGCCGAACGTCCCGTCGCGCATCGCGCGGCCGGCACGGCCGGCGATCTGGGCGAGCTCGGCCGGATTGAGCTTGCGGAACTGATAGCCGTCGAACTTGCGATCGGAGGCGAAGGCGACGTGATCGACGTCGAGATTGAGCCCCATGCCGATCGCGTCGGTCGCGACCAGGTAGTCGACGTCGCCGGACTGATAGAGCGCGACCTGCGCGTTGCGGGTGCGCGGCGAAAGCGCGCCGAGCACGACCGCGGCGCCGCCGCGCTGGCGGCGGATCAGCTCGGCGATGGCATAGACCTCCTCGGCCGAGAACGCCACGATCGCGGTGCGGCGCGGCTGGCGGGTGAGCTTCTTCTCCCCCGCGAAGGTGAGCTGCGACAGACGCGGGCGGCTCAGAATATTGGCGCCGGGCAGGAGCCGCTCGACCATCGGCCGCATGGTGGCGGCGCCGAGCACCAGGGTCTCCTCGCGGCCGCGCCGGTTGAGAATGCGGTCGGTGAAGACATGGCCGCGCTCGAGATCGGCGCCGAGCTGGATCTCGTCGATCGCCACGAAGGCCGCCTCGAGATCGCGCGGCATGGCCTCGACGGTCGCGACCCAGAAGCGCGGGCTCGCCGGCTTGATCTTCTCCTCGCCGGTGATGAGCGCGACTGCATCGGGCCCGACCCGCTCCACCGCCTTGTTGTAGACCTCGCGGGCGAGGAGCCGCAGCGGCAGGCCGATGATGCCGGAGGAATGGGCCAGCATCCGCTCGATGGCGAGATGGGTCTTGCCGGTGTTGGTCGGTCCGAGCACGGCGGTCACGCCATGGCCCCGGGCCACGGCGTCACGAGAGGTGACCGAGGAGAAGGAAATCGGCATCAGGAATCCTGAGGGCGGGACCGGGCGGCGCCCGGCCTTGATGCATAGCCTTGTCGGCTAACCGGACGCCACCCCCGGTCACCCCGGGGGCAGGCTTTCGCCGGGACATGCGCTTGTGCGGCCGTGTCTGTACCACAATGCGACGCTTTGCGAGGCGAATTCACGCGCGCTTTAAGTCTCGCGAACGACTCTCGAACGAATCGCGAGCGAATCGCTGACTCGATGCGAGTCGAGATTCGTTCTTCCCGACATATGGTGACCGCGCCGTGACGGCGCCACCACATGCTGAGGGAATCCAGCGACGCAGGCGTCATTGGGACACGCAGACTGTTAATTACGGCCTCATGGCACGGCGGCTGCGACCGCCATGCCGCGGACGCCATCGACTAATGGGTCTTGGCGTTGAAGGCGGATTCGCGCGGCTGGGCGGCGGTGACGAACCGGGTCGCCTGCAGCAGGCCCAAGCCGAGCGGCGTCGGCACCGAGAGCCGGTAGGGCACGACGATCCGGGTGCCGGCGACCGGCGCCAGCCAGACCTCCATGTCGCGCTGCGCGACCAGATACTTGACCGCGGCCCGCTCCGGCACATAGCCGGCGATCGGGACGAAATAGACCGCGCAGGCGACCGCAGGCCCCTGGTAGCCACCCTCCGAGCGGACGACCTCCATGCGCTTGAAGGCGAGCTTGAGATCGTAGCGCAGCCGGCCGTCGAAGATCGAAACGGTGCGGTTGCAGGCTTCCGGCGACACCGGATCGGCGGTACCGGCCACATGGGTGAGCGTAGCCGACATCGGGTCGGCGACCCCATGGCGATGCGCCTCAGTGACCGGAATCCGGTCCGGATTGGGCGGGCTGGGCGGATTGATCGAGAATTCCTTGACGTTGCCGCCCGCGAGCGTGATGCGAAGCTCCTCGCTCTTGCGGTCGGTCGTGATGCGCGACGTATAGGAGGACGGGATCGGGCGGCCATTGTTGACGTGGCCGCGCGCGGTGGTTGCGCCCTCGCCGTTGGCGAAGATGCGCAACAGGCCGGTCGTCTTGCCGTTCGCCGTCGCGATGTACTGGTCGGCCCGGAAATCGATGATCCAGGCGCCCTGCCCGATCGGCACGCCGGCCAACGTCACCACATACTGGGCGTCGAGCCGGCCCTGGGCCGTCGCGCCGCCGCCCACCAGCACGGCGGCAAGGCCGCACATCACCGTCGCCAAACGCCGAAGCTGGATGAAGCGGGCCACCACCGTCGCTGATCCTTCCGGCAGTTTCGCGAGCACGCCGGCTGAAGCGCGGCCGAACGGCGATCCGATACGCCTTTGTGTCGGCGTTGAATACGTCGTTTATGTGATGTCGCGACGATGTGATGCCGCGATGGCGCCCACCGGCCCACGGCCAAGCCGTTGACGCATCATCACGCTTTGGGCATCGGAAGCGGCCGGCGGGAGGCCGGGGCAACCTTGACGCCCCTCCCGCCGCTCTCTATACGTCCGCCGTCCAACCCATCACGGATGTGTTCATCCGTCCCGCGCGGACGCGCGAGGGACGTCAGGATTCAGGGATTTAACCATGTCGCGGCGTTGCGAATTGACCGGAAAAGCGGCGCAGGTCGGGCACAAGGTCAGCCATTCCAACATCAAGACCAAGCGGCGCTTCCTCGCCAACCTGGTCAACGTCACCATGATGTCCGATGTGCTCGGCCGCTCGGTGAGGCTGCGCATCTCGACCAATGCGCTCAAGACCGTCGACCGCCGCGGCGGGCTCGACGCCTTCCTGATGAAGGCGAAAGAGGACACGCTGTCGACGCGCGCGCGCGAGCTCAAGCGGCAGGTCGCCAAGAAGGTCAAGGCGAGCGCCTGAGGCAGTCACGCCTCTCGGTCGTCATGCACCGCGAAAGCGGGGCATCCCGTACTCTGTGACGTCCGCGATTGAGCACACCGACAGGCCTGTGAGTACTGGATCGCCCGCTTTTCGCGGGCGATGACGCTTCTCGTGTTCGCAGTCAGAGCATCAATGCAGCCGGCGCGACGGCATGCGGCGCGGCTCGGCCGGCTCGTGCTCGTCGAACAGCTCGGCCAGCTTCTCGGTCATGGCACCGCCGAGCTCCTCGGCATCGACGATCGTCACCGCGCGGCGATAATAGCGCGTGACGTCGTGGCCGATGCCGATGGCGATCAATTCCACCGGTGAGCGCGTCTCGATCTCCTCGATCACCCAGCGCAGGTGGCGCTCGAGATAATTTCCGGCGTTGACCGACAGGGTCGAATCGTCGACCGGCGCGCCGTCGGAGATCATCATCAGGATGCGGCGCTGCTCGGTGCGCGCCAACAGGCGCCGGTGCGCCCAATCGAGCGCCTCGCCGTCGATGTTCTCCTTGAGCAGGCCCTCGCGCATCATCAAGCCGAGGTTCTTGCGCGCGCGCCGCCACGGCGCGTCGGCCGACTTGTAGACGATGTGGCGCAGATCGTTGAGCCGGCCGGGATTGGCCGGCTTGCCGGCGGTGAGCCAATGCTCGCGCGACTGCCCGCCCTTCCAGGCGCGCGTGGTGAAGCCGAGAATTTCCACTTTGACGCCGCAGCGCTCGAGCGTGCGGGCGAGGATGTCGGCGCAGGTGGCGGCCACGGTGATCGGGCGGCCGCGCATCGAACCGGAATTGTCGAGCAGCAGCGTGACGACCGTGTCGCGGAACTGCATGTCCTTTTCCGCCTTGAACGAGAGCGCATGCAGCGGATCGATGATCACGCGCGACAGGCGCGCAGGGTCGAGCTGGCCTTCCTCGA
>DASTZX010000386.1:0-2190 GCA_035764045.1 Xanthobacteraceae bacterium | reverse complement strand
GCTGTGGGAGACGACGCTCGACCTCAACGCGCGCTCGCTCCTGCAGGTGAAGGTGAAGGAGGTCGACGACGCCGACGACATCTTCACCAAGCTGATGGGCGAGCTGGTCGAGCCGCGGCGCGAGTTCATCCAGGACAATGCACTGTCCGCGAGCGTGGACGTGTGACGCGACGCGGTGGGGGCGCCCGGTGCCGAAACGGGCCGTCAGGTCGCGCCGATGGCGCCGATGCGGGATCTTACCCCCTATGATCGGAGCGGCCCCGCCGGCGGAGCATGGCCGCCGGCCGACCGGGCAGTGAGCCGAACGGGACGCCGATGACGAGCGAGCCGCGAATCGGGATCACCATGGGCGACCCGGCCGGGGTCGGGGCCGAGGTGATCTGCCGCGCCCTCGCCGAGCTCACGCCGGCCGAGCGCACACGCGTCGTCGTGTTCGGGACCGGCCGGGTGCTGGAGCGGGCCAATGCCCTGGTCGGCGCCGGGCTCTCCTTCGCGAGCGCGGGCAGCGACGCGCGGGACGGTGAGGTGGCGATCGTCGACATCGCGCCCCCGGGCGCGGGCATGATCGCCGACGGCACCGTCAGCGCCGCCGCCGGGGCCTGCAGCCATGCCTATATCGTGCGCGCCGTGCAGGCGGCGCTCGACCGCGACATCGACGTGATCGTGACGGCGCCCATCAACAAGGAGGCGCTGCACGCCGCCGGACACCGGTTCGACGGGCATACCGAATTGCTCGCGCATCTGACCGGCGCGAAATCATCGTTCATGCTGCTCGCGTCGCAGACGCTCTCCACCATTCACGTCTCGACGCATGTGTCGCTCTCCGGCGCGATTGCGCGCGCCACGCCCGAGCGCGAGCTCGCGACCATCGAGGTCGGCAACGCCTTCCTCAAACGGCTCGGCATCGCCCGGCCGCGCATGGCGGTCGCCGGCCTCAACCCGCACGGCGGGGAGAACGGCCTGTTCGGACGCGACGAGATCGAGCGCATCGTCCCGGCGATCGAGGCGGCGCGCCGCGCCGGGATCGACGTGACCGGGCCGCTGCCCGGCGACTCGGTCTTCCTGCGCGCCGTGAAGGGCGAGTTCGACCTGGTCGTCGCCCAATACCACGATCAGGGCCACATCCCGACCAAGCTCATTGCCTTCGATACCACGATCAATGTGAGCCTCGGCTTGCCGATTCTGCGCGTCTCGGTCGATCACGGCACCGCCTTCGACATCGCCTGGAGCGGCCGCGCGCACCACGCCAACATGAGCGCCGCGATCGCCTATGCGCGCCGGATCGCCGCCGATCGGCCATGAGCCCGGGCCTGCAGGTCGCGATCATCGCCGATGACCTGACGGGCGCGATCGATACGGCGGCGCCGTTTGCGACCGCAGGTCTCTCGACCCTAGTCCGCCACGGTGCTCCCGACAGCGTCACGCAGCCTTATCCCGATGTGCTGGCCTCGAGCACCGACAGCCGTCACGTCGTGCCGGAGGTCGCTGCCCGCAGGGTCGAGGCGGCAGTCCGTTCGCTGCTCGGCGCTGCGCCGGCGATCTGGCTGAAGAAGATCGACTCCACCCTGCGCGGCAACGTGGCGGCGGAAATTCTTTCTGCGCTGCGCGCCAGCGGCAGGCGTCACGTCCTGGTCGCGCCGGCGGCTCCGGGGCAGGGGCGAACCGTGCGCGGAGGCGAGGTGTTCGTCGACGGCGTCGCGCTGCGGGACACCGAATTCGCGCGCGACGGCGCCGCACCGGCCGCCGGGCCCCCGCTACAGCGCCTTCTGGAGTCACCCGGTCAGGACTTAGATCTGCACGTCTGGACAAGCGGCGCGCCCCTCGGGCTCGCGGTTGGCGGCGGGCGTCACGGCTATGTGGCCGATGCTGCGTCTGACGCCGATCTGGATCACGTCGCTGCCTTCGCGCTGGCGCACCGCGACGACATCCTCATCGTTGGATCGAGCGGCATCGGCGCCGCCTTGGCGCGCCGGCTCGTGCGGCCCGGTCCGGTGCGCGCGGGGACTGCGGCGCCGCGCCCGGCGATCAACGGCCGCACCCTGTTCGTCATCGGATCGCGCACCGGCGTGAGCGCGGAGCAGATTGCGCGGCTCCGTGCCGGCGGCGTCGCGGAGATACTGGTGCCGACCGCCGCCTGCGAGACCGACTGGCGCACGCCACTGCCGCTCGAGCCCAGTGATGATTCCGCCC
>DASTZX010000385.1:0-9462 GCA_035764045.1 Xanthobacteraceae bacterium | reverse complement strand
TCGTTCGTGGTCCTGCATGCGTCCAGGTACCCTCCCACCGACGTTCGACCGTATTGTGCAACGGCCGAGCCGCGACGCCGCTTGCTTTTCTGACGCTGCTGCCGATGATGGCCCAGCACAACCCGGGGGCCCGCATGGTGGCGATCATGGATTCCGACGTCGTCGCGCCGATGCATTGCAGCGGCGATAAATTCGTCCGCCAAGTTCGTGAGCAGATGCCTGACAAGCTGCTGTTGCCGACCACTGGCTCCCGGCTGACGTTCGGGGCGTGAGGCAGCCGGCGGGAGCGCGCCCGGCGAGCAAGCTCGCGCTCGCGGCGGCATTCGCCGGGGGCATTGCGATCTGCAGCGGCGGCTGGCTGGCATGGCCCGGTTGGCCCGTCGAGAGCGCGGCCGAGTTGATGGATGCCGTGTTGTTTGGACGGGACCCGATTGGCGGCCCGTTCGCACTGATCGACCACACCGGGGCGCCACGCACCGACGCCGACTTCCGTGACAAGCTTCTGCTGATCTATTTCGGATTCACCTCCTGCTCCGATGCGTGCCCGATCGACCTGCAGTCGATTGCGACCGCGCTCGAGCGGCTGGGCCCGCTCGCCGACGCGGTGCAGCCGCTGTTCATCACCGTCGATCCCGAGAAAGATACGCCGGAACAGTTGAAGAGCTATGTGGCGCAATTCCACCCGCGGCTGATCGGACTGACCGGCACGGTGCGCGCGATCCGCGACGTCGAGCGCGCCTACAGCGTCTACGCCGCCAAGCCCGCATCGCCGCAACGCGACGATCCGAAGGTGGACCACTCCAGCTTCGTGTACATTGTCGACGGCACTGGACGATATGTCGGCTACTTCCAGTCAGGTACTTCGGCCGACCGCATGGTCGAGGTGATTCGCCAGCAGCTGAGCTCCAGTTGAGCTCCGGCGAGCGGGCGCGGTTGCGGCGTGCAGCGAACGAGCGTCGCTGTTGTCGACACTTGATCCGAGCTCGGTTCTGCTATGCTCGGCTGCCGCATCCGGGATCGCTGCGCGGCCGCACACGGGAGGGCGCATGGCATCGGGCTGCAAGATCGCGATCGTCGGCGGCGGGCTCGCCGGGCTCGCGGCCGCCAATGCGCTCAAGATCCTGGGGATGACGGCGGAGATTTTCGAGGCCGCCCCGGCGCTCGGCGAGATCGGCGCCGCCGTCAATGCGAGCCCGCAAGCCGTCAAGGCGCTGCGGGCGAGCGGGGTCGGCGACAAGGTCGCCGCCGTGGCCTACTCCTCGCCCGGCATGTACACCCGCAACATGCAGACCGGGGAGTTCCTCGAGTTCAGCGACCGGATCAAGAACGCGGCGCGCTTCGGCGCGCCCTACTCCAGCTTTCACCGGGCCGACCTCCTCGACGCGCTCGCGAGCGGGCTCGATCAGGGCAGTGTCCATCTCGGCCATCGCCTGAGCGGGCTGGAAGAGCGCAGCGACCGGACCGTGCTCGTCTTCGACAACGGGGTGCGGGTGGAGGCCGAGATGGTGATCGGCGCCGACGGCGTGCGCTCGGTCGTCCGCCGGTCGCTCTATGGCGACGACAACCCGACCTACACCGGCCAGATGGTGTGGCGCGCACTGCTCGACGCCCGCGACGTGCCGGCGGAGGTGCTCGAGCCGACCGGCCATATCCAATGGGTGGGGCCGGGCTGCCATTTCATCGCTTATTACATCCGCGCCAAGAAGCTCGTAAACATCGTCACCCAGCAGGACACGGACAAATGGGTCGACGAGGGCTGGTCGACCCGCGGCGATCCCGAGGAGATGCGGGCGAGCTTCCCCAATCCCGAGCCGCGCCTCGCCAAGCTTCTGAGCCTCGTCACCGAGTGCTCGAAGTGGGGTCTGTTCACCCGGCCGCTGACGCAGAACTGGGGCCGCGGACGCATCGAGCTCATCGGCGACGCGGCGCACGCCATGCTGCCCAATGCCGGCCAAGGCGCCTGCCAGGCGTTCGAGGACGCCTACGTTCTGGCGCGCTGGCTCGACGCATGCCGGGATCCCGTCGAGGCCTTCGCCAATTTCCGCCGCGTCCGCATCCCGCGCGTGCACGGGGTGCAGCGGCTGTCTTTTTCCAACGCCCGCTTCAAGCACATGCGGGACGCGGCGGCGCAGAAGCAGCATATCGCCGCCGGCACCGGGAGCGTGCACGGCAATTCCGACTGGGTGTGGGGATACGATCCGGTGGCGGACTGGGACAAGGAGCCCGTTGTCCCCGGCGCCTATGCGGCGTGAGAAATTGGTTGAACCGCATGACACGCAAGACCACACGCAAGATCATCGCTGCGCTGGTCCTCATGCTTGCCCCGCTGCTGCTCGGAGAGAGTGCCCGCGCCTACCCCGACCGACCCATCAAGCTGATCGTGACATCGCCCGCCGGCGGTCCCCCGGACATCATCGCACGCCTGATATCGGACCGAATGGCTGCCGGATTGGGACAGCCGGTCGTGGTCGAGAACCGCACCGGCGGCGCCGGCGGCACCATCGGGGCCAAGTCCATCCTCGCCGCAGAGCCCGACGGCTATACCCTGATGATGGGCAGCACCAGCTCGCTTCTCATCGCGCCGCTGATCTACAAGAATGCCGGCTACACCGCCGAGACATTTGCGCCGGTGGCCGGCGTCTCGGAAACCACCGAGGTGCTGACGGTGCATCCGTCGGTCAACGCCACGTCGGTGGCGGAGCTGATCAAGCTCGCCAAGTCCGAGCCGGGCGCGCTGCGATACGGCTCGGCCGGGGTCGGCACGCTTCCTCATCTTGAAGGTGAGCTCCTTAAAGCGCGTGCTCAGATCGACATCAGCCACATTCCCTACCGCGGTGGCGGCCCGGCGCTCACCGGACTTCTCGGCGGTGAGGTGCACATCTTCTTCTCCGCGCTGACCCAGATGCTGCCCTACATCCGCGACGGCCGCCTGCGCGGACTGGCGGTCACCAGCGAAGCGCGAAGCGCGCTCGCCCCGGAGCTGCCCACCATGGTGGAGAGCGGGTTCGACCAGTTCGTCACCGCCTCGATCAATTTCCTCGTCGCGCCGCCGGGCACCCCGATGCCGATCCGCCGGCAGGTCAGCGACGCGGTGGCGCGCGCGCTGGCGAGCGAGGAGCTCAAGCAGGCGTTCGCCAGGATCGGCGCCCAGGCGCGGCCGGCCTCGCCGGAGGAGCTTTCCGCCTATATCGCACGCCAGCAGCAGCTCTGGACGCGCATCGTCGAGACCACGAAGATCTCGGTCGAGTGACGATCCTGTCGAAGACTCATCGGGCCTGCTGCGGATTTTCCTCCGAGGCCAGCGCAAGCACCCGGTCGAGGGCCGCGGCATCCGCCAGCACGGCGATCTTCTCCTTCGGGCTGAGAAAGGAGATGGCGTCGCCGAGGGTCTCGCACGTATCGAGCTTCGCCTTGGCGGTCGCGAGCGGCACGTCGATCTCCCCGCGCGAACGGGGCCGTCGCGGCGCGATCATCGCGCGATGGGCCGCACGCAGCGGCGGGTTGCGGCTCAGCCGCGTCAGCGCGTCGGCGGCGGCTTGCACACCCCACTCCTGCTGCAGCTCGTTGGCCCGGCGCAGCACCCTCGGGGTCTCGCGCTCCTCGGGCGCAAGCAGGAGGCGGAGCCTGCGCATCCCCCGGCCGATCCGCTCGTCGGCCGTGAAGGCCGCCAACGGAATGGCCAGCACCAGGCCGAGGATCACCGGCAGCATCCACAACAAGAGCGGCAGCGAGACCGCATAGGCCGCCGCGGCGAGCAGGATGCCTGCGACGGTATGCGGCCCGAAGCGACGAACGAGGTCGCGCCACGGCGCCCGGTCGGCATCCCGCCGCTGCACGTTCCAGCCCGAGTCCCTGCCCAGCAGCACATCGATGACGGCGCGCGATTGGCTCAGCATCAGCACGGGCGCGATCAGTCCCGAGATGACGATCTCGACGATGACGCTCGCCAGGGCGGCCACTGCGCCGCCAAAACCGCGGCGCTTGGCGCGCCGGACGAGCAGCGTCACGTAGGCCAGCAGCTTCGGCAGCACCAGGATTCCCATGGTGACGCCGAACAGCCAGGCGGCGCGCACCGGATCCTGCACGGGCCAGTTCGGAAACAGGCTGAACCCGGGCGGAAAATAGTCGGGCCGGATGAAATGCGCCTCCAAGGAGATCAACACGCCGACCAGCAGCATGACCACCCACAGCGGCGCCGTGACATAGGACGCGATCCCGGTGAGCATATGCAGGCGTGAGACCCAGTGCAGTCCGTGCGCCGGCAGCACGCCGAAATGCTGCAGATTGCCCTGGCACCAGCGCCGGTCGCGCGCCGCATGGTCGGCGATCGACGGCGGCGTCTCCTCGTAGCTTCCCGGCAGATCGGGCGCGAGATGGATGCCCCACCCGCCGCGCCGCATCAACGCGGCCTCGACGAAGTCGTGGCTCAGAATGTGGCCGCCGAACGGCTTGCGGCCGGGCAGGACCGGGAGCCCGGCATGGCGCGAGAAGGCAGCGATCCGGATGGCGGCATTGTGACCCCAGTAGTTGCTCTCCGCGCCGTGCCACCAGGCGATTCCCCGCGCGAGCAACGGCCCATACAGGCGACTGGCGAACTGCTGGATCCGGGCGAACACCGACATGGCGTTGATGATCACCGGCACCGTCTGCACCAGGGCGGCATCGGGATGGCGCTCGAGCGCGCCGACGAGATGCAGGACCGCATCTCCGGTCATCAGGCTGTCGGCGTCGAGCACGATCATGTGGGCGTAGCGCCCGCCGAACCGGGAGATCCATTCCGCGATATTGCCGGCCTTGCGGCCGATGTTCTCGACGCGGTGCCGGTAGAAGATGCGGTCGCTGCCGGTGCGCGCGAGAAGGTCGAGATAGGCCGCTTCCTCCGCCACCCAGATGTCGGGATCGGTGCTGTCGCTCAGCACGAAAAAATCGAAACGGTCCCCCTGCCCGGTCTCGGCGATCGATTCATGGATGGCCTGCAGGCGCGCCATCACGCGCCGCGGATCCTCGTTGTAGGTCGGCAGCAGCAGCGCGTTCTGCGTCGCGATCCCCGGCGGGGGCGCCGTGACATCGATGCCGAGGTCGCGCCCCGGACCGGCAAGCTCGAGGACGAACCCGATGAGGGCGCTCACGCTCGAGAACAGGATCCACACGAACAGCAGCACGAACAGCGCGAGAACCACGCCTTCCAGCACGGTCAGGCCGCCGACCGAGAACACCTTGTACATCTGGAATGCCGCGACGGCGGTCAGGGCAAGGGTCGTGCCGAGCACGAGCGCGCGCCGCAACGGCACCAGCCGCGAGCGCGCCGGCCATCGCGCCTCGCCGCCACCCGCGGCCGCGCGGGCGCCGCGCGCCTCCGCGCCGCGCAGCGCTTGCGGCGGGATCGCCAGCGGCGCTTCCGGCGGCAGGAACCCGCGCGGCGAATCCGGCTGCGCTCGCGTCAGCTGGTCCATCGATAGACCCAGACCTCCGACAGCGGGTCGTCGCCTTGCATGAGCTGCCCGCGCAGCTCGATCGCCGGCTCTTTTGCGGGAGCGAGCCGGAAGCTCACGCGCCAGCCGCCGGTCTGCGGATTGGGCTGGATCACGACGTTCGAGATCTTTCCCTTGTCGGCCGTGAGGTTGGCCTTTGATTCCTCGACCTTGGCGCCCTTGAGGTTGTCGCCGACGAGGTCGAGCACGAACAAGCGGGAGTTGTCCGGGCCCGCGCCGATGCGAGTCTTGATCACCCGTGCGAGCGGGGCACGGCCCGGCTGCTCCTGGCCCCAGTGCAGCCGATAGGTGAAGCTGTATTCGCCTTTCTGCTTGAGCGCATCCTTCGGCCGCCAGAACACGACGATGTTGTCGTGGATCTCCTCCTTGGTCGGAATTTCGATCAGCTGCACCGCGCCCTCGCCCCAGTCGCCGATCGGCTCGACCCACAGGCTCGGGCGTTTCTCGAACAGCGATTCCAGGTCCTGGTAGGTGCGGAAATCGCGCTGGCGCTGCAGCAGGCCGAAGCCGCGCGGGTTGGTATCCGCAAAGGTCGAGATCTGCAGGTCACGCGGGTTGTTGAGCGGACGCCAGAGCTCCTCGCCCCGGCCGTTGCGGATGGCGAGTCCATCGGAATCGTGGACCGCCGGACGGTAGTCGTCGACGCCCTGGCGGTCGTTGAAGTCGAAGAAGAACATGCTGGTGAGCGGCGCGAAGCCGGAATTGGCGACATCGACGCGCGGATAGAGCGTGACCTCCGTGTCGAAGATGGTCGCTTGCCCGGGCCTGATGGTGAACCGATAGGCGCCCGCGAGGCTCTCCGAGTCGAGCAAGGCGTGGACCACGATCGAATCGGCATTGGGAGCCGGCTTCTCGATCCAGAAGCTGCGAAACAGCGGAAACTCCTCGCCGGTGTTTGCCGCCGTGTTGATCGACAGCCCGCGCGCCGACAGGCCGTAGATCTGGCCTTTGGCGACCGCGCGGAAATAGCTCGCGCCGAGGAAGACGCAGACCTCGTCGAAATAATCGGGCCGGTTCATCGGCGAATGCAGGCGGAAGCCGGCGAAGCCGAGATCGAGGTCGACCGGCGGAGGCGTCAGCTTGCCGAAATCGAACATGCTGGGCGAATAGCGGATCGGAATCGCGCGCCCCTGCACGACCTGGAAGATGTCGATGCGATTGACGTAGTAGAAGCCGCGGTGGAAGAGCTGGACCTGCCAGCGGAGATGGTCGTCCTTCCACAGCGCCTTGTCGGGCAGGAAGCGCAGCGCCCGATAGGCGTCGTAATCGAGGTTCTTCAAATTATCCGGGAGCTTGCTGTCGGGCGCCTTGAACGGCTTCTGCGCGAGTTCGCGGGCGAGCTGGCGCACCGCCGAGGCATCGAACGGCGTGCCTTCGTCGCCGTGCGCCGCCTGCGCGACCGCGACCGCGGCGGTCCGGCTTGCCGCCCCGATCAGCAACGGCAAGGCGGCCGACATGACGAATTTCCGCCGGTTCACGGTCAGGGTCTCCAAGACTGGCTTAAGAATGGCTTTGCGGGGCGCGCAATGCAGGGCGGCTGCGCCCCATGGAAACCGGCCAATGCGCCGCCGGTTCCGGCGCGGACAGGCTGCTGCGTTATGGTAACGCTTGGCCGCCCGAAGCGGTTTTAGCGAACCATCGCCGCAGCCGTGGGTTGGCCCACATGGGCAGTGCAGCGCGAAGCGATCACGCGACTCCCGAGCAGCTGCGATCGGATATCGACAGCGGGCGGACCGGCGACAAGGTCGCGTTCCCCGATCCGGCGGCGGCCCCGCTCGGCACCGACGAGGAGGCGGCCGGAACGCCCGTCAGCCCGCACGCTGCTGCGCTCGCCCGCAGATTGGAAACGGCGCGTCCGCATCGCAAGCCGCCCGGGCCGCGCGCCGAGCGCGCCGGATACGCCTGGACGATGGTCGGGTTGATCGCGGCCGTGGCGGCGGCAATCGTCGGCGCGATGGTCCTGCGCTGAGCCTCGCCGCGCGGGTCACTCTGCGGCTTTGAGCGACCGCGATATTTGCTCGTACGTTCGCGCGAGACGCATCATCTTGTCCTTGCACACGGGATCATGCATCGCCTCGGCGATCGCGACACATTCCTGGGCGCGCTTGTCGAGACGATCGGACGCGGATGCGAAATCGGGTGGTCGCTTGTATCCGATCGGAAAGGTGGAGGTGATGGTCGCGAGCTGGCGATAGAACTTCCCGGCCTCGGCCAGGTCATTGCGTCGCTCGTCGGACCTGGCGGTCTTGGCCCGCGCCTCGAAATACGCCGCAGTATCGGAAAATGGCATGGGTGTGGATCCGTAAGGTGGGTTCCTACCTTTTTTACCTACGTAATAAAGCGATCCGAACGGAGAAGTTCCAATCGCGAGATTGCGACACGGCGCGCCTTCAGTCGGATTTCGAACGTTGCGCGCATCGCTCGCCGTCGCACCTGGCCCCAGCCGAGCACCTGGCCGTAGCCGATGAGCCACGATGGCGCCTCTCCGGTTCAGACGAATTCTGCGATGGGGCGTTCTCCTCAAAAGGGGGAATGAAACGCCTCGCATCCGGAGAATGCCCACGATGCCGCGAGCGACCGCAACTCGTCCCGTTCGTTCCCGCAGCACGGCTGCGCCCGTGCATCGGCGCAAGCCGGCGGGCAAGGACCGAGCCGCACCCGGACCCGGCGCGCCGGCCCGCTTCGCACTTGTGCTCGCCGGTGGCGTCGCGCTCGGAGCCTATGAGGCGGGTGCCTATGCGGCCCTGCATGCGCGCGGGCTTTACCCGGACTGGATCGCCGGCAGTTCGACGGGCGCCGTGAATGGAGCCATCATCGCCGGCAGTGCGCCGGAGCGTCAGGTCGAAAACCTGCGGCAATTCTGGGCGCGTGCCTCCGCCTGGTCGTCGGCCGGCCTGCCGCATGGGACCTGGCGTCATGCCGCCAACTGGCTCTCGGTCGCGCGCGCGCTTCTGGGGTCAGCCGGGGGTCTTCAGCCCGCTCCGCCCGTGGTTCTGGACCAATCGGACGGGACTTTACGACAACGCGCCGCTACGGCGGACGCTCGTGCGTTTTATCGATTTCGATCGTCTGGCGCGCGCCCCGACGCGCCTGTCCATCCTGGCGACGGACATCGAGACGGGCGAGCCGGTGGTGTTCGACAAGGAGGCCGGCGACCGGCTGACGGTGGATCATCTTATGGCGTCCTGCGACTTCATCCCGGAGTTTCCCGCCGTCGAAGTCGGTGGGCGCATGCTCGGGGACGGCGCGCTCTGGGCGAATGCGCCGGTCGACCTCGTCCTGCGGGCGCCGCGCCCCGCCGGCGGCCTCGTGTGCCTGGTGATCGATCTGTTTTCCCGAGCCAGCGGCCGGCCCGATTCGATCGAATCGGCCGCCGCAAGGCGGTGGGATCTGATCTTCGCCAACCAGACGCAGGTCGCGATCGAGGCGAATGAGCGGGAAGAGCGGCTTCAACGCACGATCGCGCAGCTCAAGTCCAGGGCCGGTCGGCGCGGTGCCGCTTCCGATGCAGAGGCGAGTTCGCAAACGCCGCCACCCGCGCACGTGCTGCGGATTGCCTACCGGGCCCCGCCGGACGAAGCGGGACCCGAGCGGCAGTTTGATTTTTCCCGCCGCAGCGTTGAGGCGCGATGGGCCGCGGGAGAGCGCGACATCGAGGATCTGATGGGCCGCGCGAGCATTCTGCGGGATTTCCGCTCTGAGGTTCGCAACGGCAGGTAAGCTCTGCCCGGACACCGACCCGAAAGAGTTGTGGGGCGGCTGCGTGGTGGCGGCGCACTGCGCTGACTGCGCCCGAGGCCTGCATGGGATGAGCAGCCTCAAGTGGAACCCATGTGCGTTGGGCCACGTTGGCCTGTCTGGATAGCCATCCTGAGTAGCCATGGAAGATTGAGGTAACCATGGGCCGTCTCGAGAGACACGACAGCAGGTCGTGGCGGGCGCGTGCCGAGGAGTGCCGCGCACTGGCCGA
>DASTZX010000384.1:0-6120 GCA_035764045.1 Xanthobacteraceae bacterium | reverse complement strand
CTCGCGGCGACAGCGCGGCGGGCGCACTGGATTGGATGCAACATTCTGCTCGATCAAATCCCAACGTCAGGAAAGATATTTTACGTTCAGAATGGGCAACTGCAGCCAAAGGAGTCGGTGCTTGCCCAATGGCAAAAGACGCTCTTCCTCCGCGATGAGAGCTTAGAGGCGAGAGGCTGGCTCATAGAGGTGATGAAGTGCGTTGAGTCGATCGGTAAACACGAATTTGATCTCGATAAGGTCTACGCTTTCGAAAATCGATTGAGCCGCATCTATCCCCAGAATCGACACGTGCGGCAAAAAATTCGCCAACAGCTCCAGGTGTTACGCGATCGAGGCTATCTGGAATTCGTTTCACGCGGATACTATCGATTGCGACCCCAAGATTAGTTAAACTCGGGAGCGGGCGAACCAAGGAGGCGGGCAAATGGCCTGGTTCCGGAATTTCTACAAATGCTCCGATTGCGGCGGCCAGTGGACTGACGATTGGTCTTCAATGTGTGACGACGATTGCCCGTATTGCGGAGCCCGACACATGTCACCGTACAAGAGCACGGACGTAGCGCGACCGAGGCAGAACCCAACGCCTTCGATCCTGAAATCTGTCTCGCACACGGAAGGCGACGCTCCTTTATTCCGCAACTTCTACTTATGCGAACGTTGCGACAGCACCTGGACGGACATCTGGTCGGCCATGTGCGACGATAACTGCCCCCATTGCGGCGCGCGTCACATGTCCCCCTACAAGAGCGAGGATTACCCAGGCGACAAGGACAAAGGTCGTCTGCAGCGACCCTCGCGACATGCCCTGAGATAAAGCCGAAAGGCAAAGCGCGAGCCGAAGCCCGCGCTCCCAACGAAGCGATCGCTCCCCTCAATAGCGATACCGCGGATGCACCCGAATCCAGACGCCGCCTCGGCGCTGGACGGTCGTGCCCCGCGTAGTCGCTGGCGCCGGTTGCGCTGTGCCTCTGTGCCGATGATGGCACCGATCACCGCGCCGGGACCGCCCCACCGCACCACCAATGATTCCGCCGACGATGCCGCCGCCGATCATTCCGCGATCGGGTTCTGCGCCGCGGCCGGCTGGATCGGCACGAGGGTCGCTGCCGCAAGCAGCGCCGCGCCCGCAATCTTCCCAATCATGAGACCCCTTACGGTGCTCCCCCGAGGGAGCGTCCCCGGGCGCCATGCGGGCGGGAATGGCATGCCATGGCACTGGCCGGCCATGGAATCCCGGCAGCCGCTCACAACACCGTGCCCGGAGCGGCGGTCCCTCGTGTTGAAATCGCCCCCGATGCCGATGCGAGATCCGCCCGGCCTGTGCTATTGTCACCCCTCGTCTCGCTTGTCAGGGAGAGGACCCATGGCCAATCGTGAGCAGCGGAAGAATCGCGAAAAGAAGAAGCCCAAGGCCGACAAGAACAAGAAGCAGAAACATCAGCCCTATGGCGGACACGGCTCGGGCCAGACGAGCCAGGATCATCCGGGCTTCAATCCCTTCGCCAAGAAGGCGTGACGGCGCCCATGCTCGCCACAAGGCGCCCCCTGCATGCGCGGTCCGCATGGATTTGATGGTGGAGACCGACGCATGACGATGATCCGTACCCTGCCCCTCGCCGGCCTCGTCGCGGTCGCGCTCGCCGGGCCGGCGCTCGCCCAGCAATGGCCGAATCTGTCGCCCGACGACGAGATTTCCCCGCGCCAGGTCCAGACCGTGCCGGCAGTCAAGCCGAAGGCGCGCAACTCGCATGCGGCCAATCCGGGGGACGGTCCGGCCACGACCGCCACGGTCACGCCGGCGAGCCGGACGACCGCGGGGCCGAAGGGGACCCCCGCCGGGAATATCGTGGGCTGCAGCGGCATGTTCGCCAAGGATTCGAGCCACGTGAAGCTCGCCCAGGTCGTCGGTCCCAACAGCATCGAATACGGCGAGGTGTCGGGCGGAGGCGGCGGTGCGATCAACGCGTCGATCCTCTACGGCAAGGACCCGAAACGGCGCCTCGAGGTCGTGTGGCAGAACGAGGCGGCGCGGAGCGACACCTCGATCATCGTGATCACGGGCCAGTCGCAATGGCACGGGCCCAAGGGCGTACGGCTCGGGCTTGCGCTTCCGGCACTTGAGAAGCTCAACGGCAAGCCGTTCAAGCTGTCGGGCTTCGATCAGCCGGATGGGAGCAGCGCGATCGACTGGCAGGGCGGCGCCCTCGCCTCGCTTCCCGGCGGCTGTCAGGTCGGCGTGAAGTTCGCGGCCGACCCGAAGGCCGCGCCCGATGCGCTCACGGCCGCGGCGGGCAAGGAATTCCTCTCGAGCGATGCCGCGATCCGCGCCGTCAAGCCGACCGTCGCCGAGATCATCGTCGGGTATTAGCGGGCTTGCAGCCGTCATCATCCTTTCGCGGGCAAATGACGAAGAGAAAGCGTCCGCTTGCGCGGACCGATGATGCAGCGGATTGACCGGCCTACGATGCCACCCGCTCGCGCTCTCGGACCGAGCGCAGGACGACCTCGGCCATCGGACGCGGAATCCGCATGTAGTCCTTCATCAGGCGCGCCGGATCGGCCACGGTGCCGCGGCGGCGCCGGTTGCGCATGCGCAGGATCGCCGAAAAAGCGTCGACGTTGAGCGAGGCGGCGCGGCAGACCAGCATCAGGGTCTCGTCGGTCGCGCCATAGAGATTGCGCGTCAGCGTCTCGCTGCGCAGCCCGATCCGGCTGCCAAGAAAGGTCGCGAGCGGGACCAGCTCGTCCGCGTCCGCAAGCTCCACCACGGCCTCGCCAAGGCTCATGTTGCCGCGAGTCACCTGGTCGTTGAGAACCGTGAGCGGGCGCGCGCGGCTGACCGCGGCGCGCAGGCGATCGGCAAGCACGGTGCGGGTATCGCTGAGCAGGCGGTGCGCGGAAGCGTCGGGAACCTGGGCGTTGGCGGCGTCGATCTTGGCGGCGATCGAGCGGGTGAGGATCGGCACCAGGGCATCGGCAATCTTGTCCGGCAGGTCGGTACGCATCACCAGGCGATTGAGGATGAGGTCGCTGCCTTCGGCGCGTGCGGCCAGGGTCTCGAATCCGTTCTGGGAGATGCGCGCGCCGTCATTGGCGGTGACCGCTCCGGCGACATTGTCGTTGCCGCGATCCACCAGGATGTCGGTCAATCGCTCCGACAAGGTATGGCGCTGCGCGATGGCGAGCAGGTGATCCTGGCTTTGTTCGCGCGCGATCGGCTCGAGGTCATCGTCGGTGAGCGCCGGCGAGCGCATCAGCACCGGGGCGGCGACCTCGATCACATCGCCGGCAAGCCGCACCAAGGTGCGGCGCGGAGCGTCCTCGACATCCGCCAAATGCTCAGCGAGCTCGTGCCGCGCCAGCGGCTCGACCTCGGCCAGCACCTTGTCCATGATTTCGTCGAACAGGTCGATCTCGGTCGCCGTCCGATGCGGCGCCGCGAAGAAGGCCGCAGCTATTCCGCGCAGCAGCTCATTGCGCTTGCCCGGCGATGGCTCGCGCGCAAGCTCCTTGAGCGTCTCGAATGACACCGACATGGGTACGTCCCTCGCCCTCGGCGGGAGACTAAGAGGCATTTGACGCAATTTCGCTAACGGACATGGTAAAAAAGCGGTAGCCGGCTCCCGGATTGGCCAACTCTATTGCCCGCAATGAGCGAACCGAAATGCGGACAGCCAACCGTAGGTGATCGCAAAGCCTGTCCTCGCGGCCGCCGCAGGCGAGACCCGGGGGCCCGATCCGGGCAATCTCGCGCGGCTCTAGCGCTTGATCTCGTCGATGACGATGCGGCTCTCCGGCCGCACAATCAGGACTTTGTCCCCCAGCCGTACATATTTGGTGTCGCGAATCTCGGGAATCTGGTTTGCGAGATCGGCCGGCCAGGGCTGCATCGCCACATCGGCGGGCAGTTGGCTCGCCGGGCCCGGCACGGCGGCGAGCGAGGCGGCCGGAGCGGCTTGCGCGCCCCCGCTGAGCACGCGATCGAGGATGAGCTTGCGCTGGGCCTCGCTGATCTGCGGGCCGCGCGCCATGATGGGGAGATGGTCAAGGCTGTCATTGCCGGCCGAGAACTTGGCGGGACGGGTCGAGCTGTCGGTCGGGGCATTCGGGACGTTGAGCGCGCCGTCGACGAAGACACCGGGGCCGGCGGCGGGGGGCGGCGGCGGCTGCTTGACGGTCGGCTCCTCGAGGCCCTCATGCCCGGGGACCTTGGGGTGCTCGGCCGACTGGACGTTGCCGGAATCCGAGGCCGGAGCCTGCGCCCAGGCCACGCCCACACCCCCAAACAGGGCCGCCATCAACAGCGCTTCACGGACGCGGTTGCTGATCGGGTGGGTCATGGGACGGCTCCTGGCGGCTCCCCTCCGCGCACCGGCCCCTTGGTAACGCGGAAACGGCCCTCCGGTTCAGGCCCCGCCCAGCCCCTGCCTTAGTCCGGCCGCGAACCGGTCATAGTCGCGTGAACCAATGCCTGGTACTGGGGAGCGTCATCACCGCAGAGTACTGCGTGCAGTGAGGGAGAGGACATATGAGTACAACCACGCCGTCCGGCCAGACGACCGGCGACACGCCGCCGAACATCGAGTTCGAAGGTGAAATCCGCGAGTTCATCCGCAAGGATGTCGCCAGCCGGCGCAAGCGGCCGGAAGTCGTCGCCGACACGCCACCCCTTCAGCCGAGCCAGCCGAGCCAGCTGAGCCAGAGCGAGAGCGTCAGCATCCTGGTGCAACGGGTCGCCGGTGCCTCGCTCGGCGAGATCGACGGCGTGATCGACGATTTGCGCGGAATGCGCGAATTCCTTCGCAACGAGGGCGAGCGCGTCCAACGCGAGATCGCCGCCTATGCGACGGTGAGCCAGAGCGCCGCCAACTCTGTGAGGACGATCGCCGAGAGCGTCGCCGAATGGCGCCGCGTCGTCTCCGCGCCGCCGGTCTTTCGCGGCTAGAGCGAATATCGGGACTGGGGGGCATTGCTCGCGACATCAACCCAATCCATTTAGACCACCGGCCTATCTGACGGGCTTCCATGCCACGTCACCGATGACTGGATTGCGTTGTGCGGGCCATGACACCGAGAGCCGATAAAAAAGTCGCGGGGCGCTGACCCTTGGTGGGCCGCGCCCCGCGCAGGCGGACATCCTGGTCTAAGGTGTAATGTCCGCCACTACCGTATAACTCGCCGGATCCACCAGCAGCACGCGGTTGTCGATCATCGCATAGCTGTAGGCGCGCGCCGCAGGCACCGCCACGGCGGCGCCCGCCGGCATCGGTGCGAGCACCACGTTCGACGGCAGCCGCGAGCCGACCACGTAGTGCACCGGCACCCTCGCGGGCGGGACCGCCTCCGCATAGCCATCGTCGTCATAGTCCGCCGGATAGGCGGCGGCCCCATAGCCGGTGGTCGCCGGCGCCGCCACGACGGTGCGCTCCGAATAGGCCGGGGCCGGATACGGCGGATAGCCCGGCCGCGGCGCCGGGACCACCGAAGCGGCGACCGGCGGAATCACCTGCTGCTGCACGATCGTGCGATAGATCACACGGCGCTGCACCGGCGCGAGCACAAGCGGCGATGCGACCCTGCGCACGGTCCGCGTCGCGCTGCGCGTGTGCGTCACATGATGCGGCGTGACCGAAGCGCCCACGGTCTCGCGCGTCGTCCGACGGACCCGCTCGCTTCGGATGATGCTGCGCGGCGCGCGTGTCACCACCGGCGCTCCGTGCACGCTGTCCATGTAGGCGTCGCTGCCGACCCGAACGACATCGCTGACAGCGGGCGCAGCGGGCGGCGCCACCGGCGCGGCGACCGGACGCCGCGTGATCACCGTGCCCTCGGGGCCTTGAACGATCGTCGTCTCGACCGGCTCGGTGGTGATCTGACGGGTGATCGCGCTTTGGGCATGGGCGCCGGTCGCGCCCAATGCGAGCGCAACGCCGAGCGTTGCGGGACGCAGGACTTTCATGATGGCCTCCGCTGTGTGGGAATCACAGTCAGCCAACGCCGCCGGTATCGCGTGGTTCCGGTAACGCTCATGACCATTTGGCGGCGGAATGCAGCCGCGTGGACGAACTGCCGGTTCCGTCGAGGCATTGCAAACTGCGCGTCACCAAAATGCCGAGG
>DASTZX010000383.1:0-4075 GCA_035764045.1 Xanthobacteraceae bacterium | reverse complement strand
CGCCGAGAGTCGATTTTCCAGCTCGGTGAGCTCAGCCATTTTCGCATTCCGAATCAGCCCTCCCCCACGCGCCTCATGGAATCATAAAACTGCTAACACGCAATCTTCCGTCTTGCGTATGACGTGCGTCACGCCGTCCAGCGTATGGAGTCCGCCGCAGTGCTGCGTATTGAATCCGACACAGCGCCGCGGCTTCGCATGCGCGGTCGCGAGCGGCGCACCCTCCGTGGGTTGCAAATCCGACCGATCGCCTGTTTCATGCCGGCCGATGACCCCGCATCGCCCCCTCACCCGCCGCGCGCTGCTCGTCGCGCTTTCGGCCGCGCCGGTGGCGCTCGCCGCCAGCCGCGCGTTCGGCGCAAGCGGATTCGAGACATGGGTCGCAGCGTTCCGGGCACGGGCGACGGCCCGTGGCATCTCGGAGGCGACCTATGAGCGGGTGATGCGCGGCCTCAAGCCCGATACGGCCGTCTATGCGCTCATCAGCAACCAGAACGAATTCAAGGAGCAGCTCTGGCAGTACCTCAACCGCCGGGTTTCCGACTGGCGCATCATCACCGGAAAGGAGAAGGCGAAGGAGAACGCCGCCCTGCTCGGGCGCATCGAGCGCGACTACGGTGTCGACCGCCACATCATGCTGGCGCTGTGGGGCATCGAGTCGAGCTACGGCGATGTGATCGACAACCCGAAATACATGCGCCCCGTGATCCCGGCCCTTGCCGCGCTCGCCTACGGCGAACCACGCCGGCGCAGATACTGGGAATCCGAGCTCCTCAATTCGCTCGTCATCGTCGAGCGCGGCTGGGGCACGCCGCAGGACATGATCGGATCGTGGGCCGGCGCCATGGGCCACACCCAGTGGATGCCGGAGGTATGGCTGCACATGGGCGTCGACTACGATCACGACGGCCGCATCTCGCCGTTCGGCAAGCCGGACGACTCCATGGCCGGCACGGCGCGCTTCCTGGTGGAGCGCGGACATTATCGCCGTGGCGAAGCGTGGGGCTGCGAGGTCAAGCGGCCGGCCGGCCTGAAGGCGGGACGCGGCCGCGCGGCTTGGCGCAGCTATGCCAAATGGCGCGAGCTCGGCGTGGTTCGCGCCGACGGCAAGCCGTTCGCACGTCCTGACGACAAGGCGCGGCTCGCCGTCCCGGTCGAGGGGGGCCCCGCCTTCCTGGTCGGGCAGAATTTCTCATCCGTGATGTCGTACAATCCGGCCTTCTCCTACGCGCTCGCCGTCGTGCACCTCGCCGACCGCATCGCCGGCGCCGGCCCGTTCGTGCAGGGCTTTCCGGATGGCGAGCGGCTGCCGACCATCGCCGAGGTGCAGGAGATCCAGCGCCGGCTCACCGCGCTCGGCTACGACACCCAGGGCACCGATGGCCGCGCCGGCCGCGACACCCTGCGCGCCGTCGCGGCGTTCCAAAAGAAGGTCGGCATGGAGCCTGCCGACGGCTATCCGGGGATCAAGCTGCTGGCGCGGCTGCGGCAGGGCAGTTGAGTCAAATCCCGCCATTGCGAGCGGCCCAACTGCGCTCGTGGTTTGCGCTCCTTAACGAATCGTTATCTCATTGCGCCGGTGGCGCGTCATCCAAAGCGCACCATCCATTTTATACGGGAATTATACGGACCTGCTTCATTATGACTCCTGTGACGTTCCGAGGGATTCGGGGCATGGGCGAATTCATCCAGTCACTCCTGATGGTCTGCATGGCCCTCTGCCTGCTCCTTCTGTATCGCGAACCCAAGGCCGTGTGACCCGCGCTTTCCGGCCCCGGAACCAGCGCCCGGCCATATAGGCGCGCGCCCCCTGACCCGATACACTGCTCCTGGTTCACCGCGCCGCAACGGGAGGGCGGGCGAGATGCGCCTTGATCCACGGGCCGGGCAAGCGCTGGCGCTGATCCGATCGAACCTCTTCCCTGTGCTGGCTGCGCTGGCGATGGTGGTCGCCCTGACCGCCCTCTTGCTGTCGCTGGTCCACCTCGTGAACCTCGGCCGGCATACCATCTTCTACCTGCTTCCCATCGTGATTGTCGCGAGCCGCTGGGGCACCATCCCGGCATTGGCCGCGTCGGTCGCGAGCGTGGCCGCGCTGCCTTTCTTCTTCTATCCGCCGCGTTTCAGTTTCTACGTCGCCGAGTTCGATGACTTGATGACGCTCATCGTCTTCGCCGGCCTCAGCTTGCTCACGAGCCACCTGGCGGGCTCGCTCAAGCGCCAGGCGGCCGAGCTCGCGCGCCGCGAAAGGGAGACGCGCGATCTCTATGCCCTGTCCCGCACCCTCGCCGCCGCCCATTCGCAGTCGGAGATCTACGCAGCCGTGCAGAGCCACCTTGCGGCGGCGGTGCAGTGCAACGTGCTCCTCTGGCGCGAATCGGACGACGAGGATCGCGGCCACCCGCTCGGCGTCGGTCATGTTTCGGAGGTCTTGCGTCAGCGGGTCGCGGCGATGCGGCTCGGCGAAGCAGCCGCCGGCGACGAGGTCGTCACCGATCCCGCCACCGGCGCCCTGTGGCTGTTGCGCGCCATATCGCCCAAGAAGGCCAAGCTCGGCGTCATCGCGGTGGAGCTCGGGAAGGCCCCACGCTCGGCAGTCGAGGACATCCGGCGCCACATCGACGCCTCGCTGGCGGAGGTCGAAACGACCCTCGACAATCTCGATATCGGCCGGGCGCTGCACGAGGCGGCCCTGCGCGCCGAGACCGACCGCCTGCGCGACGCATTGATCGGCTCCGTGTCGCACGACCTGCGCTCGCCGCTCACCTCGATCCTGTGCTCGGCTTCGGTGCTGCGCGACGTTCCGTCGATCGCTGCCGATCGCCGCCTCGCCGGTCTCGTCGACGCCATCCAGGCCGAGGCGGAGCGGCACAATTACGATATCCAGACCCTCCTCGATGCCAGCAGGATCAGCAGCCGCGGCGTGCGCCCTGAACGCCAGTGGTGCGATCCGACCGACATCGTGAATGCGGCGGTGGAGCGTTTCCGGGCGCGTTATGCGGGGCGCGAGCTCAAGCTGCGCCTGCAGGACAATCTGCCGCTTCTCTTCGTCGACTCGATGCTGGTCGAGCAGGCGCTGCTGCAGGCGCTCGACAACGCGGCGAAGTATTCGCCCCCGCAGTCGCTCATCGAGATTGCGACCGATACCGAGGCCGGCACGGTGCGGCTCATCGTGCGCGATCAAGGCGCGGGCCTCACCGAGGCGGAAAAACTCGGCATGTGGACCCAGTTCTTCCGTGGGCACCGGCACATGGCCACATCGACCGGCTCCGGACTGGGATTATGGGTGGCGCACGCCTTCGTGACGGCGAACGGCGGCAGGAGCGAAGCGCACAGCGACGGCGAAGGACGCGGAAGCACCATCACCATGGCGTTTCCGGTCGCCTTGTCGTCTTCGGAAGGGCTGAAGCAAGTGGATCCGGCGCTCGATGAGTGAGGTCGTCCACCACGTTCTGATCATCGACGACGAGGCGATGATCCGCCGCTCGCTGCGGGCCGGATTCGAGCTGCAGGGTTTCGACGTCGACGAGGCGGAAACCGCTGCCGAGGGGATTCGCCTGGCCCGGTTGAAGCCGCGCGATCTGGTGACGGTGGACCTCGCCCTCCCCGACATGGACGGGGGCGAGATCGTCAGGCATTTGCGCGAGTGGTCGGACGTTCCGCTGATCGTCCTGTCAGTCCGCGCCGACGAAGCCGAAAAGGTACGTCTCCTCGAGCTCGGCGCCGACGACTATGTCGTGAAGCCATTCGGGATGGCCGAGCTTCTCGCGCGGTCGCGCGCCGCCATGCGCCGGCGGGTGCGTCAACCCGGGCGGGCCGCCATGACGGTCGGCGAGATCACTGTCAGCCGCGAGATGCGCTCGATCACCGTCCGCGGAGAGCGGATCGCGGTCACGCCGAAGGAATACCGGCTGCTCAACCTGCTGGCGCAGCATGGCGGGAACGTGGTCACGCACCACAGCCTGCTGCAGCAGATCTGGGGCCCCGACCATGTCGAGGACACGCACTACCTGCGGATGCTGGTGCGAAACCTGCGGCGAAAGATCGAGCGCGATCCGACCCAGCCGCACATCAT
>DASTZX010000382.1:0-2246 GCA_035764045.1 Xanthobacteraceae bacterium | reverse complement strand
GAGGTCATGCTGGGGCGCGGGTCGTTCATCGAATCGTTTCCGCTGTTCGGCTTCGACCTCAAGAAGTACGAGGAGTTGTTCAACGAGAAGCTCGATCTGTTCGCGGCGGTGCTGCGCGAGCAGCCCGTGACATGGAGCGGCACGACGCGGCTGCCGCTGGCGGACCAGAGCGTCTATCCGAAGACGCAATCCGGCCGCCTGACGACCTGGATCGGGGTCGGCGGCACGCCGCAATCCGTGTTGCGCGCGGCGCATTACGGCCTGCCGCTGATGATCGCGGTCATCGGTGGCGACCCGCGGCGGTTCGCGCCGTTCGCCGATCTCTACCGCCGCGCGCTCGAGGAGATGGGCAAGCCGGAGCTGCCGGTCGGACTGCATTCGCATGGCTTCGTCGGCGAGACCGACGCGCAGGCCCGGGAGGACCTCTTTGCCGACTACAAGCGCATGCGCGACAAGATCGGCGCCGAGCGCGGCTGGCCGCCGATGACGCGCGGCGACTTCGAGCGCGAGATCGAGCACGGCTCGCTCTATGTCGGCTCGCCCGAGACGGTGGCGCGCAAGATCACGGCGAGCGTGAAGGCGCTCGGCGTGAGCCGATTCGACATGAAATACAGCGCCGGCCCGCTCTCGCACGAGAAGATGATGCGCAGCATCGCGCTCTATGGGGGCAAGGTCATTCCGCTGGTGCGAGAGATGCTGGGCTGAGCCGCAGCGGCGCAGGCTCAGACGGCAGCGAGGAGGAGCGAATGCAACGACGGTCAAGACGGGGCCGGCGACGCGATCCGCTGGCCCCGCCAAGCGGTTATCTTCTATCTGGAGCTAGTATCCAGAGCTAGGCGTCGAGCGAGGCGTCGAGGGTCCACCCGCGCCGACGCTCTGGCCGCGCCGCAGGGCGCGTCGCGCTTCGCGGGCTTGCCTGCGCGCGTTCCGTCGTGCCATCCGCCGCTGCACACGGGCCGTGCGCCGTGCTTGGCGCCGCTCCGTGCCGGTCTGCGGCGTGCCTACGGTCTGGGGTGCGGCCTGTCCCATGGTCGGGCTTCCGGACTGTCCGCGAGGCGCGGTCTGGGCCGGAGATTGGGCCCCGGCCGGCTGCTGCGCCTGTGCTTCCGTCGTCGTCAGTACCGCGGCCGGTCCGGCGACCACCACGGCGGCCGCCATCCCGATCAGCGACAACGCGTGTCGTCGCGAGATCACTTCCGAGATCGGATTGTCACGCATGTCAAACTCCGGATCGCTCCCCCCGGGCCTGACGAGCAGACGTTAGGTCTGCAAGCATGAACGCCGGCTGAACACGTGCCGCCACTCGCAGAAGTTCACGGCTCCGTGTCCATTCGCGGTCACTTTCTCGCGTTTGCCGACGCCCCCCTTCTGTTACCATGTACGTCCCGCCAACATCTTTTCGAGCAGAACTGGCGATGCCTTCCTGTGCTGCGCTAGCGATCGCGCGGCCACGGCTCCGCGCTCACGGGGCAGGGCTCAGACGGGCGGCAGCGGGCGTTAACCTTAACCAAGCATTAATCCGCGTCGAACGCGGGCAAGGTAACGTCCTGACGTCCGCCTGACGCAAGGTCCGCTTACGGTGGCCATGCTCTTCGTCCCCGAAGAGCGCAACGGGCCCGATCTCCCACGTCCCCCCTCCCCCTCGAGGTCGGGCCCACCCATTTTTCAATCAGTACCTTTGCTCTGACGATCCTGCATTCGCCCCAGCTTCGTTTTGCAGACGGTTTCAAAAGTTTGCCGGAATATCTCGGCTCCGGCGTCAGGCCGCATCTTTATGAGATTCCTATAAAGACATCGGCCGCTCCGCCTCGAAAACATACGCCGCGACCGGCACGTATGTGCCGAAGCATCGGGTGCGAATGCATCACATCCGAGCGAGACCAAGCACGGTCGGCTACGTGCTCGCCTGCGAGCGGCTCTAAAGGAGAGTGCGATCATCTTCGACTATTCTCTCGCCGGGCTCGACAGCGCGAAGAAACCGAAGCCAATCACGAGCATGATAGCGTCCATCATGGGATGCTCCTTGCCACGCACAGGCTTGAACGGGCCGAAACGCGTCTTTGCGTCACGGTCGCCGTGACGCGCAGTAAATCGCCTTGCCGAGCTTCATCGAGGCATGGGCGAGCGCGTCGGTCTTGGCCTTGATGGCGTCCGGATCGTCGCCCTTGAGCGCCTCCTTGAGGTCCGCCATCGCGTTCTCGATCGCGCGCCGCTCGCCCTCGCCGATCTTCGAGCCGTGCTCGGAC